>KL569426.1:16211-17289 GCA_000715685.1 Streptomyces lilacinus
TGCCACTGCTCGACGAGGCCGCCGAGCTCCTCGGCGAGGACGACTCGGCGGCCCGCGCGGCCGCCGAGGCCGAGCGCCAGGAGCGGATCGCGTACGCGCAGGGCGTGCTCGACCTCTCGTACGGCTCGCGCACGCAGGAGTTCGAGGACCGGGAGGACGACGACTCGGAGGTGCTGGCCGCCCACGACCTGGTGGACGCCGAGCGCCTCGCGGAGCGGCACGAGGAGGCCGACCACCGCAGCGCGGCCGAGCGGGCCGCCGCCGACCGGACGTGGGCGTTCGGGCACGTCATCGTCGACGAGGCGCAGGAGCTGTCCGCGATGGCGTGGCGGCTGCTGATGCGCCGTTGCCCGACCCGCTCGATGACGCTGGTCGGCGACCCGGCGCAGACCGCGGAGCCGGGCGGGTGCGGCGCGTGGGAGTCGATCCTGCCGGCGTACGTCGGCGACCGCTGGGAGCACGTCCGGCTCGGCGTCAACTACCGCACCCCGGCGGAGATCATGGAGGTCGCGGCCGCGGTCGTGCGTGCCTCGGCGACGGCGCACGCCTCCTTCGAGCCGCCGCGCTCGGTCCGCTCCACGGGCGTGCGCCCGTGGGCCCGCCGCACCGACGACCTGCCGCGCGCCGTCGCCGACGCGGTGGCCCGGGAGACGCGCGCGGACGGGCGGCTGGCGGTCGTCGCGCCGCGCGATCGCCTCGCCGCTCTGTCCGCCGCGCTCCCCACCGCCTCCTGGGGGCCGGCGCCGGACCTGACGAGCCCGGTGGTGCTGCTCGACCCGCGGCAGGCCAAGGGCCTGGAGTTCGACACGGTGATCGTGGCGGAGCCGGCGGAGTTCGGGGTGAGCGACCTGTACGTCGCCCTGACGCGTGCGACGCAGCGGCTGGGCGTCATACACACCGGGGAGCTGCCGGCGGGCCTGGAGGGCCGCGTCGCGGACTGACGCACCCCGGACGCGAGGGGGTGGGGCCAGCCCCACCCCCCCTTGGGGGACATGCCCGATGGTCAACGTCCTTGCGGCCGACGAGGCTTGACGGCATGACACACCGACACCGCACGCCCCTCCTGATCGCCCTCGCC
>KL569426.1:17561-23564 GCA_000715685.1 Streptomyces lilacinus
CCGTCGCTGCCACGCTCACCGCGCCGCTCCAGGCGCAGGCGGCCGGCGCCGGGTCGTCGCCCGCCCTGGCCTGGAAGCCCTGTGCGAGCGGCCCCGCCGAGTGCGCCGACCTCTCCGTACCCCTCGACTACCGCGACCCCAGCGGCCCCCGGGTCACCGTCGCCGTCTCCCGCCTGCGCAGCGACCACCCGGAGCGCAGACGCGGCACCCTGCTCGTCGTCCCCGGCGGGCCCGGCAACTCCGGCAAGGAGAAGCTCGCCAGGAAGGGCGAGCAGCTGCGGACGGCGACGGGCGGGGCGTACGACCTCGTCAGCTTCGACCCGCGCGGCGTCGGCGACAGCACGCGGGCCGACTGCGGGCCGGCCGAGGACGACCGCGAGCTCGCCCACCTGCACGCCTGGCCCGCGCCCGACGGGAACATCGACGCCAACGTCGCCCGGGCCCGCCGCATCGCCGAGGCCTGCGCGCGCAACGGCGGCGCGCTGCTGCGCTCGCTGACCACCGCCAACGAGGCCCGCGACATCGACCGCCTCCGCCAGGCCCTCGGCGAGGAGAAGCTGTCGGTGTGGGGCACGTCGTACGGGACGTACGTGAGTGCCGTGTACGCGCAGAAGTACCCGGCGCGCACCGACCGTGTGCTCCTCGACAGCACCGACGACCCGGACCCGTCCCGGGTCGCGCGGGGCTGGCTGGCGAACATGTCGGCGGCCATGGACGAGCGCTTCGGCGACTTCGCGGCGTGGGCCGCGGCCCCGGAGCGCGAGAAGCAGGGGCTCCGGCTCGCCGAACGCCCCGAGGACGTAAGGCCGATGGTCCTCGCCCTCGCACGGAAGCTGGACGGCGTGCCCGAGCGGGCGGACGGCAAGCCGCTGCTCACCGGCAACCGGCTGCGCGAGGAGATGTTCCGGGCCCTCTACGACGACGGGGCCTTCGAGAAGCTCGCCAAGCTGATCGTCTCGGCGCGTGCCGCCGGTGACACGCCGGTCGTCGCCGAGCCCGTGGTCCTGCCGTCCGCCGATGCCACCCTCTCCGTCGCCGTCATCTGCAACGACGTCCGCTGGCCGCGCTCGGTGCCCTCCTACGCCCGCGCGGTGGCCGAGGACCGGGCGCGGTACCCGCTCACGGCCGGCATGCCCGTCAACGTGACGCCGTGCGCCTTCTGGAAGAACGCCCCCGAGGAGAAGCCGACCCGCATCACGTCCGAGGGCCCGTCCAACGTCCTCATGGTGCAGAACCTCCGCGACCCCGCCACCCCGTACCGCGCCGCGCTGAAGATGCGGGAGGCGCTGGGCGGGCGGGCCCGCATGGTCGCGGTCGACGCCGGCGGCCACGGCGCGTACCTCTCCGGCAACAAGGCCCGCGGCAGCGCCTGCGCGGATCGCACGGTCAGCGAATTCCTCGTCACCGGGCGCCGTCCGGCCGGCGACGTCCTCTGCCGCTAGATCTCATCAGAAGAGCTGCTGCTGTCCGTCCATCGGCGGCTCCTCCGGGTCGAAGAGCCGCGGCTCCGTCGCCAGCAGGGGTGCCGAACGCCGGGAGCCCGGGCAGGAGATCAGCTCGTACGTGACGACGCGGCGGCCCGGCGGGTCGTGGCGGGCGAAGCGGCCGCCGACCACGGCGATCTCGCGGGCGCAGACGGGACAGGTGCGGCGGGGAGAGGACATTTCACCAGTGTCGCTCACTTCCGGCCGGCGTCGGACCGGCACCCGGACGTCCGTCAGAACGCCTCCGACGGTACATGCGTCCCCCACACCTCGCGCAGCGCCCCGCACACCTCCCCCACCGTCGCCCGGGCCCGCAGCGCCTCCCGCATCGGGTAGAGCACGTTCTCCGACGGGCTCTGCGCCGCCTTGCGCAGCGTGCCGAGGGCGGCCTCCACCGCGCGCCCGTCGCGCTCCGCGCGCAGCCGGGCGAGGCGTTCCCGCTGGCGCGCCTCGATCTCCGGGTCGACGCGCAGCGGTTCGTACGGCTCCTCCTCCTCGATCCGGAAGCGGTTGACGCCGACCACGACGCGGTCGCCGGCCTCGGTCTCGCGGGCGATGCGGTAGGCGTTGCGCTCGATCTCCTTCTTCTGGAAGCCCTGCTCGATGGCGGCGACGGCGCCGCCGAGCGCCTCGACCTCGTCCATCAGCTCGAGGGCGGCCATCTCCACGTCGTCGGTCATCGACTCCACCGCGTACGAGCCGGCGAAGGGGTCGACGGTCGCGGTCACGTCCGTCTCGTACGCCAGCACCTGCTGGGTGCGCAGGGCGAGCCGGGCGGCCTTCTCGGTGGGCAGGGCGATGGCCTCGTCGAAGGAGTTGGTGTGCAGGGACTGGGTGCCGCCGAGCACGGCGGCCAGGCCCTGGACGGCGACCCGGACGAGGTTGACCTCGGGCTGCTGGGCGGTGAGCTGGACGCCGGCGGTCTGGGTGTGGAAGCGGAGCATCCACGACTTGGGGTCGCGCGCGCCGAACTCCTCGCGCATCACCCGCGCCCAGATGCGCCGTGCCGCGCGGAACTTCGCCACTTCCTCCAGCAGCGTCGTGCGCGAGACGAAGAAGAACGACAGCCGGGGCGCGAAGTCGTCGACCTCCATGCCGGCGGCCACGGCGGTGCGGACGTACTCGATGCCGTCGGCGAGGGTGAAGGCGATCTCCTGCACGGGCGAGGCGCCGGCCTCGGCCATGTGGTAGCCGGAGATGGAGATGGTGTTCCAGCGCGGCATCTCGGCCCGGCAGTAGCGGAAGATGTCGGCGGTCAGGCGCAGGGAGGGCTTGGGCGGGAAGATGTACGTCCCGCGCGCGATGTACTCCTTGAGGACGTCGTTCTGCACGGTGCCGGTGAGGTGCTCGGCCGACACGCCCTGCTCCTCGGCCACCAGCTGGTAGAGCAACAGCAGCAGCGCGGCCGGGGCGTTGATGGTCATCGAGGTGGAGACGTCGCCGAGCGGGATGCCGTCGAAGAGCACCCGCATGTCGTCGAGCGAGTCGACGGCCACGCCGACCTTGCCGACCTCGCCGCTCGCCAGGGGCGCGTCGGAGTCGTGGCCCATCTGCGTCGGCAGGTCGAAGGCGACGGACAGGCCGTGACCGCCCTGGGCGATCAGCTCGCGGTAGCGGGCGTTGGACTCGGCGGCGGTGCCGAAGCCCGCGTACTGCCGCATGGTCCAGGGGCGGCCGGTGTACATCGTGGGGTACACCCCGCGCGTGTAGGGGTACGAGCCGGGCTCGCCGAGCTTCTCGGCGGGGTCCCAGCCGATGAGGTCGTCGGGGCCGTGGACGGGCTCGACGGGCAGTCCGGATTCGGTCGATCGCGATCGGGTCGTCATGGGGCACGCCTCCCGCTGTCCGCTTCGGAGGCCGTGGTGACGGGCGGGTGGTGCCGGGGCGGTGGGGGCGTCCCGGGCCCGGGCCTCCCCTTCGGACTGTAGCGGCCGGGCGGGTGCGGGCGGGGCCGCCACGCACCGGGCGCGGGTGGAGGGAGGGGGGCGCGGGCAGGGCCGGGGGAAGAGCCCCGCCCGCGCCTCAGTGCGCGGGAGCCGACTTGAATGGGGGGAACTCCGGCTCCTGCGCAGCCGATGACCAGTCGGCTCATTCCCTACAGCGTCGCGGGCTCCGAAAGTGTCACACCCGTCGTCGACAGGGGCTCGGGAACGCTGGTGCGGGGCAGGCTGCGGGAGCGCGGCTTGGTGGTCTTGCCGCCGCGCAGGAGGTCGTCCAGGTCCGATCCGTCACCGTCCGCGCCGCCGTCGGAGGAGCCGCCGCCCTTGCCGTCGGCCGCCAGGAGGCGCTCGCAGTACGCGCGCACGGCGGCGGAGCCGCCGGCCGAGCGCTCGAGGGCGCGCAGGTCCTCCTCGTCCACGCCCTTGCCGCCGCCGCGCTGCTTGCCGTTGGCCAGGAAGTCCCGGCAGAGCTTGGCGACCAGGGAGCGGCCGGTGTCGGTCGCCTCGCCGACCGCGCCGGTGTCGCCGCCCGGCTCGCCCGTGGCGCCCTTGCCGGGCTTGTCGCCGCGGCGCGGGCTCTCCGAGGGGGCGCCGGCCGCCGAGGAGTCCGCGGCGCCGGGCGTGCGGGTGCCGCGCCCGGGGGTGCCGGAGGCGTCCGGGCGGCGGTCGGACCGGGGGCCCTGCGTGGCGCCGCGCGTGGGGCCGGGCGCGACGGTCGCGCCGCCGGCGCCGTCGGCGGCGGTCACGGTCGCGGGGGCCGGCTCGCGGCTCGCGCGGCCGAACGGGCCGGGCAGCACGCCCGCCCCGGCCGCGACCGCGACGCCGCCGACCGCGCAGCCGGCCAGGGCCAGCGCGAGGGCCGCCTTCGCGGGGCGCTGCAGGAACGCGCGCATGCCGGCGAAGGCTGTCTCTTATGTGTATAAGAGACAGGCGGCGGGCACGCCGACGGTCGGGGTGTCTCTGCCGATTCCTCTGTCCGTGCCGCTTCCTCTGTTGTCCGTGCCCGTGAGAGTGCGGAACGCCGCGTCGAGCCGTTCGGCGGTGGCCCGGGCGTCCGCGGGGGCCCCGGCGTCGAGGGGGGCGCCGCGCAACAGCCGCTCCACGGCGTCGTCATCCAGCCAGGCGTGGTCGTACCGGTGGTCGTCCGCCATCACATGTCCTTCTGCGTCCGCGCGCGCAATTGCGTCACACCGGCAGAAGCGTTCGCTCCGCCGGCTCCTCCACCGGCCGCGGCCCCTGCCGTCACGATTTCGGCCAGCCGTCGCAGACCCCGGTGCGCGGCGGTGCGCACCGCGCCGGGGCGCTTGCCCAGCACCCCGGCGGCGCTCTTGGCGTCGAGCCCGACCACCACGCGCAGCACCACCGCCTCGGCCTGGTCCTGCGGAAGCTGGGCGATGAGGGCGAGGGTACGCCCCGTGCCGAGGGCCTCGAGGGCCTCCCCGGCGGTGTCCGCGTCGGCGGGCCGGGCGGCGAGCTCGCTCTCGTCGCCGCCGATGGCCGGGCGCCGGCCGCGCATCCGTATGTGGTCGAGGGCGCGGTTGCGGGCGATCCGGGCGGCCCAGCCGCGGAAGCGGTCGGCGTCGCCGGTGAACCGCTCGAGGTCGCGGGCTATCTGCAGCCACGCCTCCGAGGTCACGTCCTCCGCGTCGGCCTCGCCGACCAGCGTGCGCACGTACCCGAGAAGGCGCGGATGCACGCTCCGGTAGACCGTCCGGAATGCCGTTTCGTCCCCACCTTGTGCCGCGCGCACCGCGACGGTCAGCTCAGCGTCGTCCCCCTGCACGCTCTCATCCTGCACCACGGGCCGTACTCGCGGTTCAGTAGGCCGCCGGACCGGCGCCGAAAGGATTCTGCGGCGGGCCGTAGGGCGGCACGGTGGGGGCGGGCGGGCCGGCCAGGAACCGCTGCTCCTGCAGGCGGGTCAGCTGTCGGACGACCAGCAGGGCGAAGGGCGCGGCGGCGAGGAGGAGCAGCGAGGAGAGTCCCTCGACGACGAGGGCGCTCTTCAACAGGCGGGCACCTTCCTCCCAGTCGGCGAAGTAGCCGACGTGCATCAGCTTCACGGCGGCGATGCGGTCCATGACGACGCCCAGGAGGTGGACCGCGAACGACGCGATCCACAGCGTCCACCACGTGTTGAGCAGGCCCTTGGGCGGCTTCTGGCCGGGCGGGACGCTGGCGCGGTAGATGTCGTTGGCGATCTGCTTGGGGAACCAGAGGTTGACGGCGGGCGTGAACCAGGCGCCCGCGGCCCAGCCGACGCCGAAGCGGTGCGTGCCGGGCGCGAAGACCTCGGCGTTGAGCCGCACGCGCCGGAACCAGACGGCCCACAGCGTGGCGGTGGCCGCGAGGACGACGAAGTGGAGGATCCCGACTCCCGTCGAGAAGCCGTCCGCGTCGTTGAGGGCCTGGAGCGCGCCGGAGCCGATCTCGCCCTGCCGGAGGATGTCGTCGAGGGTGCTGCGGACCTTGCCGATCGCCGCGATGCCCAGCACGAGCACGGGCACCATCACGCACAGCAGCACGTTCAGCGCGATCCGCACGCCGCGCCGCAGGTCCACCCCTGTCTCTTATACACA
>KL569426.1:23821-25691 GCA_000715685.1 Streptomyces lilacinus
GGCCCCCCCCGCCGATCGGCGGGAAACCCGGCATGCCGGGCACACCGGGCATCGCGGGCGCTCCGGGATACGGACCGGGGTACGGGTACGGCACCGGCGCCTGCTGGTGGAGCCCGCAGGCGGCGCAACGGCCGTCCGGGCCCACGGCGGCGGCACGGCAATGACCGCACGGATACATCAGTTCGGGCTCCCAGGGTTCGCGGCCGCTTCCCGGCACGGGGAAAAGACCATGAGCGGGTGATACTACGCGTCCCCGCGAGCCGGCCCCCCGCTGTGACGAATTTTCGATTCCCGGCGCTGTAGGAAGTGCGTACCTCACCAGGGTTCGCAGCGGACGGCGGTCGGGGCCTCTCCTGTGGGGGGTGGCGGCCCCGGCCGTCCCCGTCCGCCTTTCGATGCCTCGCCGGCTACGTCACGGCGACGCGCGCCACCATGCCGAGCCGCGCCAGCAGTTCGTGGAAGAGGTCCTCCACCCCCGCCGGCCCGGCGTCCGCGGCCAGCACGTCCGCCAGCTCGCCCGGGTCCGCCACGTGACCGGCCGCCGCCGCCCAGGCGGCGCAGTGGGCGGCCGCCACGCGCGGGGTGGGGAAGAGTTCGTCGAGGCCGAGTCCGGTGTCGGCCAGGTGGCGCGTCAGGGCCGGCCGACCGAGACAGGCCGACCAGGAGGCGCCCGCGGGGCGCGCGCCGCCGATGACCGCGCAGTCGCCCGCCATCACGTGGGCGGCCAGTGCCGGGGCGCCCGTCTCGTCGGCGAGCGTGCGCACGAGCGCGTCCATCGAGTCCGCGGGGCCGGGACCGCACGGCCCGCCGCCGGCCGGTCGGTCGGGGTGCCGCCAGACCTGCCAGCCGCCCGCGAAGACCGCGGCGGGCACGAGGTGTTCCCGGCGCGCGGCCAGGACCGGGCAGTCGATCAGCGCCCGGCCCCGGCCACGGCCGACGAGTAATAAGCCCCAGAAGCCGCCCACGGCTGCTCTCCTTCTGTCGCTGGAGTCTCTGGGACTTACAGCGCGGCAGCCTTCTCGTGCGTCACTCGCGTCACATGCGGCGCCGCCTACGCGTCGTCGTCAGCGGCGGAGTCCGTCGCGTCCTTGACCGAGATCGTCAGGTCGTTCGTGACCGTGAAGTACGGGCGCAGCAGCGCCGCGCCGCGCGTCGCGGCCGGGAAGGTGTCGATGCCCTTCCGGTCGGCGAAGTCGCCCGCGATCCGGCCGACCCGTACGAGCGCCGCGCCCGCCGAGGGGCGCACGAAGAGGTCCCACAGGTCCTGCTCCGCACCGATGCGCCGGCTCATCGGCGCGTACGGCAGCGTGCCGAAACCGTCCTCGAGCGGTGCGCGGACGTCGCCCGCCGAGCCGTCGCCGCCGCGCAGCCGGGCGACGATCTCCGCGCCCTCGCCGAACTCCGTCCCGTACGGGGCGAGGGCGAGCGTGACGCCGTCGCCACCGGCCCGCACCTCCGTCGCCTCGGCGTGCGCGGGCCGCAGCCAGGCGCGGACGGCGAGGTAGCCGTCGCTGGTCGCGTACGGCACCCAGGCGCCGACGCCCTCGGCCCGGTGCGCGAGCGGCAGGTCGAGCAGCGCCTTCTGCTCGACGAGCTCGGCCGCGAGCCGGCGCCGGGAGGCGTCGCCGGAGCGCTCCGCGTAGGTGTCCCAGCGGCCCTCGAGCAGGGTGTGGGCCGACCGCTCGACGCGTACCTCGGTCCAGGTGTCCGCCTCGCGCCGGGCCGGCAGCGGGACGCGCACGGCCTCCTTGCCCTTGCTGCCGCGGTGGCGCAGGAGCAGGTGGGTGTCGGCCGCGGTGAGCTGGTCGGTGCGCAGCCGCACGACGAGGGAGCCGTCGGGGGCGGCGGCGCAGCGGGCGGCGGGGTGGGC
>KL569426.1:25919-27193 GCA_000715685.1 Streptomyces lilacinus
TGTGTATAAGAGACAGTCTTGGGGGCCTCGGTCGTGCAGCCCGGGCGGAGCTCCTCGAAGAGCTCCTCGTAGCGCCGGGCGACGGCGGCCGGTTCGTAGCGGTGCGCTGCCTGCCGGGCGGCGGCCCCGAGGCGGGCGCGCAGCTCGGCGTCGCCGGTGAGCTTGAGCAGCGCCTCGGCGTAGGCGCCGACGGCGTCCGCGTCGTCGAGCGGGACGAGGATGCCGTCGGTGCCGTCGGTGAGGATCTCGCGGGGGCCGTGGGGGCAGTCGGTGGCGACGACGGGCAGCCCGGCGTGCATGGCCTCGACGATGGTCATGCCGAACGACTCGCCGTCGGAGGCGACGGCGGCGATCGCCCCCTTGGCCCACTCGGTCTCGATGGGCGAGCGCGCGCCCATGAGGGTGATCCGCTCGTAGAGCCCGAGCTCCTCGATCTGCCGCCGCAGCTTGGGCTTGGCGGGCCCGCGTCCGTAGATGCGCAGGTGCCAGTCGGGGCGCGCGTCGGCGATCTCGGCGAAGGCGGCGATGAGACGGTCGTAGCGCTTGACGGCGACGAGCCGGCCGGCGGCGACGATCGTCTTCGACGTGCCGTCCGACGGCTCGGCGGCCGGGGCCGGGACGGCGTTCGGGATGGAGAGGATGCGGGCGCCGGCGTCCGGCAGGGAGTGCCGGTAGTGCCGGGCGTCGGCCTCCGAGACGGTGGTGAAGGCGTCGAGCGCGGCGATGGCCGGGTCCATGACGGCGTGCAGCTCGGGGACGTGGGCGTCGTGGGTGAGGTGCTCCTGGCCCAGCCGCAGGTAGGGCCGGCCCTCGCCGTACCGCGCGAGGTAGCCGATGAGCTTGGGCCGGGTGGCGATGACGACGTCCGCGTCGGTCGCGGCGAGGTGGGCGGCGACGCACTCGTCGGTGAGGGCGGTGGCGGCCATGAGGCCGTTGTCGATGCGCTCGTCGCGGAAGACCTCGCTGGGCCGCTGATTGAGCGGGGACACGTACTCCTCGCTCTCCTCGCCCTCGCGGAAGTCGAGCAGGTGGGTCAGGCGCACCCTCGGATCGATGCTCAGCTCGGGCTCGTCGGCGGGCCGGTTGACGCTGACGATCCGCACGTCGTGCCGCTCGGCCAGGGCCGCGGCGAGGTTGACGGTGGAGCGGATGGTGCCGCCGATGCCGTAGGCGTTGTGCAGCAGGAATTCGATCTTCATCGTGCCCTCGTTACGGTGCGATGCGATGCCTCTGCGGCGAGGGTAGTGGGTTTTCCTCAAGCGCCGGACGGGCCG
>KL569426.1:27524-27647 GCA_000715685.1 Streptomyces lilacinus
CTTGAGGACACCGCGCGGAGCGCGGTCAACGCCTCGCGCGTCCCACCAGCGTCGTGAAGTCGCCCCACGACCGCTGCGGCGTCCGCGGGTCCCACACCCGTTGGGCCACCGCGGCCAGCGGCA
>KL569426.1:27941-34149 GCA_000715685.1 Streptomyces lilacinus
CCCGCCGCCACCTGGTCCTGCGTCTGCGCGGCAGCGCGATCGCACCACACCGCCAGCCGCCCGCCCCGCACCCGGTCCGGCCCCGCCGTCGCCGCGGCCACCGCCGCCGTGCCGCGCAGCACCGCCGGCGACCACTGCCCGTAGATCCGCTCCCCGGTCGGGTAGCGGAACTCGTTCGGCTCACCGAGCACGTAGTAGAGGTACTCGTCGTTCAGATTGACCAGCGTCCGTCCCTCGTTCAGGTAGTCCTGCGGGCGGCGCGCGCCGATTTCCTTGCCCGTCCAGTACTCGACTTCGATGGATTTGTCGGGCGCGACGACGCCGCCGGTGAAGAAGCCGTCGTTCCACGCCTTCGGCGTCTTGCCCAGGCTGCGCACGATCGCCGCCCGTTCGTTGAGCCAGCCGGTCGCGAGGTCCTGGACCCGCCCGCGGGGTCCGAACCGCGCCCGGGCGAGCTGGGCGAGGCGCGGGTAGGAGGCCTGCGGGTCGCGGGACATCAGGGCGCGGTACTCGTCGGCGCCGAGGTGGAACCACCGGCCCGGGAAGAGCGGCGCGTACTCGCGCAGCAGGTCGTCGACGATGCGCGCCGCCTCGGGGTTGGCGATGTCGACGGCGCCGCGCGCGACGGCCCCGGTGGCGTCGCGGAGCTGCAGGCCGGGGTGGGCGGCGATGACCGCGCCGAGGTGGCCCGGCGAGTCGATCTCGGGGACGACGGTGATGTGGAGGGCGGTCGCGAGGTCGGTGATGCGGCGCAGCTGGACCTTGGTGAGGTGCTGGGCCGAGACGATCTCGGGGTGCGAGGAGCTCTCGATACGGAAGCCCTGGTCGTCGGAGAAGTGCAGGCCGAGCTGGTTGAGCTTGAGGTCGGCCATCTCGCGGAGCCGGTTCTCGATCCAGTCGGCGGTGAAGTGCTTGCGGGCGATGTCGAGGTTGAGGCCGCGCTGGGCGCGGTCGGGCGCGTCCTTGACCGTGCCCTCGGGCAGGCCGCCGCCGGTGCGCACGGCCTGGAGGACGGTGCGGGTGCCGTAGAAGAGACCGGCGTCGTCGGGGGCGGTGATGGTGACCTTGCGGCCGGCGGTGGTGAGCTCGTACGACTCGGGGCCGCCGGCCTGGCCGGGGCGGGGCACGAGCTCGACGTCGCCCTCGCGGGCCGGGCCCTTGTCGAAGGCGAGGCCCAGGTCGCCGGCGAGTCGGCGGGCCTCGTCGGCCTCCTTGCCGTTCGGGTCGGCGACGACGCGGGCGCCGGGCGCGGGCCGCCAGCCGGGGCCGGCCTGCTGGGTGAAGGACCGCACGGCCGGGACCGTGGCCGGCACGCCCGGCGGCACGGGGGCGGGCGCGGCGGCCGCGGCGGAGGAGGACGGGGAGGGGGTGCCGCCCGGGGAGGCGACGGTCGAGCCCTGGGGGGAGCGCGAGTCGTCGCGGCCGGGGTGACCGGCGGTGCCGTCCCTCGGACAGCCCATCAGCGTCATGGTGGCGAGCAGGACGAAACTGGCCACCGTTCCCCGGACGGCCGACGCCCGAGTGATCCTGACAGACCGTCCCATGGAGCAAACCTCCTATGTGGGGCTTTCATGCCGAAGATATGCGTTTTTACCCTGTTCGCCCAGACTTCACGCCCGGACACGCCGGGACGCATCGGACAAGTCGTCCGCGTCCCGGCCGCGGGTTCCCGTACGGCCTAGGCCGTACGTGCCTCTTTGATCACACCTGACGCACCCCGGGGGACCGAACCGAGAAGGCGTCGCTACGATGGCCAGGGCCGGTGGACCGTACCCGGCCGGGCCCGACCGACAGAGAAGCCGGCAGGCCCCAATCCCGCTCCCGGAGGGTTTTCCGTGCCGGCTGGAACGCTGTACCGCGGCCGGGAAGGCATGTGGTCCTGGGTGGCTCATCGAGTCACCGGCGTCCTCATTTTCTTCTTCCTGTTCGTGCACGTCCTTGACACCGCTCTCGTTCGCGTCTCCCCCGAGGCCTACGACGACGTCGTCGCCACGTACAAGACGCCCATCGTCAACGTGATGGAGTACGGCCTCGTCGCCGCCATCCTCTTCCACGCTCTCAACGGCCTCCGCGTCATCGCCGTGGACTTCTGGTCCAAGGGCCCGCGGTACCAGAAGCAGATGCTGTGGACCGTTGTCGGTGTCTGGGTCGTGCTGATGGCAGGCGCCTTCTACCCCGTGCTCCAGCACACGCTGCGCACGCTGTTCGGGAGCTGAGACGCGAATGTCCGCTGAAACCACCCCCGCCGCGGCGGCCGTGAGCGACGTGTCGCTGTACGACGTCGACAACCCGGCCCCGCTCATCGAGGCGCCGCGCAAGCGCACCAAGAAGACGCCCAAGGCGACCCGCACCAACTTCGAGCTGTACGGCTGGCTGTTCATGCGGCTGTCCGGCATCCTGCTGGTCGTCCTCGTCCTCGGCCACCTGCTGATCCAGCTCGTCCTCGACGGCGGCGTCAGCAAGATCGGCTTCGCCTTCGTGGCCGGCCGCTGGGCCTCGCCGTTCTGGCAGGCCTGGGACCTCCTCATGCTGTGGCTCGCGATGCTGCACGGCGCGAACGGCCTCCGCACGGTCATCAACGACTACGCGGAGCGGGACACCACCCGCTTCTGGCTGAAGATGCTGCTGTACACCGCCACGGTGTTCACCGTCCTGCTGGGCACGCTGGTGATCTTCACCTTCGACCCGAACATCCGCTAGGCCACGGGGCTGAGGTACTCACAATGAAGATCCACAAGTACGACACCGTCATCGTCGGCGCCGGTGGCGCCGGCATGCGCGCGGCCATCGAGTCGACCAAGCGCAGCCGCACGGCGGTGCTCACCAAGCTCTACCCGACCCGCTCCCACACCGGCGCCGCCCAGGGCGGCATGGCCGCCGCCCTCGCGAACGTCGAGGAGGACAACTGGGAGTGGCACACCTTCGACACGATCAAGGGCGGCGACTACCTGGTCGACCAGGACGCCGCCGAGATCCTGGCGAAGGAGGCCATCGACGCGGTCCTCGACCTCGAGAAGATGGGCCTGCCGTTCAACCGCACCCCGGACGGCACCATCGACCAGCGCCGCTTCGGCGGTCACAGCCGCAACCACGGCGAGGCCCCGGTCCGCCGGTCCTGCTACGCCGCGGACCGCACCGGCCACATGATCCTCCAGACGCTGTACCAGAACTGCGTCAAGGAGGGCGTGGAGTTCTTCAACGAGTTCTACGTCCTCGACCAGCTGATCACCGAGGTCGACGGCATCAAGAAGTCGGCCGGTGTGGTCGCCTACGAGCTGGCCACCGGCGAGATCCACGTCTTCCAGGCCAAGTCGGTCATCTACGCCTCCGGCGGCACCGGCAAGTTCTTCAAGGTGACCTCCAACGCGCACACCCTGACGGGTGACGGCCAGGCGGCCTGCTACCGCCGCGGCCTGCCGCTGGAGGACATGGAGTTCTTCCAGTTCCACCCGACCGGCATCTGGCGCATGGGCATCCTCCTGACGGAGGGCGCCCGCGGTGAGGGCGGCATCCTCCGCAACAAGGACGGCGAGCGCTTCATGGAGAAGTACGCGCCGGTCATGAAGGACCTCGCGTCCCGTGACGTCGTCTCGCGCTCCATCTACACGGAGATCCGCGAGGGTCGCGGCTGCGGTCCCGAGGGCGACCACGTCTACCTCGACCTCACCCACCTGCCGCCGGAGCAGCTGGACGCCAAGCTGCCCGACATCACCGAGTTCGCGCGCACGTACCTCGGCATCGAGCCCTACACGGACCCGATCCCGATCCAGCCCACCGCGCACTACGCCATGGGCGGCATCCCGACCAACGTCGAGGGCGAGGTGCTGGCCGACAACGACACCGTCGTCCCCGGCCTCTACGCCGCCGGCGAGGTCGCCTGCGTGTCCGTGCACGGCGCCAACCGCCTGGGCACGAACTCGCTGCTCGACATCAACGTCTTCGGCCGCCGCGCGGGCATCGCCGCCGCGGAGTACGCGCAGAAGGCCGACTTCGTCGAGCTGCCGGAGGACCCGGCCTCGCTCGTCGTCGAGCAGGTCGAGCGGCTGCGCAACTCCACGGGCACCGAGCGGGTCGCCGAGCTCCGCAAGGAGCTGCAGGAGACCATGGACGCCAACGTCATGGTCTTCCGCACCGAGCAGACCATCAAGACGGCCGTCGAGAAGATCGCCGAGCTGCGCGAGCGCTACAAGAACGTGTCCATCCAGGACAAGGGCAAGCGCTTCAACACCGACCTGCTGGAGGCCGTCGAGCTGGGCAACCTGCTCGACCTGGCCGAGGTGATGGCCGTGTCCGCGCTCGCGCGCAAGGAGTCGCGCGGTGGTCACTACCGCGAGGACTTCCCCAACCGCGACGACGTCAACTTCATGCGGCACACCATGGCGTACCGGGAGGTGGACGCTGCCGGCAACGACAGCATCCGCCTCGACTACAAGCCGGTGGTGCAGACCCGCTACCAGCCGATGGAGCGTAAGTACTGATGGCTACCCCGACTCTCGAGAAGGTCGACTCCGCGGCTCAGGAGGCCTCGCCGTACATCACGGTCGTCTTCCGGATCCGCCGCTTCAACCCGGAGGTCTCCGCGGAGGCCACCTGGCAGGACTTCGCGGTCGAGATCGACCCGAAGGAGCGCGTGCTCGACGGTCTCCACAAGATCAAGTGGGACCAGGACGGCTCGCTGACCTTCCGTCGCTCCTGCGCGCACGGCATCTGCGGCTCCGACGCGATGCGGATCAACGGCAAGAACCGCCTCGCGTGCAAGACGCTGATCAAGGACATCAACCCGTCCAAGCCGATCACGGTCGAGCCCATCAAGGGCCTGACGGTCCTCAAGGACCTCGTGGTCGACATGGAGCCGTTCTTCCAGGCGTACCGCGACGTCATGCCCTTCCTGATCACCAAGGGCAACGAGCCGACGCGCGAGCGTCTGCAGTCCGCCGAGGACCGCGAGCGCTTCGACGACACCACCAAGTGCATCCTGTGCGCCGCGTGCACCTCCTCGTGCCCGGTGTTCTGGAACGACGGCCAGTACTTCGGCCCGGCGGCGATCGTCAACGCGCACCGCTTCATCTTCGACTCGCGTGACGAGGCGGGCGAGCAGCGCCTGGAGATCCTCAACGACAAGGACGGCGTGTGGCGTTGCCGCACGACGTTCAACTGCACGGACGCCTGCCCGCGTGGCATCGAGGTCACCAAGGCGATCCAGGAGGTGAAGCGAGCGCTGATCACGCGCCGCTTCTGATCTCCTCGGTTGGTCTCCTCGGCCGATCTCCTTCGGCCTCGGCGAGGGCCCGCTTCTCCACCCCCGGGTGGGGAGCGGGCCCTCGCTCTTTTCAGAGCTGGCTGGTGATGGTCAGGTCGGTGATCTCCGTGTCCCGGGCGAGCATCATGGCCTTGCTGAGGATGACCGAGAGCGTCCGGTCGCCCTCGAAGGGCAGGAAGCCGGTGTCCCCGGCCGTGGCCCCGGCGCCCTTGGGGACGATGCACAGGTAGCGGTCGTGCGGGCTGATGAGGATGTTGCCCGAGCCCATGTGGATCTTGTACGTGTGCCGGTCGCCCCGCACCAGCAGGAAGCGGCCCTCGATCGTGCAGCGGTCGGCTATCGCGAGCCTCGGTATCAGCCGGGCCAGCAGCGCGGCGCGGGTCTGGGCGCTCTGCGACAGCTCGCCGAAACCGTACGACGTCCAGTACTCCCGGAAGCGGCCCTCGGGGCCGCCGTCCTGCCAGGTGGGGTCGTTGCCCAGGCTCGCCACGCCGACGAACAGGTCGACGTCGCGCAGGACTTCGCTGAGCACCAGCTCCGGCACCTCGGCGAGCGGCAGGGACTCGGAGGGCGGCTGGTTCCAGCCGAGGCGGTACTCGCCGGAGCCGGCGTGGGCCGTGTGCTGCGGCGCGTCGATCGGATAGAAGCGGACCTGGTCGGTGGCGAGCCAGAGGTAGCTGCCGGACTCGGTGATGTTGTCGCCCGTCCAGTCCTCGACGCCGTCCACCCAGAACTCCGCGCGCAGTCCCCACTCGGGCAACTCGCGTGTCGCGGGCGGGTATTCGTCGTCCACGCCCAGACGCAGCTTGTTGCGCCAGCCCCGGATCGCGGCCAGGGAGTGGAACTGGTGCTGGCGCAGCACGTGGGCGGCGAAGCGGTTGGAGTAGACGCGGGTGGCGCGCTCGGCATCGGTCAGCAGGTACACCTGTCTCTTATACACATCTCTGA
>KL569426.1:34452-35416 GCA_000715685.1 Streptomyces lilacinus
TCAGAGATGTGTATAAGAGACAGGGGTGCCACAGCTCGACGGGCGCCCCGGCCACGGCCGTCACCTCGGCGTCGGCGAGGGTGCGCAGCGCGCCGTCCGCGAAGCCGCAGGCCTGCCCGTCGACGGTCCACAGCAGCCGGCGGGCCAGGGTGCCGACGAGGGGGTGGTCGAGGTAGCGCTCGCGCCAGGCCGCGTACTCCCAGCGGCGGCGGGCGAGGAAGAGCCGGTCGAGGCGCTCGCTCTGGGCGCCGAGCATCTTGTCGACGTCCTTGACCGCGGCCTTGAGGGCCTTCAGCTCGTCGGGGTGGTCCCGACGCACGGCGGCCGGCGGGCTCTTGACGACCTTTCCGGTCGCGTTGCGCCAGGTGAGGACGGTCTTGACGCCCTGGACCGCCAGCTCGGCCGTGCAGTCGCCGAAGGCGTGGGTGCCGCGGCCGACCTCGGTCAGGCCGTAGGAGGGGACGGCGAGCTCCTCGATCTCGCCGCGGCTGAGGCCCATGGCCTCGGCGCGGGCCGTGAGCGCGGTGTCGATCTGCTTGAGGGTGCCCTTGTACGTGACGCGGGCGGCGAGCCGGGCGAGCTCGGCGAGGGCGGCCTCGCCCTCGATGCGGGAGAGGGCGACCACGCCGGCGTTGGCCATCTTGGGGCTGCGGGGGCCGAGGCCCACGACCTTGCGCAGGGAGTGGTCGACGAGGGCACCGAGGGCGCGGACGGTGTCCGGGTGGGGCGGCAGGAGCGACAGCAGCCAGGTGATGCCGCGCAGGGCGTCGGCGTTGTAGGGGTCGAACTCTTCGTTGTGGTCGGGCCCGTACGGGGTGACGTGCAGCGGCAGCGTCCGGGGACGGCCCACGAGCTCGAGCCAGGCCAACAGGCGGCCGCGTACGGCGTCGGGGCTCTCGCCCAGCTCCTCGATCAGGGTCCGGGCGGTCTTGTCCCACTTGGCGGCGGGCCGCGCGGTGCGGGC
>KL569426.1:35700-36726 GCA_000715685.1 Streptomyces lilacinus
CCCTCGCGCCATCAGAGATGTGTATAAGAGACAGGGTCGGACCAGGCCTCGCCGGGGTTGAGGACGGGCTCGGTCAGGCCGGCGATCATCTTCTTCTGCTCCTTCTCGACCTGCCAGTACGCGAGCATGGCGGTACGCCGGAGCACGGCGACGAAGGAGGCGGGCAGCGGCTGCCCGGCGTCGAGCGCCGCGTTGAGCAGGGGCCATGCCTTGTGCGTGGCGTAGCAGATGTGGAGCTGCCCGAGCTCTTCCATCCGGGCGCGGTCGTCGGTCACGGTCGCGGTCGCGGTCGTCATCATCCACCCACCAGAGGAACGAGCTTGAGGAACGTGATCTCGGCACCGGACGCGAGGTCGAGCTCTTCGTCCAGGTCCTCTATCTGCCGGTCGCCGGCGAGCACGAGGAAGCCGTTGCGCGCGAAGGCGGCGAGGGCGCGCTCGTAGCACCGCTGCGGCTGCAGCCGCGAGGCCTCGCGCTTAGCCGTGCCGTTGAGCATGCGCTCGGTCTCGCTCGGCTGGACCAGCCCCCGCTTGCCCTCCGTGCGACCGGCGTTGAGCTCGGCCACTTCCTCGAACACCCGACGGCGGATCACCTCACGCAGCGTCAGCCGCTCCTCCGCGACCTCGAGCGCCCAGGCGTCGCGTCGCTCCCCCGATGTCGTCTCGTCGACGAGCCTCACCTTTGCCATGTCACAGAGAGTAGGGGCGACCACTGACAACGCCCCCGACGCGTGACATCGGCGCAGGTCAGGCGGACTTCAACGCCGTCCTCGCCAGCGCCTCGTCCTCACGGCGGCGGGTCTCCATCGCCTCGGTCACCCCGAGCAGCGCCTCCTTCTTCCGCCGGAGCTCGGCCATCTGCTCGTCCACCCGCGCCAGCTGATCGTCCAGCATCTGCACCGAGTGGGAGCAGGTGAGCAGGCCGGGACCGCCCTGGGCGCAGGGCAGCAGCGTGCCGATGACCTCGGTCGTCATCCCGGCGTCGAGCAGCTCGCGGATGCGGGTGACGCGCTCGGCGGCGTCGGGG
>KL569426.1:36991-39302 GCA_000715685.1 Streptomyces lilacinus
CGCCTCCCTCGCGCCATCAGAGATGTGTATAAGAGACAGGCTCGTAGTAGCGCAGCAGCCGGGGGCTCACTCCGGTACGACGTGACAGTTCTCCAATGCGCATGGGTACCTTTCCCCCGCTGGGCTTGACCTTGACACTGATGTCATACGGCAACCTCCTGCCCATGACACAGATTCCCGCGCTCTCCACGTCCGTCATCGGTTCCGGCCCCGGCCTCCTCCTCGCGCACGGCGCGGGTGGCGGCATCGAGGGCAACTATGCCCCGATCCTCCCGGCCCTGGCCGCCGCCCACACGGTCGTCGCCCCCGACTACCCCGGCTCGGGCGCCACGCCGCGCGCGACGGGCGGGCTCACCGCCGACGTCCTGGCCGACGCGATCGTCGCCGAGGCGGACCGGGCCGGCCTGGAGACCTTCACCCTGATCGGCTACTCGCTGGGCACCCTGGTGTCCGTACGGGCCGCGGCCCGCCACCCCGAGCGCGTCCGCGGCCTGGTCCTGACCGCCGGCCTGGCCCGTCCCGACAACCGCACGCGGGCCTCCCTCCATCTTTGGCAGAAGCTGCTGGCCGAGGGCGACCTCCAGGCCTTCGCCCGCTTCGTCGCCCTGTCGGGCTTCGGCGAGGACTTCTACAACGCCCTGCCGGAGGACCGGGTCGGCCCCTTCCTCGACCAGATCGCCGCGACCGTTCCGCCCGGTGCGTCCGAGCAGGCCGGGGCCGTCGCCACCGCCGACACCACTGCCGACCTCGCGGGCATCTCCGTCCCCACCCTGGTCATCGCGCCCACCCAGGACACCCTGGTCTCACCGGCCAACTCCCGTTACCTGGCGGCCCACATCCCCGGCGCCGAGTACGCCGAGATCCCCACGGGCCACATCCCGATGGCCGAGCGCCCGGAGGAGTGGCAGAAGCTGATCACCGACTTCCTGGACCGCCACGGTCTCTAGGGCGTGTGCGGTGGGTCGGTGTCGCGCTGTCGGCGCTGGGGGATTCAGCCCCTGACCCGCCCCTTCCCGAAACCGGGGCTCCGCCCCGGACCCCGGGGCCTGAGGGCGAGGCCCCAGTTACGGGAAGGGGCGGGACTGGGGAAAACCCACAGCCCTAGCCGCCCGGCGGCCTGTCGTACCCCACCGTGTTCGTCGCCAGCTCCTCCGCCGTGATCTCCGTCGCCCACCCCTCGGGCGGCTCCTGGTACGGGCTGCAGGCCCCGCACGCGGCGCACGTCCACCGCCCGTGGATGCCGTGCACGACGGCGCCGCAGCCGGCGCACGTGTCGGTCGTGTAGTAGGGCGGCTCGCCCGGCGCGGCGGGTGAGCGCCACGGGTGCTGGTCCATCCCCCCAGACTGCCACGGACCGTCAGATACGGCCCAGCATCCACAAACGCCAGATGCCCGTGCCGTCCGACAGGTATTGCGAGCCCGAGATCGACGACGTGCTCAGGACGTAGTCCTTCTTCTGCCACAGCGGAACCATCGGGACGTCCTCGGCCACGATCTTCTGGATCTCGCGGAAGTCGCCGGCGACGCGGTTGCGTTGGTCGTTCTGCTGGGTCTGGCGGATCAGGCGTTCCACGCGGGGGTTGGAGTAGCCGGAGTGGAAGGCGTTGTCGGCGCCGACGAGGGGGGTGGTGAAGGTGTCGGGGTCGGGGAAGTCGGCGACCCAGCTGACGCAGTACGCGTCGTAGGCGCCCTTGGCGTAGCCCTCCTGGAATTCCTTCCAGTCCACTCGTTGGGTGGTCACCTCGAAGAGGCCCGTGGCCTCCAGCTGACGCTTGAGGACGGCGGCCTCCTGGTCCGTGGCCGCGCCGACGGAGTAGGCGAGGCGGAAGCGGACGGGGGTGGTGATGCCCGCCTGGCGGAGCAGTTTGGTCGCGCGCTCGCCGTCCGGCTGGGGGTAGGTGTCGAAGAAGGAGGTGGCGTGGCCGGTGAGGCCCTGGGGGATGAGGGAGTAGAGGGGTTCGACGGTGCGGCGGTGGACGTCGCGGGCGAGGGCCTGGCGGTCGAGGACGGCGGCCACCGCCTGGCGGACGGGCTGGGCGTGGACCGGGGAGCCGGTGCGGAGGTTGAAGACGAGGAAGCGGGTGTTCGGGGAGGAGGTCTCGCTCATCCGGATGCTGGAGTCCCAGGGCGAGAGGTCCGCGAGGACCGCCGGCGGCATCTGCCGCGCGGTGACGTCGACGTCCTTGTCCTGCCAGGCGCGGCTCATGGCGGCCGAGTCGGTGAAGTAGCGCACCGTGACGTCGTGGCCGGTCTTCTGCACGGCGCCCTTGTAGCGATCGTTGGGCCGCAGCTCGGCGCTGCGGCCCGGCCG
>KL569426.1:39549-41960 GCA_000715685.1 Streptomyces lilacinus
GGAGCCGCTGCGGAGCCGGTCGGCGGGGTAGAGGCGGCTGTCGACGATCGACGCGGCGCCGGTGGCGATCTTGAACGGGAAGGTGGCGTCCGGAACCTTCAGCCGGAAGGTCACCCGGGTGCCGGAGGTCTCCACGGAGTCCAGGGTGTCCAGCAGGGAGCCGGGGCCCTGCGGCGACTTGATGCGGGCGATGCGGTCGAAGGAGAACTTCACGTCCTTCGTCGTCAGCTCGTGCCCGTTGGCGAACCTCAGTCCCTCGCGCAGCTCGCACGCGTACGTGCGTAAGTCCTCGCCCTGGAAACCGCAGCCGCGCGCCGCGTCCGGCACCGGGGCGTTGGAGCCCGGGGTGAAGGTCATCAGGGACTGGTAGACGTTGCCGTAGAGGGCCCAGGAGCCCGCGTCGTAGGCGCCCGCCGGGTCGAGGTGGCTGACCGTGTCGGTCGTGGCGACCCTGATCGGCCCCGGGTCGCCGCCACCCCCGAACCCCGGATCGCAGCCGCCGACCCCGACCGCCGCCGTCAGCGCCAGAGCCCATCCGGCCGATCGCATCCGGACACCACGCATCCCCTGCGCCCCCTCCCGCCCAGTGATGCGCATCACCGTAAGCACGCGAACGGGCGTACGTCCCGGGAATCGGCCAAGTGATCGTCACCCGTCCGGAACAGCCCTCGCACGGGGGAACGGGAGGGGGCGGAGACGTCCCTTATGGGCGGTCGCTGTGACGTGCAGGGACGGTCCCTATGACGTGCGCCGCAACGCCCGCACGCCGCGCAACCCGATGAGCCCGACAGCCGTCCCCAGAAGAAACGAGGTGATCGCGAGCGTCAGATGCACCCAGAAGTACGCGGTGGGGTCGCCCGAGTCGTCGAAGGCGAGCCCGCTGCCGTCCTTCCAGAGGTTCTTGACGAAAGTGGTCCAGATGATCCAGCTCCACACCCCGAAGGCGAGCAGGAACCAGGACACGGGGCGGGAGAGGGTCGCGGGGGTTCGGGGGGCGGCGTCCCCGGAAGACTTCACCATGGGTTTCAGTATGCGTTCCGGTTTCCGGACTGGTCCTATCGGGTCCTCGACGCGGCCCCGCCGTGAGGCGCCGTCCTGGTTGACGCGGCGTGGAGGTACGTTCACCTCCGTGCCGACGACGACATCACTCCCCCCGCGGTACTCCGCGACGCCCCGACGCCGCTCCGCGGCCCTGCTGGCGGCCGGCGCCTCCCTGCTGCTCCCCCTGGCGACCGCCGCCCCCGCCCTCGCCGCCCCCGACCCCGTCCCGGCCGTGCCGAGCACCACGCCGAACGTGTCCCCGGGCGCGAGCAAGCCCGCCGACCCGAAGGCGGACGCGAAGGCCAAGCCGCCCGTCAAACGGCTGCCTCCCGCCAAGATGTCCACCGTTGGTGGCGAGCTGCTGGGCAAACCCGGTGTCCAGGTCCGACCGGGCCCGGGCGCGCCCGCGCTGCCGCAGGGCCTCAGCGGAGCCTCGTGGATCGTCGCGGACGCCGAGTCCGGCGACGTCCTCGCCGCGAACAACGCCCACTGGCAGCTGCCGCCGGCGTCCACCCTGAAGATGCTCTTCGCGGACACGGTGCTGCCGAAGTTCCCCAAGACGCAGCAGCACAAGGTCCTGGCCGCCGACCTGGAGGGCATGGGCGAGGGCAGCAGCCAGGTCGGCATGAAGGAGGGCCTGAGCTACTCGGTCCACGACATGTGGATGGGGGTCTTCCTGCGCTCCGGCAACGACGCCGTGCACGTGCTGTCCGCAATGAACGGCGGCGTCGCGAGGACCGTCCGCGACATGCAGGCCCACGCCGACGACCTCCAGGCGCGCGACACCCACGTCGTCACCCCGGACGGCTACGACGCCGACGACCAGGTCTCCAGCGCGTACGACCTGACGCTCTTCGCCCGTTCCGGGCTGCAGAAGGCCGACTTCCGCGAGTACTGCTCGACCGCCCGGGCGCAGTTCCCGGACGAGGAGCGGCCGGGGAAGACCAAGGACATCGTCAACACCAACCGTCTCCTCACCGGCCAGGACGGCGTCACCCCGTACAAGGGCATGGCGGGCGTGAAGAACGGCTCCACGACCAACGCCGGCAACACCTTCACCGGCGTCGCCCAGCACGACGGCCGCAAGCTGCTGGTGACCGTCATGAACCCCGACATCAAGGAGCGCAACCAGGTCTACAAGGAGACCGCGATGCTGCTCGACTGGGGTTTCGAGGCGGCCGGTCACGTCAAGCCGGTCGGCGTCCTCGTCGCCCCGAAGGGTGGCCTCGGCGCGGACAAGTCGGGTGGCGCGACGGCCGGGCAGAGCCCGAACGGCGCCCAGGCGGCCGTCACGGGCGGCGGCGACGGCGTGTGGACGGCGGTCGGCCTGACGGGCGGCGCGCTGGCGGTGCTGGCGGTGGCCGGCTACG
>KL569426.1:42197-46804 GCA_000715685.1 Streptomyces lilacinus
ATCCGCTGCCGGAGCGGGTGCGCCGGCGTCCGGGCCACGCGGCTCCGCCGAAGCCGAAGGAGTGACCCGCCCGGTCCGCTGATCAGTCTCCGCTGTGCCGCGTGGTCGCGGTGTCGGCCGCCGCACCGTCCGTCGCGGTCGCCGTCCACGCGGCACAGTAGAGCGTCAGTTTCGCCGTGAAGTTGATCCACAGCAGCAGCGCGATCGGCGTGCCGAACGCGCCGTACATGCTCTTGGCCGCCACCCCCTGCAGATAGCCGCTCAGCACGAGCTTGAGCACCTCGAAGCCGACCGCCCCTATGAGGGCGCCGACGACGAGCCGGCGGCGCGGGGGCAGGACGTCGGCCAGCCGCGACAGGACGTAGAGCATCATCAGGAAGTCCGCGAGGACGGCGATGCAGAAGCCCGCGGCCGACAGCAGCGCGCCGACCCCCTTCAGCCCGGCGTGGTCGACCACCCAGTCCACCGCCGCCGACGCGAAGACCGAGCAGCCCGCGGAGACCAGGACGACCGCGCCCAGGCCCAGCAGCAGCCCGGCGTCCTTGAGCTTCAGCAGGAAGGGATTGCCGGGGTTCTCCTCCAGCTCCCACACCGCGCGCAGGCACTCCCGCAGCGAGCCGATCCAGCTGATGCCCGTGAAGAGGAGGACGGCGGCGGCGACGAGACTGATCGTGCCCGCGTTGTCGGTGAGCGCGCTGAGGTCGAGGCTGCCGGAGATGCCGGGCACCTGCTCGGCCAGCCGGTGCTCCAGGTCACGGGTCTGCTCGTCGCTGAGCAGGGCGGCGGCGACCGCCGCGCCGAGCGTGAACAGAGGGAAGAGCGCGACGAAGCTGGTGAAGGTGATGGCCGCGGCGAGCCTCGTCCATTTCACCCGATCGAGCGTCTCGTAGGAGCGCCAGGCGTGCGTCCGCATCGCCTTGGCGATCAGCGGGCCGATCCCGGGGAGGCGCGTCAGCCAGTCCATGATCCACACCTACCATTCCGGCGGCGCGGCTACGCGTTCGCCGGGGGGAGATACGGCGGGATCTACTGCGGAAAGGGGTGGGCGAGGGGAGACACCCCGGGCGCCCCCTCAGCCGAAACCCCGGTCTGGTGGGGCACGCCGGGCGTCACATCCGCTTCTGCGACCTCGTCCGGCCCGTCGCTCCCAAAGGGAAAGTCGCGCTCGAGGCGCCAGATACCGTCCTCTCCCTGCTCGTAGAGCGCGAAGCCCTCGATCGTCCAGGCGGCCTCGTAGTCGGCCAGCTCCGCGAAGGCGCGGTCCATGGCCTCCTCGGCGATCCCGTGGGCGATCGTGACGTGCGGGTGGTACGGGAACTGCAGCTCCCGGGCCACGGGCCCGGAGGCGTCCCGCACCCGCTTCTGCAGCCACGAGCAGGCCGCCGAGCCCTCGACCACGTTCACGAAGACCACGGGCGAGAGGGGGCGGAAGGTGCCGGTCCCGGACAGGCGCATCCGGAACGGCCGGCCCGCCGCCGCGACCTCGGCCAGGTGCCGCTCGATCGCGGGCAGCGACGAGGCGTCCACCTCGGTCGGCGGCAGCAGCGTGACGTGCGTGGGGATGCCGTGGGCGTGCGGGTCGCCGAAGCCCTCGCGGCGCTTCTGGAGGAAGCTGCCGTACGGCTCCGGGACCGCGATCGAAACGCCGAGCGTTACGGTCCCCACTGCGTTCTCCCTCCTTGCGCCTGTACGTCCCCGTGGTCAGTGTGACGGCTGCGCCGCACCCGCTGCCAGATCTCCCGCTCCCCCGCGCCCGGGGCCAACAGGCCCGACCTGCGCGAATGCGGGCCGGATCCGGGCCGAACGGTATCCGGACGGCTCAGCCCGGATGGCTCAGTGCTTCGACTCAGTGCTTCGCGGGCAGGAATCCCAGCTTGTCGTACGTCTGGGCCAGGGTCTCGGCGGCGACGGCGCGGGCCTTCTCCGCGCCCTTGGCCAGGACCGCGTCCAGCGTCTCGGGGTCGTCCAGGTACTCCTGCGTACGGGCGCGGAAGGGGGTGACCCACTCGACCATGACCTCGGCCAGGTCGGTCTTGAGCGCGCCGTAGCCCTTGCCCTCGTACTTCTGCTCCAGCTCCGCGACGGTGGTGCCGGTGAGCGTGGCGTAGATCGTGAGGAGGTTGCTGACGCCCGGCTTGTTCTCGGCGTCGAAGCGGATGACCGTGTCGGTGTCGGTGACCGCGCTCTTGATCTTCTTCGCCGAGACCTTGGGCTCGTCGAGGAGGTTGATCAGGCCCTTGGCCGTCGCCGCCGACTTGCTCATCTTGGCCGTCGGGTCCTGCAGGTCGTAGATCTTCGACGTCTCGCGGACGATGTGCGCCGCGGGGATGCGGAAGGTCTTGCCGAAGCGGCTGTTGAAACGCTCGGCCAGGTCGCGGGTCAGCTCGATGTGCTGGCGCTGGTCCTCGCCCACCGGGACGGCGTCCGCCTGGTAGAGGAGGATGTCGGCGACCTGCAGGATGGGGTACGTGAACAGGCCGACCGTGGTGCCCTCGGCACCCTGCTTGGCGGACTTGTCCTTGAACTGCGTCATGCGGGAGGCCTCGCCGAAACCGGTGAGGCAGTTCATCACCCAGCCGAGCTGCGCGTGCTCGGGGACGTGGCTCTGCACGAAGAGGGTGCAGCGGTCCGGGTCGAGGCCGGCGGCCAGCAGCTGGGCGGCGGCGACGCGGGTGTTGGCCCGCAGCTCCTTGGGGTCCTGCGGCACCGTGATGGCGTGCAGGTCGACCACCATGTAGAAGGCGTCGTGGGTCTCCTGCAGAGCCACGTACTGACGGACCGCACCGAGGTAGTTCCCGAGGTGGAACGAGCCTGCGGTGGGCTGGATACCGGACAGGGCGCGCGGACGATCAAGGGCCATGCCCACATTCTCTCAGGTGCGGCGCCGGTCTTGGTTCAGCGGTCCGAATGCGGTCGGTGCGTGGTCGGTGGGCGGTCGGTGGGCGGCCCGCACGCGGGTGGTGGGCGGGTGATGCGAATGCGGGTCCGCGGCGGTAGTCCAGCGGTGTACAAAGGCGTCAGCGACATGCCCGACCCGCACAGGAACGGAGCACACGTTGACCGCCACGCAACGCGACATCGCCGCCGCCGAGGAGCACAGCGCGCACACCTACCACCCCCTGCCGGTCGTGGTCGCGACCGCGTCGGGGGCGTGGATGACCGACGTCGAGGGGCGCCGCTACCTCGACATGCTGGCCGGCTATTCGGCCCTGAACTTCGGCCACGGCAACCGTCGGCTGATCAACGCGGCCCAGCGCCAGCTCGAGCGGGTGACCCTCACCTCCCGCGCCTTCCACCACGACCGCTTCGCCGAGTTCTGCGCCGCGCTGGCGGAGCTGTGCGGCATGGAGATGGTCCTGCCCATGAACACCGGCGCGGAGGCCGTCGAGACGGCCGTCAAGACCGCCCGCAAGTGGGGCTACCGCGTCAAGGGCGTCCCGGACGGCCGGGCGAAGATCGTCGTGGCCGACAACAACTTCCACGGCCGCACCACGACCATCATCAGCTTCTCCACCGACCCGGAGGCGCGGGCGGACTACGGTCCGTACACCCCCGGTTTCGAGATCGTCCCCTACGGCGACCTGGCCGCCATGGAGGCAGCCCTCGACGACGACACGGTCGCGGTGCTCCTCGAGCCGATCCAGGGCGAGGCGGGCGTGCTCGTCCCGCCGCCCGGCTACATGGCCGGCGTCCGACGACTCACCGCGGAGCGGAACATCCTCTTCATCGCCGACGAGATCCAGTCCGGCCTGGGACGCACCGGCCGCACCTTCGCCTGCGAGCACGAGGACGTCGTCCCCGACATGTACGTCCTCGGCAAGGCGCTCGGCGGCGGCGTCGTGCCGGTCTCCGCGGTCGTCTCCTCCCGCGACGTCCTCGGCGTCTACCGCCCCGGCGAGCACGGCTCCACCTTCGGCGGCAACCCGCTGGCCTGCGCGGTCGCCCTCGAGGTCATCGCGATCCTGCGCACCGGCGAGTTCCAGGCCCGCGCCACCGAGCTCGGCGAGCACCTCCACCACGAGCTCGGTCTCCTCACCGGCACCGGCGTCGTCGCGGCCGTGCGCGGCCGGGGCCTGTGGGCCGGCGTCGACATCGCCTCCGAGCACGGCACGGGCCGCGAGATCTCCGAGCGGCTGATGGAACGCGGCGTCCTGGTCAAGGACACCCACGGCTCCACGATCCGCATCGCCCCGCCCCTCGTGATCAGCAAGGAGGACCTGGACTGGGGGCTGGATCAGCTGCGGGCGGTGCTGGCGGGCTGAGCGGTCCTCGCGGGGGGCGCCGGCGGGACCTCTATCCGCCCCGAGGCGGCCGAATCCCCGTCCCTGCCCGCAAAGGCGGTGTCGAGGAGGCCGGCACGAGCAGCGTTCCCGCGCGCTTGACGTGCCGGGTGACGGGCGTGGTCTCCGCGCCCCGCACACCGGGCAGGGTGCCGACGCGGACGGCGAGGTAGTCGTAGAGCGCGTCGGCGTCCCGGACGACGACGATCGCCATCATGTTGCTCGGCCCGGTCACGGCGGCGGCGTACGCGACCTCGGGGTGCCCGGCGAGGGCCGTGGCGACGGTGCCGAGCTCGGCGGGTGCGACGGCCAGCCACAGCACGGCCT
>KL569426.1:47035-53176 GCA_000715685.1 Streptomyces lilacinus
CCAGCCCGCTCAGAGATGTGTATAAGAGACAGGTGTCGAAGTACAGCGTCCCGTCGGCCCGGAGCTCCTCGATCCGGCGCCGGACGGTGGACTCCGACCAGCCGGTGGCGGCGGCCAGTTCGGGGACGCCGGCGCGCCCGTCCTTGGCGAGGACGGCCAGGAACCGCCGGTCGGCGTCGGTGGGTTCGAGTCGGGAGCGGCCGGGCGGGCCCGGGGGCGGCCCCGGGGGCGCGGGCCGGGACAGCTCCTCGATCTGCCGCGCGTCGAGCGCGTCGGTACGGCCCGGCCAGCCGGCCATGCCGGCGACCATGCGCAGGATGCAGTGGGCGGTCACCCCGGTGATCCGCGGCGTCCTGGGCAGCTTGGACAGCAGCAGACTGCCGGGGCCCGAGCCGCCCTGGGCCCGGGTGATGCAGGTGATCTCGGTGCCGCCGGAGGCGAGCCCCACCCATGAGGTGTCCGCCCGCTCGGCCAGCGCGGCGGCGATCACGGCCGAGGCGTCGGGGGTGCACTCGATCCGCACGGCCCAGTCGACCAGACCGAGGCTCCGGGCCTCCGGCAGCCCGATGACGCGCAGCACCCCGCCGGCGCGCAGCCGGTGGTAACGGCGGGCGACCGTACGGTCCGAGGTGCCGAGGGCGGCGGCGATCCGGCTGAAGGAGGCCCGCCCGTCGATCTGCAGGGCGTGGACCAACTGCCGGTCGAGGAGGTCGAGATCGCGTATGACATCACGAGTGACGGAATCCACCGGAAGACGCTATCGGATGCCGGATTCCGTCAGGGCTGGGGCGGATGAGGACGGGAGGCGCCGGTGTCGGCGAGGGTCACCGGCATGACGAAACGAAACGACCTCGATCCCGTCGCGCGCACCGCGCTGGTCACCGCGGCCCAGCGGGCCCGGGAATCGGCCAAGGCCGACGCCCTCTTCCACGATCCCTTCGCCGCGGCCCTGGCCGAGCCCCTGGGCCCGGCCCTGCTGACGGAGTTCGGCGGTGACGTGCCGGTGATCCCGGTGCGGACACGGTTCTTCGACGAGGCGGTCGTGAGGTCGGTGGGGCACGGGCGGACGACGTGACGGTCTACGAACTGGACCGGCCGGAGATCCTGGCCCGCAAGGAGGGGCTGCTGGGTGACGCCGTCAGGCCGACGTGCCGTCGGGTCGGGGTGCCCGTCGACCTCGCGACGGCCGACTGGGGCGAGGCCCTGGCCGACGCGGGGTTCCGGGCGGCCGACGGGCCGACGTGCTGGCTGGTGGAAGGGCTGAACCAGTACTTGCCGGAGACGGACGTGCTCGCCCTCCTCGACCGGATCTCGGCCCTGTCCGCGCCGGGCAGCCGGCTGCTGACCGACTTCGTGGCCCGCGCGTTCCTCACCGCCCCCGAGGCGCACCCGCTGCTGCGGCTGATGGAGGGGTGGGGTGCGCCGTGGCACTACGGGACGGACGACCCCGAAGCGCTGCTCGCGGAGCGCGGGTGGCGGGCCGAGGTGCGGTCGGTCGCCGAGGTGGGCGCGGCGATGGGGCGGCCGCTGCCGGGCGGACGCGAGCTGTCGGGATGGCTGGTGGAGGCGGTGCGGTAGCGCTTTGCGGGCCTCTTTACGGAGTCTCCGGGAGGATCACGTGCGGGACGAAGCGGGCGTACTCGTCCGTGATCAGGCCCGACGACTCGCGGATGCCGAGCCCCGCCGGCTCGCCCTCGACCACCCACGCGCCGAGGACGACGTGGTTGCCGTCGAAGGCGGGCAGCGGGGCCAGCTCCTGGTAGCAGCAGGGCTCGTCCCGCACCACGGGTTCGCTCCCGGCGGGGTGGGGTCGCGGGGGCCGTCGAGGTGGGCGGGGAGAAGGTTGGGGTGGTCGGGGAAGAGCTCCCACAGGATGGCCAACAGGGCCTTGTTGGAGAGCAGCATCTTCCACAGGGGCTCGATCCAGAGGGTCGAGCCCGTACCGCCGCCGTTGTCGAGCGTGTCCAGCGCGAGCGGACCGAAGTCGTCCGCGACGAGCCACTCCCACGGGTAGAGCTTGAAGCAGGCCCGTATGAAGCGCAGCTTCTTGTCGACGAAGCGACCGGACAGCCCGTCCCAGCCGATGTCCTCCATCGAGATCACCTCGGTGGGCACGCCGGCCTGATCGGCGGTCTCGCGCAGGTACGCGACCGTCATCAGGTCCTCGCCCAGCTCGTCCCCGATGGAGTGCGCGAAGTGGAGGGGCGCACCGGGCGGAAGAAGCGCCGCCTGACGCTTCCACGCGTCGACGAGGCGCTCGTGGAGAGAGTTCCACTGATCGGCCTGCGGGACGTCCGCGAAGCGTTCCTCCATCCAGAACCACTGCGGACCGGCCGCCTCCACGAGGGAGGTCGGGGTGTCGGCGTTGTACTCCAGCATCTTGGCCGGTGCGCCGCCGCGTCCGTCGTAGTGCAGGTCGAAACGACCGTAGAGGGAAGGGAGTTCGTCACGCCGCCGCCACGACTCGGCGATGAGCGCGGCCACGCGCGGGTCGCGGATGCCGAGGTCCGCGAAGCGGTTTTCCTTGACGATGTGGTCGGCTGCCGTCAGGCACATCTCGTGCAGTTCGGCGACGACTTCCTCGAGGGCCTCGATTTCGGCGAGGGAGAAGGAGTAGTACGCGCTCTCGTCCCAGTACGGGCGGAGAGAGCCGTCGGGCTGCCGAGAGAGCGGGTAGATCAGCCCCTGCTCCTCGACGGTCTCCTGCCAGCCGGGGCGGGGGGTGGTGCGGTGGCGTCGCATCGTCCGTCTCCGCTTGTCAGCCGCCGCTCGATCCGGAGTGCCCGGACGAGGACGAGCAGCCGAATCCGCCGCGGGAGACTGCCTTGCTCTTGTCGAACGTGCCGCTCTTGGCGTGGGTCCCGGAATTCCCGGAGTTGTAGTACCAGGTCCCGGAGCTGCTGCCGCTGCTGGTCTTCTTGCAGGCCTTCGAGTCCAGGACGCGATAACCCTTGCCGGCCTCGTAGCTGTTGCGGTCGACACAACGCTTGTCGGGCTCGGATCCGCAGGAGGTGAGAGCGGTGGCGAGAACGCCCATTCCGCCGAGTATGACCGTGCTGGAGCGCAGCCGTCGCCGCGCCTTTTGAGTTTTCTGTGCCGGTGCCGGTGCCTGTGCCTGTGCCATGCGTGACGCCCCCGTCGCGTTCGAAAGTGCGTCCACTTTAGACAGGGGGCGGGAACAGGTCCGTGGCGGCCCGACAGGCTGAACCTTAGGCCGGGGCATACTCGACATATCCCTCAAGGGGTGAGGGCTCCTCGGCTTTTCTTGAGGGCCACGACGAAAACTGAACTCCTCCAGTGTCCGCGTCAGCCCACGCGGGCAAGTTCGAGCAGTTCCGGTACTCCCTCGGTCGAGCAGTATTCGGCGAATTTCGGCATGAGTTCATAAATCAAGGCCACACAGCGTGGTGCGCCGATGCGCGCGGCCATGGTCAGCGCTTCGTGTGCTGCGGCGGCAGCGCGGTCGACCTCGCCGGAGCGCAGGAAGCTCTCCGCCTCGTAGGCGAGGAAGACGCTCCGGGTTTTCGTGCGGGCCGTGGGCAGCAGCCGGGTGCCCTCCTCGATGAGTTGCCGGGCGCGCCTGTGGTGTCCGAGGTCGAGCAGGCACCTGCCACTGTCCACGGCCAGGTCGGTGGGGGCCAGCCACGCGCACCACGAAGGGGAGGACTCGCCCGACGCCGCGTCCAGGGCCGCCTCGGCCGCCCCGAGTGCCCGGGTGCACCGGGCTTCCTCACCGAGCGCGGCGTGGGCGCGTGCCTTCCGGAGCTGGAGGAGCGATCGGGCCGAGGGGTGGATGGCCTTGGTGATGGCATGGTCAAGGATCTGCACGGCGACGTGCGGGGCCTGGAGCCAGGTTTGCTGGTAGGCGATGTCGGAGAGGATGCCGGCGCCGAGGTCACGGTCTCCGGAGCTGTGGGCGCTGTGCAGGGCGCTGTGCCACAGGCGGGTGGCGGATGCGTGCTGTCCGTGGTCGAAGCGGTGCCAGCCGGCGGTCTGGGCGATGTTCGCGGCCAGGATGTGCAGTCGACGGCCGATGGGCCGGGTGTAGCGGCCCTGGTCGATGAAGTCGGTGACGGTGTTCAGGTGGCCGGTCAGGAGCGGGCCCAGGTGCTGGCGCTGCTCGGTGGGCAGGCTCGTGAGCCACTGGCTGTGGCGTTCCAGTCCTTCGACCAGCTCGGCGTCGACGCGGTGTCCGCGCAGCGCGCTCGTGAGGGGGCGCGGGTCGCGGTCGGCCCATTGGAGGGCGAGTCCGGCAAGGGCTGCTTGGGTGAAGGCGACGAAGGTACGACGGTCCATGAGGGAGCTCAGCGCCTCTCTGAGTGCGGGGACGGTGCTGTCGAGGCCGAGAGGCAGCGGGACGTCACGACCGGGGAGCCAGAGTGGCCAGCCCAGTGCCATGGCGCCGGCCGGCACCTCGAAGACGTCGGCGAGGAGCAGCTGTGAGTCCTCGTCGGGTACGACGCGGCCGGTCTCCCATTTGGAGATGCGCTGCCGGATCGCTCCGGATCGTAGGCCCCGTCGTTTCGCGGCGTCGCGGATCTTTCCGGCGAGGTCGGCCTGCGACCAGCCTTTGGTGACCCGTGCGTACGCGAGCGGGTGGCGGATCTGATTGTCCACGTCCCCATCCCATCAGGAATCAAGGCGGGAAGCCCAGCGCCGCGGAGAGCGGGGCTACGCCGGAGCTACAGCCAAGTCCTATGCGGCGATACGTGGTTGAGCTGTACTCACTGATGCCCGGTAAGTCCGCTCGTCTCCGATTGCGTAGGTGGAGGAGCCCATGTTCGAGCCGACAACCCCGACCTTGAATTCTCCGAACAGCGTGCTGGCGAACGCGCTGCTCAGCACGGTCGACATGCTCCGGCCGCGGGTGCGCGAGGCACGGCCGGAGCGGATCGAGTTCGTCGTGGGCACTCAGATCAACGGCGTTCCGCACCTGGGCACGAATCTCGTACAGTCCGCCGCCTTCCTCCTCGCCCAGGAGGCCCGGAACGTCTTCCGCCTGGAGACTGCGGTGCGGTTCTCCGCACTGGACAACGCCCCGTACGAAATCGTCCTGGACCCCACGTCCGGTCACGATTACCAGCAGACCTATTTCCATGCCCTCGGCCGACTCGGGGTCGAGAAGCTCGTGGGGAGGTACTACCGGCCGTTCTTCGACTCCCTGTCATCCGCGACCGACGTCGAATACGTGGCCGAGACCTACACCGAACAGCAGGCCGGCCCGGCCTTCCGTGCGGAGTTCCTACGCACTCTGGAGGCGGAGGAAGACCTCCGCTGGTGGCTCAGCCCGTCCACGGGCGTCGTCCACACCCGGATTCCCTGTCCGATGTGCGGCTGGGCGGAGAAGCGCGCCGAGCGCACCCGCCTGGTCCGCCTGGACGGCGAGGGAGCGCTGTACACAGCGGTGTGCCAGAACCACGGTGCGTACGACACGTACATCGATCCGACAGACGCCGCCTACCTCGACCTGGCGACCCTCTACCGCAATGTGGTGAAGGAGCGCGCCTTCACCCGCGACACCACTACGCTTCACGTGATGCTCAAGGGCGGTGACTGGGCGGGCGGCTGCCAGCTGGTGGACGGCGCGCTGGAGGCCCTGGGCACACCCGGGCGCCGGATGCCGGTACGGGTCTTCACCCCCCAGGTGCTGTCCGACACCGGCGGCAAGCTCTCCAAGTCCCTCATCCGGGCGGCCGGAGGCCTCGCGAGCGTTTCCGGTGGTGAGCCGTGGATGCTCTCGACGACCGGGTGGCCGGGCACAACCGATCAGTTCGTGGACGCCCTGCTGTGGCTCGTGCGTCACCTGCTGGCGGACCCCAAGCACTTCTTCCGATCCTTCACGGCACAAGAGTCACGGCACAAGAGTTAGGACGTCTGATGGCTTCGCGCCCTCCGCAGATCGGCAACACTCCCCGCGTTCGCGACATGCCGATCTACAAGCGGTACTACGACCTGATCGCCAACGGGACGAAGACCGTCGAGGTCCGTGTCGCCTACACGTCGATGCAGCGGATCACAGCCGGGGACCGTATCCGGTTCACCTGTCGCGGCGAGAGCACGCTCACCCAGGTCAAGCGAGTGGCTCGATACACATCGTTCGACGAGATGTTCGACCACGAGGAAGCTGTCTCTTATACACAT
>KL569426.1:53392-57453 GCA_000715685.1 Streptomyces lilacinus
TACACATCGTTCGACGAGATGTTCGACCACGAGGAAGTGGCGGCCATCAACCCGACCGCGAGCCGCAAGGAACAGCTCAAGGCCATCCGCGAGATTTTCCCGCCGGAGAAAGAAGCCCTCGGCGTCCTCGCCATCGAGATCGAGAAGGTGGAGCCATGACCACCCGTCCCAGGCGAGTACTGACCGTCTGCCTGGGAAACCACTGCCGGGCACCCCTCGCCGCGGCTGTCCTGACCAAGCTGGGCGGCCCAATGATCGAAGTCCGCTCCGCGGGCATTCGCGACTGGCACGTCGGGAAACCGGCGCACCCCGTAATGACCACGGTCGCCTCGCGACACGGGTACGACCTCACCGGCCACCGCGGAGTGCAGATCACCCCGGACCTCCTCCAGTGGGCCGATGCCGTCCTCGCCATGGACAACACCGTCCTGGAAGCGCTGCACCCCATCGCCGGCCGCGACGACCGGGGCAAGCTCCGCCGCTATCTCGAAGACCAGGACGTCCCGGATCCGTGGAAACAGCCGGCCGAGGCGTTCGAGGAATGCCTCACAGTCATCGAAGCCGGGGCCCGGCACCACCTTCTGTAACAGCCGGGTACGCCCGGGCGAGCGCCGGTTCAGATGAGCGGGTTGACGTTCGAGGCGGCCACAGCGGTCACGAACGCGGCCCAGGCCCCGGCCGGGAGGAGCAGGACGGGGCCTGTGGGGTTTTTGCTGTCGCGGACGGGGATGAGGCCGTTGGGTATGTTGTCGGCTATTTCGAGGCATGCTTCTTGGCCGTCGCTATACGTCGACTTGCGCCAGTTTGCGGCTGCTTCGACGCAGTCCTCTTGACCATCGCTGTACGTCGACTTGCGCCAGGTCATGGCGCTTATGCCGGATTGCATGTGCCGAATTCCTCCATTGCCTCTTCGATCCATCGGACGGACGCCTCCGGGGCAAGCGCCAGGGCATGCAGTCGGTCGTATCGATGGGAATGACGTGCCACTGTTCGGCGATCCCTCACCATGCTGGTCAAGGTGCCACCTTCCAGGTAGACCACATCTGGTCCGTTGTCGAAGGACAGCACTGTCACAGATCCGCCCATGCAGGCATGCCCGCCAACGGCAAAGGGCAGGACTTGGATCTCGACGTTGGCGGCCGTTGCCGCCTCCAGTAGGCGCGCCAGTTGTTCACGCATGACCGAGCGACCACCGACCGGACGTCGGATGACCGCTTCATCCAGCACGGTCCACAGCAAAGGAGGGTCCCGCTTTATGAGGACGCTCCTGCGAGCGAGCCGCGCTTCCACTTTCTCGTTGATTTCCTCCGCGGTGCACCACGGCAGCGCGTGGCGCATTACCTCGCGCGCGTAGGCCTCGGTCTGCAGCAGGCCCGGCACGGTGTGCGCCTGGTACTTGTGCATGGCGACGGCCCTCGCCTCGTACTTCCTGTACTCGCGATACGCATCCGTGGGCGGAAAACGCTGGAGATGCTCCCACAGGTCGGACAAGTCACCGTCCGCACCCAAGATCTCGTCCAGGCGCCCGGAAACGGTCTCCGTCGGCGTCTCCTTGCCCAGCTCGAACTGGGCGATGCGGCTGTGCGCGATCGGGACTTTGTCCCCCAACTCGCGCTGCGTGAGACCAGCCCGAACGCGCAGCTTGCGCAACTTCGCCCCGTACAGGGCGGGCAGCGACTGGGAAGGATCGAGTTCCTTGGGTGCGGGCACCGTTGCCACCTGTTTTCGTCTTGAAGAACCGAAAACGTTACCCCTGGTGAGCGTAGCGCTACCCGGCAATGCTGAGAACCATGAGCACATGCGACAACCTCCGCCACGCCGCCGCCCGTACGGCCCGCGAGCTGGCAGACGCGTTCAAGGCGCACGGATGCGCGATCGAGGTCGTGCCACAGTCACCGGTCGACGGGCAGGTGTACCTCGCCATCCACGATCCGCTGACCGGCTACGAGGCCCAGTTGCTGGCCGCCGCCCTGCCACACGACCCCCGCACTGCGAGGAGTGTCGGGCGATCAAGCGGCGGCGGGCGTGGGCGTTGCGGGAGGGGGATCGGGCGACGGCGACGGAGATGGTGACCGTGATGGGTTTCCATCAGCGATTGGCGCACGCCTGAGCTATTACGCAACCGTACGGGTGTCGGAACGGCGGAATGGACGCTTTCCAACCACGCGGCGGGGTAGCTTCGTTGACCGTACGAAGCGACCCCCGCCGGTGCACGAACACCGGACGAGGGTCTACACCCACCAGGAGTTAGGGCCTCCTCAGGATGCTCCGGAATCTTATCGCGCCCGCGCGCTTCTTCGTCCAGATCTCGACCGACATCGTCCGCCACCCCCGCCTGTCCTCGGACGCCAAGTGCCTGCTGCTGTGGCAGGTTTCGCTCCCGCCCGGCGCAGACGAACCGCTGTCCGAGTCCGCCCGGCGCGCCGGGATCAAGAAGACGGCGTTCATGCGGGCCAAGCGCGAACTGATGGCGGAGGGCTACGTCCACGAGTGGCGCCGCCCGGGCGCCCGTGGGCGCTGGTCCACGACGCAGCTCCTGTCCAACGTCCCCCTCACCCCCGAGGAGGCCGTGGCCGTACGCGACGGCCAGCCCGCCGCCCCGCCGACGGCCTCCCCTCAGGCTGTCGGTCGTCCGAAGCGTAAGAGCGTCGGCCGTCCCCAAGAAAAGACTGCGGAGCACACTCCCCACCCTCCCCACCCGCTCACCGAGCGCGGCGCCGACGCGCTCGCGGCGGTGTCGTACGGCGAACGCAGGCTGCGCCTGTCGGGGCGGGACATCCGCCAACTCGCCCCACTCGCCGCCGAATGGCTCACGCGGGGCGCCACACCGGCCGAGCTCCGCGAGGCCCTGACGAGCGGCCTTCCGGACGTCGTCCACTCCCCCGCCGGCCTCGCCCGCGACCGCCTCACCCGCAAGATGCCGCCCCCGGCGCCGGAGCGCGCGCCCCGTCCGCAACCCTTGCGCCGTACGGCTGCGGCGCGGCCGGACGCGGCGGCGGCGGTCCACGACGTCTCGGGCGCGGTCGCCGCCACGAAACGCGGCATGGCAGCGATCCGCGAGGCACTGGGCGGCTGCCGCGGCGCGACGGCGGGCGGGTCCGCGTAACCCGTTCGTGCGAGGGCGCCTTGAAGTGCCTCTTGCCGCTGATCCGCGGCTCTAGCGTGCCAACGGTGGAGGATCCGTACGAGATCGAAATCGAGCCTGAAGTCGAAGCGTGGCTGAGCACTCTTCCGCGCGAGCAGTACCGCGCAGTCGAACGACACGCGGACCGCCTTGCAGGCTCTCCCACGACGCTCGGTGAACCGCACTCGCGCCATCTCAGTGGTTCGCTTCGTGAGCTGCGCATCCACTTGGGTGATAACGCTGTTCGCCTCACCTACTGGCTGGCCCCACATCGCCGTATCGTGTTCTTGACAGTCTTCCGGAAGACCCGGATGCGCGAGGAGCGCGAGGTCCAGCGAGCCCTCTGGGTTCAAAAGGAGTGCGAGGAGTCGCACTCTCGTGCCGAGACCGTTTACGACCGAACGTTCGAGGAGTCGCTGTGAGCACGGGACGCCACACCTCGTGGAGGATCCCCGAGGAGCACCGGGCTGATCCGGCGTACGTCGAAGCCGGCGCCGCGATTGCGCTGGGCCAGGCCGTGTACGACCGGCGCATGGCCCTGGGAATCGACCAGCTCGCGCTCGCCGAGCGGACAGGGCTGACCATCGATGAGATCGACCGGATCGAGGGCGGCGGAACCTCCCCCACGCTTCCGCTGCTGCGCACCCTCGCGGTCGCGCTTGAGGCCAAGCTGGACCTGTCCGTCGACACGGAAGAGACGTACGTCTCCTTCGTGCCGCACGCAGCCTGACCCGAGCGGCCGCCCGTAGCGGCCGAGCCGGAATGTCAGTGGTGCCGTGCATCATCATCCGCATGACATCGAGCACCTCCGCGGCGTCGTCGCCGCTGCACGACCTCGCCCGTACGCTCCTGCCCGCCGACCTGGCCGAGCGGTGGATCGGCCTGCTCCGACCGGCTGTTCGACTGGTGTCGACCATGGCGCCGGGGCCGGAGGACG
>KL569426.1:57759-67787 GCA_000715685.1 Streptomyces lilacinus
TGTGTATAAGAGACAGGTGTGGGAGGGGCACGGGCCGCTGTCGTTCGTGGCGTCCGTGGACTGCGGTGCGCTGCCCGCGCATGCCCTGGACATCCCGCTGCCGACCGACGGCACGCTGGCGTTCTTCTACTTCGACGGCCAGATCGACGACGGCGACGCCCTCGTCGACCCCGACGCCCCCGAGAGCTGGGCAGGAGCCCGGGTGCTCCACATCCCGGCCGGCGTCCCCGTCGCACCTCGCGCGCTGCCCGTCGTCGACGACGAGGACGAGGACGTCGAGTTCGAGGCGTACCCCGAGGTGCCGCTCGTGGCCCGCGTGGAGATGACCGCGCCCGACTCCTGGCACCCGTACTTCCTGGCGGCCCTCAGCCCCGACGGCCGCGTGAACGAGGACAACAGTCACCCGGACGAGGCCAAGGCGTTCGTCGAGGCGATCTGGGACCGCGACCGCGATGCGGACCATCTCATCGGCGGGCACGCCAACCCCGTCCAGAACCCCGTGGAGTTCGAGATCGCCCACGGCGTCCTCGGCAAGGAGGTCACCTGGTCCGACCCCCGCGTCGGCGAGGAGGCGAAGAGCTGGACGCTGCTCGCACAGTTCGACACCGACGACGCCGCCGACATGATGTGGGGCGACTGCGGCGCCCTCTACTGGCTCATACGCCCCGAGGACCTCGCCGAGGGCCGCTTCGACCGTGCGATGTTCACGATGCAGTGCTGCTGATTCATCGACACCGTTGTGCGAGAAGCAGGAGCGCGATCGGGGGGTGACCCGGCGGTTTCCGCCACTGCCCCACACGAATAACCGAGAATCACGCCGGACAGAACCTCCTTGGCGATCGCGAACTGCTGGCGGACTTCGCTCCGAAGGAGGTTGACCGGATGCCCGTGATGATCGGCTTCGATGAGTTCGGCGGGATGTTCCGGACGTTCGAGCACACCGCCTGGCGCCTGGAGACCCGTCGTCGCTACCAGTCGGACGAGGAGACGGAGACATACCGCCGATTCGCCCGTGGCGAGGACACCGGCTGGGACCTGGACGACCCGTGGTGCCTCTCCCGGCGTGAGCAGTCGGCCCTGGGCAAGCGGTTCGAGCGCGTCCGTGTCGTGGACGACCCGCCGACCCTCGGGCAGCGGTACCTGCTCGACAACGCCCGCCGGAACAGTGCCGTGGGCGAAGACATCCGCAACCTGTGGAGGGACGACGCAGAGCGGCTGAAGCTGCCGGCGGAAGACTTCTGGCTCTTCGATTCGCGCGTCATCGCACGGCTTCACTTCGACGACGCGGACCGGATGACCGGCGTCGAGCTCGTCACGGACCCCGTGGACGTCGTACGCGCCTGCCAGGTCCGCGACGCGGCATGGCACCACGCCGTTCCGTACGACACGTTCAGGGTCGGTCCTCACTCCGCCGGCGGCAGCACATCCATCAGCGCCTCCAGCGCCCCCGCGAAGCCGTGCTCCGGCGGAGTCCCGTAGGCGACGAGCAGGCCGTCGCCGCCCGGAAGCGGGGTGGGCAGCGAGGGCGGGGCCGCGGGGTGGCGGAAGCGGGTGAGGCCGTCGATGGTCAGGCCGCGCCAGGCGGCGGCCTGGACGGTGGGGCGTTCGGTGCCCGGGGGGAGGGCGAGGACGGCGTGGAGGCCGGCGGCGATGCCGGTGACGTGGATGTGGGGGGCGTGTTCGGCGAGGGCGGAGACGAGTTGGTCGCGGCGGCGCCGGTAGCGCAGGCGCATGGCGCGCAGGTGACGGTCGTAGGCGCCGGAGGTGATGAACTCGGCGAGGGTGAGCTGTTCGAGGAGGCCCACGGACCACTCCCCCGTGCGCCGGAGGGCGACCACCTCGCCCACCAGGTGCTCCGGCAGCACCAACCACGCCAAACGCAGTGCCGGGGCAAGGGACTTGCTGGAGGTGCCGCAGTAGACGACGTGTTCCGGGGCCAGGCCCTGGAGGGCGCCGACGGGCTGTCGGTCGTAGCGGAACTCGCCGTCGTAGTCGTCCTCGACGACGAGTCCGCCGACCCGGGTCGCCCAGTCGACGACGGCGGCCCGGCGGTCGGGGTGCAGGACGCCGCCCGTGGGGAACTGGTGGGCGGGAGTGACGAGTGCGACGCGCGCGTCCTTGCGGCCGGCCAACTCGTCCACCACCGCGCCCTTGTCGTCGACGGTCATGGTGTACGGCCGGAAGCCCGCACGTTCGACGACCTCCTGGTGCACCCACAGCCCGTACGACTCGACGCCCATCTCCCGCACGCCGTGTCCCCGCAGCACCCTGCTCAGCAGGGCGAGCCCCTGGGTGAAGCCCGCGCAGACCACGATCCGGTCCGGGGTCGCGCGCACCCCGCGGGCTCGGGCCAGGTAGTCGGCGAGGGCGGCGCGCAGTTCCGGGGCGCCCTGCCCGTCGCCGTAGCCGAAGGCCTCGTGCGGGGCGACGGCCAGGGCCCGGCGGGCGGCGGAGAGCCAGGCGGACCGGGGGAAGCCGGACACGTCGGCGGTGCCGCACCGCAGGTTGTGGACGGCGCGCACGGGCGGCCGGGGCGGCGGCGCGGGCCGGCGCGCGCCCGTACGGCGGGGCGCGGCCGCCCGCTGGGCGACCCGGGTGCCCGAGCCCTGCCGGGCGGTGAGCCAGCCCTCGGCGACGAGATCCCCGTAGGCGTCGGCCACGGTGTTGCGCGCCATGCCGAGGTCGGCCGCCAGGGAGCGGGAGGAGGGCAGCCGGGTGCCGGGGGCCAGCCGCCCGGACCGTACGGCGTCGCGCAGGGCCCGGGTGAGGGTGTCGCGCACGCCGCCGGGGCCGGTGAGGTCGAGGTGCAGGTCCGCGCCGCCGGCTCCGACCTGCCGCAAAGTGGCCCACGTTTTCTCCATGGAAATGGACCATACTGCTGGGCTACTCGCGGACTAACGTCGGTCTCATGACGAATGACGACAACGCCCCGCAGCACGACCCGCAGCACGGCCCGCGCATGCAGTTCCACAAGCTCGCCCCCGAGGTGTCCAAGGCGATGTTCGCCCTGGAGAAGGCCGCCCGGCAGGGCCTCGACCCGACCCTGATCGAGCTCGTGAAGATCCGCGCCTCGCAGCTCAACCACTGCGCCTTCTGCCTCGACATGCACGTCAAGGACGCCCGCAAGGCGGGCGAGACGGAGGAGCGCGTCTACCTCCTGAGCGCGTGGGAGGAGGCCGCGGGCTACTACACCGAGAAGGAGCAGGCCGCGATCGCCCTCACCGAGGCCGTCACCGTCCTGACCGACGGCTTCGTCCCGGACGAGGTCTACGAGCGGGCCGCGCGCCACTTCCCCGAGCAGGAACTGGCCCAGCTCATCGCCCTGATCGTCACCATCAACTCCTGGAACCGCATCGGCGTCACCACGCGGCTCGCCCCGGGTTCCTACACGCCCTGACCCGGTCGTAGACCCCGGAGCCCGCCCGGCACGGGGGTCCCGGCGGCGGGGGCGGCGCGTAAGATCGTATGTACGGCATCGCGCGTCGGTCACCGGCAGGGTGCGGCGTGGAGGTGCCCGAAAGATGCCCGACGGAGGCATTCACCGTGGCAGTCGAGCTGAACCACACGATCATCGCAAGCAAGGACAAGCGGGAGTCCGCGGAATTCCTGGCGCACATCCTCGACCTCGAGGTCGGGGACGAGTGGGGACCCTTCCTCCCCGTCCGGACCAGCAACGGCGTGACCCTGGACTTCGCCACCGTTCCCGACGGGAACGTCACGATGCAGCACTACTGCTTCCTCATCTCGGAGGAAGAGTTCGATGCCGCGTTCGCGAAGATCAAGGAAGCCGGGCTCACGTACTGGGCCGATCCTCGGCAGCAGCGGCCGATGGAGATCAACCACAACGACGGGGGCCGGGGTGTGTACTTCCTGGACCCGTCGGGTCACGCGATGGAGATCATCACCGTCCCGTACGGCGGCTGATCCTCCCGCCCGCTCGGGCGACACAATGGCCCGCGAAAACCGTCGGGAAGTGGACCACTTCCCGGGGCTTTCGCGGGCCTACGGTCGTTCGCATGACGACGACCAATGAGGCGGCGGCAGCGTTCCGCGCACTGCACCACGACCATGACGACCTCCTTGTGCTGCCCGGCCCTTGGGACGCCGCCAGCGCCCGGGTGTTCGCCGATGCCGGCTTCCGGGCCCTGGCCACGCCCAGCGCGGGGATCTCGGCGTCGCTGGGGTACGCGGACGGGACGGCTCCGGCGGACGAGATGTTCGCGGCGGTCGCGCGGATCGTGCGGGTTGTGGGGGCGGAGGGGGTGCTCGTCTCCGCCGACCTCGAGGACGGGTACGGGCTGTCCGCCCGCGAGTTCGTCGAGCGCGCCCTCGAGGCCGGGGTCGTGGGCTGCAACCTCGAGGACAGCGACCGGGGTTCGGGCGCGCTGCGGGATCCGCGCGAGCAGGCGGACTGGATCGCGGCGGTGCGGGCGGAGGCGGGTGACCGACTGGTGATCAATGCCCGGGTGGACACGTTTCTGCGGGGCGTGGAGGAGGTCGGGCCGGCGGTCGAGCGGGGGCGGCTGTACGTGGCCGCGGGCGCGGACTGCGTGTACCCGATCCTCGCGCCGGGCGCGCTGCTCGCCGAGATCGCGGCGGGGGTGGGCGTGCCGGTGAACGCACTCGCCGTGCCGGGCGGGCCGTCCGTGCGGGAGCTGGGGAAGCTGGGGGCGTCGCGCGTCACGTTCGGGGGCGGCCTGCACCGGCGGTCGATGGCGGCGCTGGGGGAGCTGGCGGCGGAACTGCTTCTCCCCTGACGCAGAGGCAAGGCAGCGGCGCCCCGACCTGCAGCTTTCACCCAAGTTGTGGCCTTTTGCGGTCGCGCGAACACTGTAAATATGGCCAATAACGACAGGCCCACGCGCCCCGAGAGCCTCGACCCGGACGACGCGGGTGACGTCGCCGCCAAGGAGAGCAGGAAAGCCTGGCGTCAGCGCGTGAGCGCACACATCGCGCATCTTCAGGCGCAGCTGGATCGGATCAACACTCGTGACTTGGGTGACGACGACAACGCGCTCGCGGAGAAGACCAAGACGCACCTGGAGGCGGCCAGAAACGCCGTGAACGACCATCGCCGCTTCGCGAAGAGCGCGACAGTGGACCGCATCTACTCCAATATCCACAAGGCCGAGGTGAAGATCCTCAGGCTCGTACCGAAGGACGAACTGACCTGGTACGGGATGGTCGTGCTCGCTCAGGCCCGGCAGCATCTGGGGGCGGTGGACCCTCGACTGAAGACCTTGGAAGACCGGCTGAAGAACTCGAACAACCAACTTTCCGAAAACTTCAGGGAATTGGCGGTCAGTACGCTGCTCGCGGCGCACGACGCCGAAGAGGCGGGGCGCGCCAGGGTTCGCAGCTTCCGCAACATTCTGCTCGCGTCGGTGATAGCCACGGGCCTGATCGCGGCGCTGTTCATCATCTGGGGTTACGTGAAACCCGAGGTGATTCCGCAGAACCTCTGCTTCCAGCAGCCGCCCACCCCGGGCAACCCTCACCCCGTTCCCGTGTGCCCGATCGGATCCCACGCCGCCGGTCGTGACGTCCTGCTCGTAGAGCTGACGGGCCTGGGTGCAGCGGCACTGGCCGGTGCGATATCCATTCGCAACATCCAGGGAACCACCACGCCGTATTCGGTTCCCGTGATGTTGATAGCCCTGAGGCTCCCGGTCGGTGCCCTGGCCGCGCTCTTCGGGATCTTCCTCATTCACGGTGGGGTCGTTCCCGGGCTGACAGCGCTGGACACCGGACCCCAGATCGTCGCGTGGGCAATTATTTTCGGCATCCTCCAGGAGTCCGTGACCCGCCTGGTCGACCAGCAGGGGAAGAAGGTCCTGGACAGTGCGCGGGACTCCACGCGAGGGGTCGAGGAGAAGGGAAAGTGACCGGGCGGGCTGCCCGCGCAGCCCGCCCGGCGGCCCCTACTTCAGCCATTCCTTCCACACCTGCGGATGCGCCCGCACCCACCGCTTCGCCGCCTCCTCCGGAGCCAGCTTGTCTTCCGCGATCATCTGGGCGACCTCGTTCTGGTCGGCCTTCGTCCAGTGGAATTTCTTCAGGAAGCGGGCGGCCTTGCCGCCCTTCTTCGTGAACTCGGTGTTGAGGTACTTCTTCAGCGGGGTCGTCGGGTAGGCGCAGTCCACCGTCGACGGGTCCTTCGTGCCCTTTTCGGCGCAGGCGTCGGTGTACTCGGGGAGTTTCACCTCGACCATCGGGACCTCGTTGAAGAGCCACTGGGGCTCGTACCAGTACGTGAGGAAGGGGCGCTTCTCCTTCGCGAACTGCTTGAGCTGGGTGATCTGCGCCGCCTCGGAGCCCGCGAAGACGACCTGGTAGTCGAGCTTGAGGTTCTTGACCAGCGCCTTGTCGTTGGTGACGTACGACGGGGAGCCGTCGAGGAGCTGGCCCTTGCCTCCGCTCTCGGGGGTCTTCAGCTGCGAGGCGTACTTGTTGAGGTTCTTCCAGTCCAGGACGTCCGGGTGGGCGTCGGCGAAGTACTTGGGGACCCACCAGCCGATGTGGCCGGTGACGCCCAGGTCGCCGGCGTCCGTGACGGTGCGCTTGTCCTCGACGTAGCGCTTCTCCTGGTCCGGGTGGCCCCAGTCCTCCATGAGGGCGTCGACGCGGCCCTGGCTGAGGGCGTCCCAGGCCGGGACCTCGTCGACCTGGACGGTGTCGACGCGGTAGCCGAGCTCCTTCTCCAACAGGTACTGCGCGACGGCCGTGTTCGCACGGGCGCCCACCCAGGACTGCACGGACAGGGTCACGGTCTTCGCGCCCGCCGCGTTGGCGTACGGCGAGGACTGCTTCGTCATGTCCGCCGCGCCGCAGCCCGTGGCGGTCGCCAGCAGGGCCACGGCGCCGGCGGCGACGACAATCTTGCGCTTCATCACTTCGCCTCCTTCGCCTTCGTCGGCTGGGTCACCCGGTCGAGCATCAGTCCCAGGCAGGCGATCGCGACGCCCGCCGTGAGGCCCGTGGCCAGGTCGCCCTGCGCGAGGCCGAAGACGACCTCGTAGCCGAGGGCACCGCCGCCGACCAGGGCACCGATGATGACGACGGACAGGACCAGGACGACCGCCTGGTTGACGGCCAGCAGCAGCTGCGGCCGGGCCAGCGGGAACTGCACCTGGCGCAGCTGCTGGCCACCCGTCGCGCCCAGGGACCGGGCGGACTCGAGGGCCGCCGGGTCGACCTGGCGCAGGCCCTGGCTCACGATGCGGACGACGGCCGGCAGCGCGTAGACGACCGCCGCGGCGGCGGCCGGGGCGCGGCCGATGCCGAAGAGGGCGACGACCGGGATCAGGTAGACGAACTGCGGCATGGTCTGGAAGACGTCCAGGACCGGCCGGAGCAGTCGGTCGACCCGGGCGCTGCGCGCCGCGACCACGGCGATCGCGAAGCCCAGCACCAGCGTGACGGCCACCGCCGCCAGCACCTGGGAGAGCGTGTCCATGGCCGGGTTCCAGCGGCCCAGCACGCCGATCGCCGCCAGCGACAGGGTCGCGGTCAGCGCGGTGCGCCAGGTGCCGATGAGCCAGGCCAGGGCGGCCACGATCGCCAGGGCGCCCCACCAGGGGAGGGCCTGGAGGCCGTCGCGGAGGGGGTCGAGGATCCAGCCGGTGTAGTGGGCGGACCAGTCGGCGGTGCCGCCGATGCCGGGGATTCCGCTGTAGAGGTGGGCGACCATCCAGTCTTTGGCCTCGTTCACGGGGGCCGCGATCGGGACCGTCCAGGTGTCCGGCCACGTGGCCGTGACGCGGCCGAGGGCCACGATCGCGGCGATGGCCGCCGCCCACGTGGTCAGCGTTCGGGTGCGGGCCCGTCGTTGGTCGTGCCCACCCGTTCCGCCCTGCGGAACGCCTGCCCACGACCGGTCCGAACGATTGCCCACAGACCTGTCCAGGACTATCGCCAGCAGGACGATCGGGATTCCCGCTGCCAGGGCGCTGCCCACGTCCACCGTCGACAGGGCCTGGTAGACGCGGTCGCCCAGGCCGTCGGCGCCGATGACGGAGGCGATGACGGCCATGGAGAGGGCCATCATGATGGTCTGGTTGACGCCCAGGAGGAGTTCCCGGCGGGCCAGGGGCAGGCGGGCCGTCAGCAGGCGCTGGCGGGCGGTGGCGCCGAGGGAGTCGACGGCCTCCAGCACGCCCTTGTCCGTGCCGCGCAGGCCCAGCGCGGTGAGGCGGGCCATCGGCGGGGCGGCGTAGACGACGGTGGCGAGCACCGCGGGGGCCACGCCGATGCCGAAGACGAGCACGACCGGCAGCAGGTAGGCGAACGCGGGCAGCGCCTGCATGGTGTCCAGGACCGGGCGCAGGGCCCGGAACGTGCGGTCGGACAGGCCGGCAGCGAGGCCGAGCAGCGCGCCGACGGCGACGGAGAGGGCCACCGCGACGACCATCAGGGCCAGCGTGCGCATGGTCGGCACCCACATGCCCAGCAGTCCGCACACGGCGAACGAGGCGAGGGCCGTCAGCCCCGCCCGTACGCCCGCGAGGCGCCAGGCGAGCAGGGAGGCGCCCGCGGTCACGCTGGCCCAGCCGAGGGCGAGCAGTACGACGTACACACCGCGCACCGCCGTGATGATGGCGTCGCTGATGTGGCCGAAGAAGTACAGGAACAGCCAGTGGCTGTCGCGGTTGTCGATGATCCAGTCGTTGGCCCGGCCGAGCGGGCCGGTGAGGTCGACGCCGAGCCCGGTGGGCCAGCTGCCGCTCCCCCACCGGGCGGCGGCGAAGGGCGCCACCACCGCGGTCAGGAGGGCGATCAGCAGGAGCTTGCGGGCGGCGGGGCGCCGCCACGCGGTCTTGAGGGCGGTCGGGCGGGCGTGGGCGTCCGCCGGACGTGCCCCGGCGGTGGGGGTGACGCTGCTCATGCCGCGGCCATCTCCTCGATCCCCGGCACCCCGTCGTCGCGCTCCCCGTCGGCCGGCAGCCCGTCCTCGTGCTGCCCGGCGCGACGCGGGCGACCGTCCGGCCGTCCGTCCAGCCCGGCGACGACGCCGAGCAGGCCCGTGGAGTCGACGACGCCCAGGCACCTGCCGGCGTCGACGACGCGCGCCGAGGTGCCCGTACGGGCCACGGCCTCGATGGCGTCGGCGACGGTGGTGGCGGGGTTCAGCGCGGGGCCGGTCTCGGCCTCGTGGGCGTCCTTGAGGGGCCGCATGGCGCGGCGGACGGTGAGGACCTGCTCGCGCGGGACGTCGCGGACGAAGTCGCGGACGTAGTCGTCGGCGGGCGAGCCGACGATCTCCTCGGGCGTGCCGCACTGCACGACGCGGCCGCCGCGCATGAGCGCGATGCGGTCGCCGACGCGCAGGGCCTCGCCCAGGTCGTGGGTGATGAAGACCATGGTGCGGCCCTCGTCGCGGTGGAGGCGGACGACCTCGTCCTGCATGTCGCGGCGGATGAGGGGGTCCAGGGCGCTGAACGGCTCGTCGAAGAGCAGTACTTCGGGGTCGGCGGCGAGGGCGCGGGCCAGGCTGCTGGCCGCCGGAGAGCTGGGCGGGGCGGCGGGCCTCCATGCCGGCGAGGCCGACCTTCTCGACCATCTCGGCGGCCTTGGCGCGGCGTTCGGCCCTGCCCATGCCCTGGATCTCCAGGCCGTAGGCGACGTTGTCGAGGACGGTGCGGTGCGGGAGCAGCCCGAAGTGCTGGAAGACCATGGCGGCGCGGTGCCGGCGCAGGTCGCGCAGGGTGCTCTTGTCCATGCCGCGCACGTCCTCGCCGTCGATGGCGATCGTGCCGCTGGTGGGCTCGATGAGGCGGGTGAGGCAGCGGACGAGCGTGGACTTGCCGGAGCCGGACAGGCCCATGACGACGAAGCACTCGCCGGGGCGGACGTCGAAGGACACGTCGCGCACGGCCACCGTGCATCCGGTGCGCTCGCGCAGTTCCTCGGCGGAGAGGTCCGCCAGGTCGCTGCCCGGCACCCGCTCGGCGCGGGGGCCGAAGACCTTCCACAGGTTGCGGACGGAGAAGACGGGAGCGGCGGCGGACGATCCGGACGCGACCGTGGCC
>KL569426.1:68055-69998 GCA_000715685.1 Streptomyces lilacinus
TGGCCACAGTGTCAGCCGGCATGCGCGTCACCTCCCTGCGTGGCGGTCTCGACAAGCATTTCGGCACACTTCTCCCCCACCATCAACACGCCGATCATCGGGTTCACGGCCGTCATCGTCGGGAAGACCGACGCGTCGGCGAGTATAAGAGACAGGGGTGGTAGACGGTGTGGGCGACCTTGCGGGCGTACTCGCTGATGTCCTCGTCGGAGGTGATCTCCGGGCCGGGGCACACCTCGCGCTTGAGCCAGCCGGCCAGCGGCTCGGTCTTCGCGATCTCGCGGGCGAGGCGGATGCCGTCGACGAGGGTGCGGGCGTCGTAGTCCTCCTCGTCCGTGAAGTAGCGGAAGTCGAGGGCGGGCTTGACGGACGGGTCGGCGCTGGTGAGGTAGAGCCGGCCGCGGCTGCGCGGCTTGGGGATGTTGGGGGTCATCGACACGCCGTGCTCGGGCTTTTCGTAGCCGAGGCGCTCGGGGTTGTCGGTGAAGGGGATTTGGTAGAAGTGGAACATCAGGTCCGGGCCGTCGGCGTCCGGGTCGCGGCGTACGAACAGGCCCGCGTCGGAGTCCATCGCCGAGTTCTCGGGGATCGGTCCGTGCGTCTCCCAGACGATGACCGACTCGGGGTGGTCGAGGAGGTTCTCGCCGACGCCGGGCAGGTCGTGGACGACGGGTATGCCGAGCGCCTCGAGGTCGGCCTTGGGGCCTATGCCGGAGTGCATCAGCAGCCGCGGGGTGTCCACGGCGCCGGCGCAGACGAGCACCTCGCGCGCGGCCTCGACGTAGACCTCCTCGCCCTCCTTGGTGCGCACGTGCACGCCCTTGGCGCGGGTGCCCTCCAGTTCCAGGCGGTACGCCCAGGTCTCCAGCATGAGGTGGAGGTTGGGGCGGTCGAGGAAGGGGTGGAGGTAGGCGACCGAGGCGGAGGAGCGCTTGTTGTTCTCGGGGTGGTAGGCGAGGTCGAAGAAGCCGACGCCCTCGTGGAAGGGCTTGTTGTTGAAGCCCTCGACGCGCGGCACGTCGGCCGCGTCCTGGGCGGCCCGGACGAAGTCGCGGGCGATGGCGTTCCGGTCCTTCTCGTCCACCGGCACGATGTTGTTGCGCAGCCGGGCGAAGTACGGGTCCATCGACTCCGCGTCCCAGCCCTCGGCGCCGGCCTCGGCCCACTCGTTCCAGTCGCCGGGCAGCGGCTTGAAGGAGATCAGGGTGTTGTGCGAGGAGCAGCCGCCGAGGACGCGGGCGCGGCTGTGCCGGATGTGGGAGTTGCCGCGCGGCTGCTCGGTGGTCGGGTAGTCGTAGTCGAGCTCGCCGCCGAGCAGGCCGAGCCAGCGGCGCAGGGTGAGGACGTCCTCGCGGTCGACGTCCGAGGGGCCGCCCTCGATGACGGCGACGGTGACGTCGGGGTCCTCGGTGAGGCGGGAGGCGATGACGGAACCAGCGGTTCCGCCGCCGATGACGACGTAGTCGTAGACGGGCATGATGGGGGTGAACTCCTTCTGCTGCGTCAAGTCAAGCTGTCGCGCGCCGCGTCGGCCGCGCGGACCGGGGTTGCCGCGTGGTGGGCCCGGGGTCAGCCGGCGAACCAGCGCACCGGCTTCGGGGCGAGGTTCTGGTAGACGTGCTTGGCCTCGCGGTACTCCGCGAGCCCCGCGGGCCCCAGCTCACGGCCGGTGCCGGACCTGCCGAAACCGCCCCACTCCGCCTGCGGGAGGTAGGGGTGGTAGTCGTTGATCCACACCGTGCCGTGGCGCATCCGCCCGGCCACGCGCCGCGCCCGGCCCGCGTCGTTGGTCCACACGGCGCCCGCGAGCCCGTACTCGGTGTCGTTGGCGAGCGCCACGGCCTCGTCCTCGGTGTGGAAGGTCTCCACGGTGAGGATCGGGCCGAAGGTCTCCTCGCGGACGACCTTCATCGCGCCGTGGCACAGGTCCAGGACGGTCGGGG
>KL569426.1:70267-72352 GCA_000715685.1 Streptomyces lilacinus
TGTCGCTCGGCTCGGGGCGGGCGCCGCCGCAGCGCAGCTCGGCGCCCTCGGCGAGGGCGGAGGCGACGTACGCCTCGACCTTGGCGAGCTGCTGCGCGGAGACGAGCGGGCCGCACTCGACGTCCTTCTCGGTGCCGCGGCCCAGCCTGATCCTCGAGGCGCGGCGGGCGAGTTCGGCGACGAACCGCTCGCGCACGGACTCCTCGATGATGAGCCGGGAACCGGCCGAGCAGACCTGGCCGCTGTGGATGAAGGCGGCGTTGAGGGCCTGGTCGACGGCGGTGTCGAAGTCCTCGTCGGTCGCGCAGGCGTCGGCGAATACCACGTTGGGGTTCTTGCCGCCGAGCTCGAGGGCGACCTTCTTGACGGTGGGCGCGGCGGCCCGGGCGACCTTGACGCCGCTGGTGAGGCCGCCGGTGAAGGAGACGAGGTCCACGTCGGGGTGCTCGGCGAGGCGCGCCCCGACGGGGTCGCCGGCGCCGGTGACGAGGTTCGCGACACCGGCCGGCAGGCCGGCCTCGGCGAGCAGTCGCACCAGGTGCACGGTGGACAGCGGGGTGACCTCGCTGGGCTTGACGACGAACGTGTTGCCCGCGGCCAGGGCCGGGGCGATCTTCCAGCTGGCCTGCAGCAGAGGGTAGTTCCAGGGGGTGATGAGCGCGCAGACGCCGACCTGTCTCTTATACATCGACGACGCGGCCGCCGCCCTCGTTGACCACGAGGTCGGCGAAGTAGCGGAAGGCGGCGGTCACGTCGTCGACGTCGACGCGGCCCTCCTCGAGCGTCTTGCCGGTGTCCCGGCTCTCGACGAGCGCGATCTCCTCGCGGTCGCGCTGCAGGAGGTCGGCGACCCGCCGCAGCAGGGCGGCGCGCTCGGCCACGGGCGTACGGGGCCAGGCGCCCGCGCCCCCGTCGAACGCGCGCCGGGCCGCGGCCACGGCGGCGTCGGTGTCGTCCACGCCACCCTCGGCGACGACCGCGAGGGTCGTCGCGTCGGCCGGGTCGAGCACCTCCCGCCGTGCGCCGGACGCGGCGGGACGCCACACCCCGTCGACGTGGATGGTCTCGGCTGACGACATGACTCACTGCCTTCCGGATACGAACGGTCGTGTCGCCGGACCGGCCCCGTGGAAGGACGGAGTCCGGACCGGCAACGGGGCGCGCCTAACCAGAAGCCGGAAACCTATGCGGTTTCCTTTACGAAGAGTGACGCGAGTCACTCAGTGTTGCGCCAGTGCCGCCTGTTCAGGCGGGGCACCAGCCCGTCGGGCAGAACGAGGCCACCAGTGCGCTCAGCACCGGCTTCGCGGCGCCCCAGTCGTACGGCGGCGCGGCCACCAGCAGGGCGTACTGCCGACCGTCGGGCGCCGCGTACGCGTGGATCACCGCGTGCCGGGTGGTGCCGTCGTCGAGCCTGTGCTCGTACGCGAACTCGGCGGGGCTGCCCCGGCCGCCGACCCTGGTGATCCCCAGCCCGCGGTAGCCGGGGTACGCGGAGACGTACTTCCGTGTCTCGACCAGCGAGTCGTACGGCGTCGCCGCCGGCGGGTCGAGGACGTAGACCTGGATCAGGCTCAGGCCGTCCGGCGAACGGTAGAAGACGCTGCCCCGCTCCGCGCCGCGCCGCCAGCCCAGCGGGACGTCCAGCCGGAAGCCGGCCGGGTCCGTGGTGCGGAGGAAGCCGGCCGGCGCGTCGTCGCGAGGCGTGGTGCGGACGGGAGCCGGGGGAAAGGTGAAGCGGCCGCCCGAGGTGCCGGAGCCGCCGCCGGAGGTCAGGCCCGTGGAGGTGTCGGTCGGGCCCGGCACGAGCCCGCCGCTCGCGCCGGGCGGCACGTGGGGCGATCCGTCGTCGCCGTCGTCCCGGTTCAGCGCCCAGGTGCCGAAGGCGATGCCGCCCGCCAGCACCACGACGGCCAGCACTCCGGCGAGGATCGCCGCGTGCGAGGGCCCCTCGGGCGGCGCGCTCCCGGGCTCGTCGGCCGGCGGGCCGGGCACCCACTTCTGCTGATCCGCGTCCCAGTGGTTCATGTGCCTCGCCGCCTCACGCCACCAACCGACCGATGGCCTCGACCACGGCGGCCAGGG
>KL569426.1:72648-72950 GCA_000715685.1 Streptomyces lilacinus
GCTGGTCAGCAGCGTGCGCAGCCGCGTCAGCCGGCCGCGCGGGGCCCGGCCCCCGGGCTCGGCCTCGGCCTGCAGGCCGGCCAGCTCCGCGTCGACCTCGGCGAGCCCGTCGCCGGCGGTCCGGGGCCGGTCCGCGATCTCGGTCCGCATCGCGCGGACGGCCGCGAGCAGCTCCGGCGTCACCGTCAGCAGCTGCCGCGAGGCGTCCACCGCCCGGGCGGACGCGCCCTGCGCCAGGGCGCCGCCCGACATCGCGCCCACGGCCATGCCGCCGCCGTCCGGCACCGGCGGCGCCGCGGGCG
>KL569426.1:73159-74472 GCA_000715685.1 Streptomyces lilacinus
CGGCACCGGCGGCGCCGCGGGCGCCGGGCCGTCGCCGGGCCGCGCGGCCGGCGCGGCCGGGCGCTCGGAGCGGTCCTCGGCCGTGGCGCCCTCGCCCTGCGCGACGGCACCACCGCTGATCGAGCCGATGGAGATGCCGCCGCTCTTCTTCTCTTCCGATCCGTTCGTCATCGTCCCCCGCTTCCCGAGAGGTGCTTGGCCTCGGCCCCCGTGCCCTGGGCGACGGCGCCGCCGCTCATGGCACCGATGTAGATGCCGCCCTCGCTGATCTGCACGATCTGCTGCTCGAACCGGTCGGTCTCGTAGCCCTGGGAGCGCAGCGCCTCCCGGACCCCGCTGGCGATACGGTCCTGGACCGTCTTCACATAGCGGCTGACGTCCATCTCCTGGAAGAGGGAGATCTCCTTCGTCGCCGCCAGCTCCCGCACCGAGGCGGCCGGGCCGTCCGGAGCGGCCCGGCGCGGTTCGGTGAGCCAGGTGAGAAAGCCGGAGACCGCCGCGGCGATCGTGGACGACGCCGCCGCGACCCCGGCACCGGGCGCGGTCAGCAGCGCCCGCAGGCCGTCGCGCATCACGTCCTCCTGGCCGCGCCCCGCGATCACGTCGACCGCCCGGAACTCGGGCCGGATCGGCTTCAGGACGTGCGGCACGACCTCCAGGACCAGCATCCCGCCCTGCGTGTGCACCCTGACCAGCACGGTCACGACGACCTGCTCGTCCCACGCGCCGATGCGCACGCGCAGGAAGTAGCGGCGGGACTCACCGCCCTCGTCCACCGACTCGGCCAGGTGCCGGCGGACGGTGTGGTCCTCGTACGACACCGTGGACCGCTGCGGGCCGACGGGCAGATAGACGAACTCCTCGACCTCCAGGTCCTTCAGCCGGTCCCTGTCTCTTATACACCCGGGGCCGGATGAGGTCCACGACCATGCGGCCGGTCAAGGGGCCGGCGCCACCGTCCGGCGCCGCACCCCGCCGCTTGAGCTCCAGGGCGAACGACCAGGGCTCGTACGGGACGCCCATGCCGATGAAGGGCCGGGACGGGTCGTAGATGGTCAGCGCCGCGTACTGCTCGCGGTCGATGGCGTCGGCGATCCGGCCGTGGTGGAAGGAGTGCGGGAACGCCCGGGGCTGCCGGGCGAACGCCTCCCGGCTCAGCTCCGTCCGCATCACGGCCGCCACCCGCGCCCGGTGCAGCCACACGGGAAGCACGAGCAGCAGCGGGAAGAGGACGGCGGCCCAGTTCCCCGCCCCCATGGCCAGCGCGTACAGGGCGATCGCCCAGTAGAGGAGCACCAGGACCGGCACCCCGA
>KL569426.1:74725-78602 GCA_000715685.1 Streptomyces lilacinus
AGCGCGTACAGGGCGATCGCCCAGTAGAGGAGCACCAGGACCGGCACCCCGAAGCGCAGCACGCGCCGCGTCGCGGCGCTGCCCCGCAGGGCCAGGCGGAGGGTGCCCTTGTCGACGACGTACGTGGACGCCCCGCGCCCGGCCGCGAGGTGACCGAACCGGTTGAACAGGCAGATCAGGGCGTAGGCGAGCGCCCAGCTCCGCACGTAGGGCGCGGGCGCGGCGGTGGAGGTGACGTCGACGGCGACGAAGGCCGCCCACAGGATCAGCAGGAAGAAGGTGGTCAGGGCGTCCTGGTCGCGGGCGCGCAGCGCGTGGGCGAACACCGGGACGACGTCCACGCCCAGCGAAGGGGCGGCGGGCCGCTCTTCGTGCGCCACCAGTTCGTCGATGACGCGTTGGCGGAACTCGCTGTCGAAGTAGGTCCCCGCGCAGAGCAGTCGAGTGGCTTCTGTCGGGTCCATTGGCACGGAATGGCTCATCGGGTCCCCCGATTCGTCGAACTCACTTGCGTGATACATGAGTTGACGCAGGTTCGGAAGAGCCCAGAGTAAGCCGAAAGGCCCGCCGTCGACCCCTCTCGGAGGCGAACGGCGGGCCCGAATTCGACTGTCGGATCAGTCTCGGATCAGACCGAGGGTGCCGGTCAGATCAGGCCGAGGGCGCGGACGGCGTCGCGCTCCTCCGCCAGCTCCTGGACCGAGGCGTCGATGCGCGAGCGGGAGAAGTCGTTGATCTCCAGGCCCTGGACGATCTCGTACTTGCCGTCCTTGCAGGTGACGGGGAAGGAGGAGATGAGGCCGGCCGGGACGCCGTAGGAGCCGTCCGACGGGATGCCCATGGAGGTCCAGTCGCCCTCGGCGGTGCCGTTGACCCACGTGTGGACGTGGTCGATGGCGGCGTTGGCGGCGGAGGCGGCCGAGGAGGCGCCACGGGCCTCGATGATGGCGGCACCGCGCTTGGCGACGGTCGGGATGAAGGTGTCGGCCAGCCACTGCTCGTCGCCCACGACCTCGGCGGCGTTCTTGCCGGCGACCTCGGCGTGGAAGACGTCCGGGTACTGGGTGGCGGAGTGGTTGCCCCAGATCGTCAGCTTCTTGATCTCGGAGACGGCCACGCCGGTCTTCTTCGCGAGCTGGGAGATCGCGCGGTTGTGGTCCAGACGGGTCATCGCGGTGAAGCGCTCGGCCGGCACGTCCGGCGCGGCGGCCTGGGCGATGAGGGCGTTGGTGTTCGCCGGGTTGCCCACGACGAGGACCTTGATGTCGTCCGCGGCGTGGTCGTTGATGGCCTTGCCCTGGGGCTTGAAGATGCCACCGTTGGCCTCGAGCAGGTCGCCGCGCTCCATGCCCTTGGTACGCGGGCGGGCGCCGACGAGCAGGGCCACGTTGGCGCCGTCGAAGGCGACGTTCGGGTCGTCGGTGATCTCGATGCCGCGCAGCAGCGGGAAGGCGCAGTCGTCGAGCTCCATGGCGGTGCCCTCGGCGGCCTTCAGGCCCTGGGGGATCTCCAGCAGGCGCAGCTTGACCGGCACGTCCGCGCCGAGGAGGTGACCGGAGGCGATGCGGAAGAGCAGCGCGTAGCCGATCTGGCCGGCCGCGCCGGTGACGGTGACATTGACGGGAGTGCGGGTCATGGCGGTCTCCTGCTGCGAACTGGGGGTGTCCCTGCCCAAGGTGTGCGGATCTCTCTCGGTGTCAAGAGATCCGGCGCCAGGCTATCCGACCCGACCCCGCCCGCACCCCCGACCCGGTGTGGGACGCCTCACCGTCACGCGTACGCGGTTTGTGGGCAGTCGTTCCGCTGGGCGGAACGGGTGGGCACAAACCGCCCACCGGGCGGCACCGTTCCCACGGCCTCGGCCCCCACCGGGCCGCGCCCGCCCACGGCCTCGCCCCCCACCGGCCGCGCCGGTTTCGGCACCGCCGGACACCGCCGCGTGGGCCGATCGCCGTCGCGGCGGGAGGGGGACCCCAGACCCGCCCTTTCACCGTTTCCCGGGGCGGGGCCCCGGACCCCTGGGACCCGCGGGAAGGTTTCCCGGGGCGGGGCCCCGGCCCCCCAGCGGACGGGTTCCGGGGGCGAGACCCCAGGCCTCAGCCGTTCGGCCCCGGCTCCGCCGGCGCCCCGCCCCGCGGCGTACAGCCTTTGCGTCCAGACAGCAGCGCCGCACACGCCGACGCCTGACGGGAGTCCGACACGGCGATCATCCGCGTGTGCCCGTCCACCCCCCGGTCCACGCGCCCACTCTCCGTACTCGTCCGCGGCCCCGCGGAGCTTATGCGCAGCGTGTCGCCGGGCACGGCCTGCGTGATGCGAGCCCACGCGGCGCCGCACACCTTGCTGTAGCGGACCTCCAAGTACGAGGCACCGACCGTCACGGAACCCGCTGTCGTGGCGTGCACCCCGCCGCAGCCCATGGTCTCGGGATCCTTGCCCGCACAGCCCGTGCCGGTGCACTTCACCCCGTCGGGCATCGCGGCGGCGGCCGGGCTGCTGACGCTCGGGGTGGCGGCGACGCCCTGGGCGACCTTGCCGTCCTCGTCCGAGCCGAGCAGCAACACAGCGGCGGCGATGACGAAGAAGGCCCCCAGGGCACCCACGGCGAACAACACGGCGTTACGCCGCGACTTCGGGGCCTTGGGAGCCTTGGGGTTCTTGGAAGCCTTGGGGGTCTTGAGGGGGATCGCCTGCGCCCGAACGTCAGGCGAACCGGGATCCCGCGGCAGCCCACCCCCCGGCAGATCCCCCCGCGGCGGCGCACCCTCACTGCGCAGAGCCGACGCGACACCCCCGCCCGGCGACGGCGGCGGGCCGAACTCCCCCAGCGCGGCCCGCGCCTCGGCGACCCGGATCGCCTCCATCGTCACGTCGTGCCGCAGCTCCGAGCGGCTCCAGGCCCGCTCGGCCAGCTCCCACATCGTGCCCAGATGGCCGACGTCGGTGCCCGTCACCTCGGCGAGCGCCTCGGCGGCCCCGCGCGGGGGCAGCAGCCGGCCGTTCAGATAGCGCTCCCAGGACGTCTTGCTGTACCCGGTGCGGTCCGCGACGGCGGCGATGCTCAACCCACTGCGCTCGACGAGTCTGCGCAACTGTTCGGCGAACTCACGAACCTGCGGGTCGAGTTCTTCCGGTAGAGCCCTCCAGCGAGGCATTGCCCTCCCCTGTCCCCCGGTTGTCCCCCGGTACGTACGGTGGTCGTCCCCCGTGCCGCTGCGTGCGCCTACGACATCTTCCCTCCGGCCGTCCCGCGGCTCCCGCCGGCCCGCTGTGGCTACCCATGGGGATGCCCGAAACCAGCATGTCAGTTCCCCAACGGGCGGCGCACGGTGGCATTTGAGGTTGATCAAGCCCACGCGGCGCACGCCCCGGGGCGAACCCGAACGGTGACGAGACCCTGGGCAACCCGATACGAAAAGGGGACCTCGTGCCGGAACGGTCACACGGGCGCCACAGGAGCCCGGCAGACCTTGATCCGGATTGTCGCGGTCATGATCCTCAAGGGGTGAGCGGACGGCCGGTCCTCCCACGGGGGTGGAGGACCGGCCGCCGGCTCTCCTCCACCCCGTTACTACCCAATTGCGCGGTTCCTACGCCGGTGTCACCCACCGGGGCTCCGCCGCAGGGCACCCGGGGGCAGCACCAGGGTCGACGGCACGCCGAAGCACTCGCGTCCGCCCCCGCCGGCGGGCAGCAGACAGACCCGGGCGGCGCGGACGTCCTCGGTCGGCGACATGGCCGTCGCCAGATAGAGCTCGGTGTCCCGCTGGCTCGCCGCCGTGACCGTCTTCGTCTCCGCGTCCGGCACCAGCAGCTCGAGCCGGTCGCCGAGGCGCGGGTTCGTGATCCGGCCCCACACGGCGCCGCAGTCCTGGCC
>KL569426.1:78878-82548 GCA_000715685.1 Streptomyces lilacinus
CAGCGGCTGCGGCAGGCCGCACCCCATCTGCGAGGGATCGGCGCCGTCGCACTCCTTCCCCTTGCAGCCGGGCTCCTGCCTCTGCGGGTACGCGGTGGTGGAGGAGGCGGCGAAGTTGTCGGGCTTGCGTTCGCCGGAGGCGCTCCGGCCGTCCGCGAGGAGCAGGACCGCGCCGAGGACCGCCGCGGCCACGACGGCGGCGGACAGGGCGAGCAGCCGCCCGGTACGACCGAAAGCCTTCCTCAACCCTTCCGGTCCCGCCGCCGGGTTCTCATCGACGTCGGCGGGCGCCGGCACCGGTACGGAACCGGAGCGTCCGCTCCACGCCTGCTCCGCCAGCTCCCACAGCGCCACCAGCCGCCCGGCGGGCTCCTGCGCCAGGTGGCACAGCGCCTCGACCGCCTGCCGCGGCGGCAGCTTCTTGCCGTTGAGGTAGCGCTCCCAGGACGACTTGCTGTACGGCGTGCGCTCGCCCAGCGCCGCCAGGCTCAGCCCCGTACGGTCCTTCAGCTCGCGCAGTTCGGCGGCCAGCCGGGCGCACTCCCCGGGAAGAAGCCGTCCACCGCTCACCGGCGCAGCTCCCCCCAGGTGTCCGGGCCGACGACGCCGTCGACGACCAGCCCGCGGGATTTCTGGAAGTTCTTGGCCGCCTCCTTGGACCGCTCGCCGTAGGAGCCGTCGGTGACCCCCGGGTCGAAGCCGTGGTGCTTGAGCAGGCACTGCGCCTCGAGGACCTCCCAGCCCGAGGTCTTGAGGTCCATCAGCGAGGTGTGTGTCGCGCTGTAGCCCGCGCGCAGCTCGCCCCCCTCACGCTGGACGTCGCACGGGCGGGAGCGGCCCTGCACGAAGACGAAGGGGGCCGGGGTGTTGCCGGTGCCGGCGGGCCGCTTCCTGTCGTCGTCCTGCCAGGGCCGGGTGGTCAGCAGGGTGACGACCAGGGCCGCCGACAGGACGACCACCGCCGTGACGAGCACCAGGATCGTCCGCCGCGACCCGTCCCGTACGGGCGTGCCCGCCGGCTCCTCGGCCCCGTCCGCGCCGGGCTCGTCGGTCCACGCCTCCGCCGCGACCTCGTGGAGCACCAGCAGCCGGGTCGGCTCGGCGCCGCACACCCGTGCCAGTTCCTCCACGGCGTCGCGCGGCGGCAGCTGCTTGCCGTTGAAGTACCGCTCCCAGGACGAGCGGCTGTAGGAGGTCTTGGCCGCGAGCGAGGCGAGGCTGAGCCCGCTGTGGTCCTTCAGCCTTCTGAGCTGCACGATCAGTTGCCGCACTCGCTGGTCCAGCGATGCGGGTAATTCCTTCCAACGCGGCATGTTCCACCCCATACGCGTCACACAGCCCGACAGATGCCGAGCCTCTTATGCCGCACATGATGGCCAGGCGCGCGCACGGTTTTGCTAAGAAACCGGCGGCGACCGCTGGTTCCGGCCATCCCCGGGGTGCCGCGCCGTCCCACGACGACGTCGCGGACCACCCGCGTCCCCGCAGGTCAGAGGGTGGGACGTCCCACGATGACCCAACTTCCCGGAATCGTTTGGCGGGTGCGGATGTGGCGCATCAGAGTCATTCCCGTAAGCCGGGCGGCGCGGTCCACCCCGCGCCGCCCCACTGCTCACCGCTCACTGCTCACCGCTCACGGGGGAGGAATCGTTCGATGACCACGCAGGCGGCGCCCGTCGCCCTCGCCACGGCAGGTTGCGGCTGGGACGACGGCATCGGCTGGTACTGCGGCTTCTCCAAGGGCAGCGCCGACACCCACTACGGGGACCGCGGCGACAAGGTGGCGGAGGTCCAGGCCCTCGTCAAGAACACCAGCGGCTACGGGGGCGAGCTGGCCGTCGACGGGGTCTTCGGCAAGGACACCCTCGTCGCGGTGAAGTGGTTCCAGAAGACGTACCTGGGCCCGAAGGAGGCCGACGGCACGGTCGGTCCGAAGACCTGGGAGGCCCTGCGCGGCATGTGACGGTGCCCGCGCCCACGAGCAGGCGGCCCGTCCTCCCTCGGGGGAGAGGACGGGCCGCCGTTTCCTATACGACAGCGGTCCCACGGACCGCCGCCGACTTCGCCCGCAGGTTCTCCTCCAGCGCCGCGAGGAACTCCTCCGTCGTGAGCCAGGGGGTCTCCGGGGAGATCAGCAGGGCGAGGTCCTTCGTCATCCGGCCGCTCTCGACCGTCTCGACGCAGACCCGCTCCAGCAGCTCCGCGAAGGCGGTGACCTCGGGGGTGCCGTCCAGCCGGCCGCGGTGGGCGAGGGCGCGGGTCCAGGCGAAGATCGAGGCGATGGGGTTCGTGGACGTCGTCTTCCCCTGCTGGTGCCGGCGGTAGTGCCGGGTCACCGTGCCGTGCGCGGCCTCGGCCTCGATGGTCCGGCCGTCGGGGGACATCAGGACGGAGGTCATCAGGCCGAGGGAGCCGAAGCCCTGCGCGACGATGTCGGACTGGACGTCGCCGTCGTAGTTCTTGCAGGCCCAGACGTAGCCGCCCGGCCACTTCAGCGCCGAGGCGACCATGTCGTCGATCAGACGGTGCTCGTAGGTCAGGCCCCTGGCATCGAATTCGATCTTGAATTCGGTGTCGAAGACCTCCTGGAAGATGTCCTTGAAACGACCGTCGTACTTCTTCAGGATCGTGTTCTTGGTGGACATGTAGACCGGGTAGTCCCGGTCCAGGCCGTAGCGGAACGACGCGCGCGCGAAGTCGCGGATCGACTCGTCCAGGTTGTACATCGACAGGGCGACGCCGGCGCCCGGGAACTCGTAGACCTCGAGCTCCAGCGGCTCGAAGCCGTCCTTCGGGGTGAAGGTCATGGTCAGGGTGCCCGGACCCGGGACCTTCAGTTCGGTGGCGCGGTACTGGTCGCCGAAGGCGTGACGGCCGATGACGATCGGCTCGGTCCAGCCGGGGACCAGGCGCGGCACGTTCTTCATGATGATCGGCTCGCGGAAGATCACGCCGCCGAGGATGTTGCGGATCGTCCCGTTGGGCGAGCGGTACATCGCTTTGAGGTCGAACTCCTCGACCCGCGCCTCGTCCGGCGTGATGGTCGCGCACTTGACGCCGACGCCGTACTCCTTGATGGCGTTGGCGGCGTCGACCGTCACCTGGTCGCCCGTGGCGTCGCGGTGCTCGATGCCCAGGTCGAAGTACTTCAGCTCGATGTCGAGATACGGCAGGATCAGCCGGTCCTTGACGAACCGCCAGATGATGCGGGTCATCTCGTCGCCGTCGAGCTCGACGACGGGATGGGCAACCTTGATCTTGGGCATGAGCTGGACGTCCCTCTCGCGCGGGCCACGGCTCCTCAAGGAATACCCCGGCACCGACGCGATCGTGGGGCTGACGCACCGGACAGCCCCACGCGACGCACGCTCCCTATTGCACGGTGAAGTGCAGGACGTCGTCCAGGAAGGGAATCTTCAGCCACGGATGCGGCTGGGCCATCAGGGCGAGCAGCACGATCGCCAGCCCCAGCCCGCCGTACGTGAACATGTCCGTGAACCGCGACCGCACGGCCAGCATGCCCACGTCCGGCAGCGCCCAGCGCAGCACCGCGCCGCCGATCATGGCCAGGCCGACCAGGATCGTGCCCACCCGGAACGCGTCGAACGCCACGATCAGCAGGCCCAGGCCCGTGACGCCCAGCACCTGTCTCTTATACACATCTCTGAGC
>KL569426.1:82793-87803 GCA_000715685.1 Streptomyces lilacinus
GCCCCGGGCCGCTCGCCTCAGCGGGCATCGCCGGCCCCGGCGGCACGCTCGGCGGCCTCGACGACGTTGACGAGCAGCAGCGCCCGCGTCATGGGGCCGACGCCGCCCGGGTTGGGCGAGATCCAGCCCGCGACCTCGCGCACGCCCGGGTGCACATCGCCGACGATCTTGCCGCTCTCGTCGCGGCTGACGCCGACGTCGAGGACGGCCGCGCCCGGCTTGACGTCCTCGGGCTTGATCAGGTGCGGCACGCCCGCCGCCGCGACGACGATGTCGGCGCGCTTGAGGTGCGCCGCCAGGTCGCGGGTGCCGGTGTGGCACTGGGTGACGGTGGCGTTCTCGGAGCGGCGGGTCAGCAGCAGCGGCATCGGGCGGCCGATGGTCACGCCGCGGCCGACGACGACCACCTCGGCGCCGTTGATCTCCACACCGTGCCGGCGCAGCAGGGTGATGATCCCGTTCGGGGTGCAGGGCAGCGGGGCGGGCTCGTTGAGCACCAGCCGGCCGAGGTTGGTCGGGTGCAGGCCGTCGGCGTCCTTGTGCGGGTCCATCAGCTCCAGCACGCGGTTCTCGTCGATGCCCTTGGGCAGCGGCAGCTGGACGATGTAGCCGGTGCAGGCCGGGTCCTCGTTGAGCTCCCGGACGACCGCCTCGATCTCCTCCTGGGTGGCGGTGGCGGGCAGTTCGCGCTGGATGGAGGCGATGCCGACCTCGGCGCAGTCGCGGTGCTTGCCCGCGACGTACTTGTGGCTGCCCGGGTCATCGCCGACCAGGATCGTTCCCAGACCCGGCGTGACGCCCCGGGCCTTCAGCGCCTCCACGCGGGAGGTCAGTTCGGACTTGATCGCGGCCGCGGTGGCCTTGCCGTCGAGAATCTGGGCGCTCATGCCTCCATCCTCCCGGATGTGGTGGCCATCATTCCAATCCTCGCGCCCCGGCCACCGTGGCCGTTTTTGGGGCGGCTGTTACGACAGTGCATCATTCTTCGCTCCGCTCTCCCGCATACGGGTATCAGCTGGACAAAAGTCAGAAGCCCGATGACGATAATCCGCGTGCCGCGGATGCAATCGGGGGGCGAGCCGCTGTCACACATCGACCTCCGAATGCCCGCGTCGTCCCCGCACGACGTCAACGGAGGAATTCCCCAGCCATGAGCTTCGGTGATCAGAACAACCCCTACGGCGCGCCGCAGCAGCCCGCGCCCGGATATGGCTATCCGCAGCAGGCGCCCCAGCCGTACGGGGCGTATCCCCAGGCTCCGGGCGGTTACCCGATGGCGCAGGGCCCGCTGGTGATGCCGGGCATCACCAAGGCGGCCCGCGTGCTCATGTACGTCATCGCCGTGATTCACGTGGCTCTGGCGGGCCTCTTCGTCTACATGGTCGCCAAGGTTTCGGAGGCGAAGGACACCATCGAGCCCGGCCGCACGGTCACCGACGCCAACGGCAACCAGGTCGACCTCGACAAGGCCCTCGACATCGGCAAGGGCGCGATCTCGTTCTTCGCGTTCCTCGCGCTGGCCTTCGCCGTCGTCGGGATCATCCTGGCCATCCGTTACGGCAAGGGCCGCAATGGCGTGCGCGTCGGATCGATCGTCTACGCCTCGTTCGCGATCATCAGCGGCATTTTCACGTTCCCGCTGCTCGGGCTCGGTCTGCTGACGCTGATCCTGGCCATCCTGGTCATCGTCTTCGCGGCCAAGCAGGCCTCGGCCCAGTGGTTCCAGCGCCCCCGCTACTGACGTCGAAAAGTCACCGGCCGAAGGGCCCGCGTCCCCCAGGACGTGGGCCCTTCGCGCGTCCGTCAGTGGAAGAAGTGGCGGGTGCCCGTGAAGTACATCGTCACGCCCGCCGCCTTCGCGGCCTCCACGACCTGCTCGTCCCGCACCGAACCGCCGGGCTGGACCACGGCCTTGACGCCCGCGGCGGTCAGCACCTCGAGCCCGTCCGGGAACGGGAAGAACGCGTCGGAGGCGGCGTACGACCCGCGGGCCCGCTCCTCGCCGGCGCGCTGGACGGCCAGCTTCGCGGAGTCGACGCGGTTGACCTGGCCCATGCCGACGCCGACGGTCGCGCCGCCCTTGGCCAGCAGGATCGCGTTGGACTTCACCGCACGGCAGGCCCGCCACGCGAAGGCGAGCTCCGCGAGCTCGTCGGCCGGGAGCGCCTCGCCCGTGGCGAGCGTCCAGTGGGCCGGGTCGTCGCCCTCGGCCTGGAGGCGGTCCTTGGCCTGGACCAGCAGACCGCCGTCGATCGGCCGGGACTCGCCGTGCGCCGCCGGGGCGTCCGCGCAGCGCAGCACCCGGATGTTCTTCTTGCGGGCCAGGGCCTCGACGGCGCCGTCCTCGTAGTCCGGCGCGACGATGACCTCGGTGAAGATCTCCGCGACCTGCTCGGCCATCGCCACCGACACCGGGCGGTTGACGGCGATCACACCGCCGAAGGCGGACAGCGGGTCGCAGGCGTGGGCCTTGCGGTGCGCCTCGGCGACGTCCGCGCCGGTCGCGATGCCGCACGGATTGGCGTGCTTGATGATCGCGACGCAGGGCTCGACGTGGTCGTACGCCGACCGGCGCGCGGCGTCGGTGTCGACGTAGTTGTTGTACGACATCTCCTTGCCGTGCAGCTGCTCGGCGTTCGCGAGCCCCGTGCCGGTGGGGTCGAGGTAGAGCGCGGCGGGCTGGTGCGGGTTCTCGCCGTAGCGCAGCACCTGCTTGCGGGCGTAGGAGACGCCGATGAAGTCGGGCCACGGGCCCTCGTCCGCGCCGTAGCCCTCCGCGAACCAGTTCGCCACGGCCACGTCGTAGGCCGCGGTGTGCTGGAACGCCTCGGCGGCCAGCCGCTTGCGGGCGGGGAGGTCGAAGCCGCCGTCGGCGACCGCGGCGAGCACGTCGTCATAGCGGTCGGGGTTGACCACGACGGCGACGGAGGGGTGGTTCTTGGCCGCGGCGCGGACCATCGAGGGGCCGCCGATGTCGATCTGCTCGACGCACTCGTCGGGCGAGGCGCCCGAGGCGACGGTCTCGCGGAACGGGTACAGGTTGACGACCACGAGCTCGAAGGGGCGCACGTCCAGCTCGTCGAGCTGCGCGCGGTGGGACTCGAGCCGCTGGTCGGCGAGGATGCCGGCGTGGACGCGCGGGTGCAGCGTCTTGACCCGGCCGTCCAGGCACTCGGGGAAACCGGTGAGCTCCTCGACCTTGGTGACCGGGACGCCGGCGGCGGCGATCCGGCCGGCCGTCGAGCCGGTCGAGACGAGCTCGACGCCCGCCTCGTGCAGACCGCGCGCGAGCTCCTCCAGCCCGGTCTTGTCGTAGACGCTGACCAGCGCGCGGCGGATGGGCCGCTTCATACCTTCGGCGGTCACAGGAATTTCACCTTTCGTCCCTCTATGCGGTAGCCGTTGCGGGCCAGACGCCCCACGACCTCGACGAGCAGCGCTCGCTCGACTTCCTTGATCCGCTCGTGCAGCGCGGATTCGTCGTCCTCGTCCCGGACCTCGACCACGCCCTGGGCGATGATCGGACCGGTGTCGACGCCCTCGTCGACGAAGTGGACGGTGCAACCGGTCACCCGCACGCCGTACGCGAGCGCGTCGCGCACGCCGTGGGCGCCGGGAAAGCTGGGGAGCAGGGCGGGGTGCGTGTTGACGATCCGCCCGCCGAACCGGGCGAGGAACTCCTTGCCCAGGATCTTCATGAAGCCCGCGGAGACGACCAGGTCCGGCTCGTACGCCGCGGTCGCCTCGGTCAGCGCGTGGTCCCAGGCGTCACGGGTGGGATGGTCCTTCACCCGGCACACGAACGTCGGCAGCCCGGCGCGCCCGGCGCGCTCGAGCCCCACGATGTCCTCGCGGTCGGCGCCGACGGCCACGACACGGGCGCCGTACCCGTCCGGGTCGGCGGCGACGGCGTCCAGCAGGGCCTGCAGGTTCGTGCCGGAACCGGAGACGAGCGCGACGACGCGGGCAGGACGGATCGGCGGCGGCTCCACGGCGGGGCCCTTTCTCGCGGGGCGATGCGGTTTGTATGGTCGTACGAAACGGGAGGGGCGCCGAATACGGGGATCCCTACGAAGCCGCCGACCGCCAGCAACGATACCGGCACACCGAACCGGCCCCACGGGACGGGGGCGGGCCCGGGAGGTAGCGTCGGGACCGGACCGGACGCGGACCGGACGGCGACACGGGAGGAAACCCCGCGCGTCGCCGTAGGCTCGAGTCGCAGGACGACCACCAAGGGGAAGAAACACTCCACATGCCGGACCGACGCCGCCACGCGGCTCACCGCCTCCCGCTGCCCGCCGCCGTCGCACTGCGCGCCCCGGAGGAGCAGCAGGACAATCCCTTCGCGGCGCCGCCGGAGGGCCGGCCCGACCGGCCCTGGCAGCCGCGCCGCCCGTCGGGCGACGGCGAGGGGGGCGGCGACGGAAGCGGGGACTCCGGCGAGCGTCCCCCGGCGCCCCCGGCCTGGGGCAGCCAGTGGAGCAGCCGCCAGCCCGGCCGACAGGGCGGCGGCTTCGGCGGCGGCCCCGGCTCCCCCGGCAACGGCAACGGCGGCCCCGGCGGCGGCCTGCGCTGGGACCCCACCGACCCCGCCCAGCGGCGCGCCCGCTACGCGCTGCTCGCCGGCATGTGGGGCTTCTTCTTCGCCCTCTTCAGCATTCCCCAGGTGGCCCTGCTGCTGGGCGCCCTGTCCATCTACTGGGGCATCAGCTCCCTGCGCGCCAAGCCCAAGCCGCAGGACCCGGACACCCCGGCCCCGGCCCCCACCCCCGGCGGCCTCCGCCCCCAGACCACGGCGGCGGTCAGCGGCCTCGTCACGGGCACGCTCGCCCTCGCCATCGTCGCGGCGACGTTCGCCTTCCACGTCGTCTACCGCGACTACTACACCTGCGTCGACGACGCCCTCACCCAGACGTCGCGGCAGTCGTGCGAGAACCACTTGCCGAAGCACCTGCGGCCGCTGCTGGGGACGCAGGACTGAGGGTGTCCTCAAACGCCGGACGGGCT
>KL569426.1:88109-88342 GCA_000715685.1 Streptomyces lilacinus
GGAAACGGTGAAAGGGCGGGACCGGGGCCCCCTCCCGCCTCAGCGGTCCTCCGGCGGCGGAGCCGGAACGTCGCGCGGCTCGAAGTCCGGCATGATGCCGCCGCTCGAATCCTTGAGCGCCTCCCACCGACGCCGCCGCGTCGACGCGTCGTGCCACGACGGCGCACCACCGCCCGTGCCACGAGCCCGTCGCCCACGACGCCACCACCGCTGTCTCTTATACACATCTCTGA
>KL569426.1:88589-90021 GCA_000715685.1 Streptomyces lilacinus
GAACGTGCGGCGTCGAGAGAGGGGCAGCGTCTCCGGCTCGTAGGCGATCCGCTCCGGCTCCGGCTCGCGCGGCATCCCCGGCGCCCGAAAACCGAACCACGCCGGCACCGCCCACCACCACCGCACCCGCGGCTGCTTCGATTCCTCGGGTACGGGCACGGCCTCCGGTTCCGGCACGGCCTCCGGCGCGGCCTCCTCGGCCGGAGCCGAGGCCGGAGCCGGCGTGGGAGCCGCCGTAGCCGGAGCCGGAGCCGGAACCGCCGGCGCCGCCTCCACCGCCAACCCCAGCAGATACCCCACGCGCCGCCACCCCGTCAGACCCGGCACCACCGCCGCTCCTTCCTCACGCGGCCCCCGCACCGCGACCGTCGCGCGCCGCCAGCGCACCACCAGCGCCCCCGGCAGGCCGACGGCCGCCGTCCACGCCGCCGCCGCGGCGCCCGTGTGCCAGCACGGGGGGCCGAAGCGGGCGAGCGCGGCGTTGCCGATCGCGCCCGACGACGCGTACGCCAGCACCGTCGTCAACAGCCCGCACAGCAGCGCGCCCAGCGCCGCGACGGCGGCGACCTCGCCGTACCCCACCCGGGCCGCCGCGCGCCTCGGCACGGCGACGCGAGCGACCGCGACGCCCGCGGCAGCCGCGGCCGCGCCGGCCAGGACGAGCGGGCCGGCCTCGCCGGGCGAGGGCAGCGCGGCGAGGAGGGGGAAGCGCGGCAGGACGGGCCGCGGCGGCCCCGCGGTCAGGGGGGCGACCAGGCTGCCGCCGCCCACGGTGAAGCCGGGGCCCAGCGCGTAGGCCGCCGCCCAGACCGTCGCGTTGGGCAGCAGCGCGACGCTGACGAGGGCCAGCGCGACCCGCCCCGACCACCGCGGCGCCAGCTGAGTGAACGCTTCTTCGGCCGTCCCCGTGTGCAGCGCCAGCGAGATCCCCACCAGCAGCAGCCCGCCGCCGAGGAGAACCGCTGTCGCCCACGTCCCGGTCCGGACGACCACGACGAGCCGGGCGCGCGTGAACCAGCGCCGCAGCCGCCCGGGCACCGCGCGCTGCACGAACGGCGGCGCCGGCAGCCCGGGCCGGCCCGCGGCCGTCCACACCCCGGCGCCCACGAACGCCCCGGCGACCAGCGGCAGCTGCAGCAGCGCGCTCGGCGCGGAGGGCCGTACGGGCCCGGACCAGGCGTAGACGACGGCCGCCGTGCCCACCAGGAGGTAGCCGCCGAGCATCGCGCCGAACGCGGCGCGCGGCGGCGGCCCTGGGGCGTCGGGCGGCAGGTGCTCGGGGGGCTCGAGGGCGTGCCGGGCGGCGCGGTAGAGCAGGGTGCAGGGCACGATCGAGCACAGCAGCGGCGTCAGCCCGATGGGCGCCGCGGGACCGGCGAGCGTCTCGGTGCGCACGAGCGCGGCGCCGTGCGCCAGCAGCCACAGATCGGCG
>KL569426.1:90316-93013 GCA_000715685.1 Streptomyces lilacinus
GATGTGTATAAGAGACAGCTGTCGGGGTACGGCGACGTGATCCACATGGCCAGGACGACCATGGAGAAGGCCCCGAGCCCCAGGCCGGCGGCGAGCACCCCGCCCACGAACGCCGTGCTCGCCGGCGCCGCGTCGGCCACGAGGGGCCGGGGCGGCGACGTCAACGACGGGCCGTGATCGTAGGGGCTCACAGGGCCATGCTGCCAAGAACGCGCCTTTTGGGCTGGTAGCCGGCTTTCGGCCGTCGTGTCGCTTTCGACGTCAGCGACATGAGGCCGCATCAACGGGCGTGGGCCCGCACCCCCGAAGGGGTGCGGGCCCACGCGCCGGAAAGGCTTCGGCGTCAGCCGGCCAGGGCGGCACGCGCGAGGCGCGCCGTCTCGGACGGGGTCTTGCCGACCTTCACGCCCGCGGCCTCCAGGGCCTCCTTCTTCGCCTGGGCGGTGCCGGACGAACCGGACACGATCGCACCGGCGTGGCCCATGGTCTTGCCCTCGGGCGCGGTGAAGCCGGCCACGTAGCCGACGACCGGCTTGGTGACGTGCTCCTTGATGAAGTCCGCCGCACGCTCCTCGGCGTCGCCGCCGATCTCGCCGATCATGACGATCAGGTCGGTGTCGGGGTCGTCCTGGAACGCCTTGAGGGCGTCGATGTGGGTGGTGCCGATGATCGGGTCGCCACCGATGCCGACGCAGGACGAGAAGCCGAGGTCACGGAGCTCGTACATCATCTGGTAGGTCAGCGTGCCGGACTTGGACACGAGACCGATGCGGCCGGGCTTGGTGATGTCGGCCGGGATGATGCCCGCGTTGGACTGGCCGGGGCTGATGAGGCCGGGGCAGTTGGGGCCGATGATGCGGGTCTTGTTGCCCTTGGCCTGGGCGAGCGCCCAGAACGAGGCGGTGTCGTGCACCGCGACGCCCTCGGTGATCACGACGGCCAGCTCGATCTCGGCCTCGATGGCCTCGACGACGGCGTCCTTCGTGAACTTCTCCGGGACGAAGATGACGGTGACGTCGGCGCCCGTCTTCTCCATCGCGTCCTTGACGGAGCCGAAGACCGGGACCTCGGTGCCGTCGAAGTCGACGGTCGTGCCGGCCTTGCGCGGGTTCACGCCGCCGACGATGTTGGTGCCCGAAGCCAGCATGCGCTTGGTGTGCTTCTGGCCCTCGGAGCCGGTCATGCCCTGGACGATGACCTTGCTGTCCTTGGTGAGGAAGATAGCCATGGTGTTCTAGTGACCTCGTTCCTTACTTCGCAGCCAGCTCGGCGGCGCGCTCGGCGGCGCCGTCCATGGTGTCCACCTGCTGCACCAGCGGGTGGTTGGCGTCGGTCAGGATCTGGCGACCCAGCTCCGCGTTGTTGCCGTCGAGACGCACGACCAGCGGCTTCTCGACCTTCTCGCCCTTGGACTCGAGCAGCGCCAGCGCCTGGACGATGCCGTTCGCGACCGCGTCACAGGCGGTGATGCCACCGAAGACGTTGACGAAGACGGACTTGACGTCCGCGTCGCCCAGGATGATCTCGAGACCGTTGGCCATCACCTCGGCGGAGGCGCCGCCACCGATGTCGAGGAAGTTGGCGGGCTTGACGCCACCGTGGTTCTCACCGGCGTACGCGACGACGTCCAGGGTGCTCATGACGAGACCCGCGCCGTTGCCGATGATGCCGACCTGGCCGTCGAGCTTGACGTAGTTGAGGCCCTTGGCCTTGGCGGCCGCCTCGAGGGGGTCGGCCGCGGCCTTGTCCTCGAGCGCCTCGTGCTCCGGCTGGCGGAACTCGGCGTTGGCGTCCAGGGAGACCTTGCCGTCGAGGGCGATGACGTCACCGTTGGCGACCTTGGCGAGGGGGTTGACCTCGACGAGGAGCGCGTCCTCGGCGACGAAGGTCTTCCACAGGGTCACCATGACCTCGGCGACCTTCTCGGCGACCTCGGCCGGGAACTTCGCCTGGGCGACGATCTCGCGGGCCTTCTCGATCGTGACGCCCTCGTTGGCGTCGACCGGCACCTTGGCCAGCTTCTCGGGGGTCGTCGCGGCGACCTCCTCGATGTCCATGCCGCCCGCGACCGAGGCCATGGCCAGGAAGGTGCGGTTGGTGCGGTCGAGGAGGTACGAGACGTAGTACTCCTCGAGGATCTCGGGAGCCGTCTCGGCGATCATCACCTTGTGGACCGTGTGGCCCTTGATGTCCATGCCGAGGATGTCCGTCGCGCGGGCGACGGCCTCGTCCGGGGTGGCGGCCAGCTTCACGCCGCCGGCCTTGCCGCGGCCACCGACCTTCACCTGCGCCTTGACGACCGACTTGCCGCCAAGGCGCTCAGTCGCCGCGCGCGCCGCCTCAGGCGTGTCGATGACTTCACCGGCCAGCACCGGTACACCGTGCTTGGCGAAGAGGTCCCTCGCCTGGTACTCGAACAGGTCCACGCGCGTCCGTCCCTTTTCCATGGATATCGCGGTTCGTTGTCTGCGCGGGCGTGCCGCGGGGCAGCGTGAGGACGCGATCTCCGCGGGGCCCGGGGATTGTCCCCCGGAATAGCACGGGCGAGGGCGGCACACGTTCACCGTTGACGCGGCATGTCCGTCTCGCAGGTTATCCCCGAGGGCCGGAGGTCCCTAAATCACAGGTCACACTCGGGCCGTGATAACCCTCACAGATCGCGACAGCACCCGTACTCCTAGGGGTATACCTGATGGC
>KL569426.1:93336-98247 GCA_000715685.1 Streptomyces lilacinus
TCAGAGATGTGTATAAGAGACAGCTTCTCGAGCGCCGCGGCCATGACGTCCGGAAAGAGGTCCGGCGTACAGGCGAAGGCCGGAGCGCCCAGGGCCGCCAGCGCCGCCGCGTGATCGCGGTCGTAGGCGGGCGCGCCCTCGTCCGACAGGGCGAGCAGCGTCACGAAGCGGACGCCGGCCGCCTGCATCGCGGCGACGCGCTTCAGCATCTCGTCGCGGATTCCGCCCTCGTAGAGATCACTGATGAGGACCACGACCGTGTCCGCCGGCCGGGTGATGCGGGACTGGCAGTAGGCGAGCGCGCGATTGATGTCCGTGCCGCCGCCCAGCTGGGTGCCGAACAGCACGTCCACCGGGTCGGCCAGCTGGTCGGTGAGGTCCACGACGGCCGTGTCGAAGACGACCAGACGGGTGTCGAGGGCCCGCATCGAGGCGAGGACGGCACCGAAGACGGAGGCGTAGACGACGGAGGCGGCCATGGAGCCGGACTGGTCGATGCAGAGGACGACCTCCTTCTTCACCGCGTGGGAGGCACGGCCGTAGCCGATGAGGCGCTCGGGGACGACCGTGCGGTGCTCGGGCAGGTAGTTCTTCAGGTTCGCCCGGATGGTGCGGTCCCAGTCGATGTCCCGGTGGCGGGGGCGGCTGACGCGGGCGGATCGGTCGAGGGCGCCGGTGAGGGTGGCGCGGGTGCGGTGGGTCAGGCGCTTCTCGAGGTCCTGGACGACCTTGCGGACGACGGCTCGCGCGGTCTCCTTCGTGGCCTCCGGCATCGCCTTGTTGAGGGACAGCAGGGTGCCGACGAGGTGGACGTCGGCCTCGACGGCCTCGAGCATCTCCGGCTCGAGCAGCAGGGCGGACAGCCCGAGCCTGTCGATGGCGTCGCGCTGCATCACCTGAACGACGGATGCCGGAAAGTACGTCCGGATGTCCCCCAGCCAGCGGGCGACGCGCGGCGCGGAAACTGTCTCTTATATGTATAAGAGACAGCCTCGAGGGTGCGGTCCATCGCGGCGTCGGCGCCGCCGAGCACTGCCCCGGTGCCGTCCCCGCCCTCGCCGCCCTCGCGGCCGAGCACCAGCCGCCAGCGGCGCAGCCGCTCGGTCGTGTCCGAGTCCGTGCTTGTCGTCATGCGCATGCCCCCATTGCGTCGATCGCGTGCGTGTCCGTCGTCTCCGCCGTCTCCGTCATCCCCAGCCTCGCCCAGCGTCCGACGCACGCCCGGCTCGAACCCGGAGAAGGTGCGGCGCAGCAGGGGCAGGACGTCCGTGAAGGCGTCCGCCGGCACGCCGGTGAGCCAGGCGTCGACGAGACCGAGGAGGCGCTCGTCGTGGACGAGGAGCATGCCGCCGGCGCTCCCGCTGCCGACGAACCCCTCGATCCAGGCCGCGGCCTCCGCCGGCGGCGTGCCGGGCGAGAGCACGAGCCCCATGAGCCGGGCGGCCCGCTCCTCGTCCAGCCGCCCGTCGTCGAGCAGCAGCCGCGCGGCCCGCCCCCGAATCCCCCCGGGCAGCCCGTCCCGCTCGGCGAGCGCCTTCAGCACGCCGGCCCAGCGCTCCCCCATGCCGTCTCCGCCGGCGTCGGCGTTGACGTCGGCCAGCAGGGCGACGGCCCGGTGGACGGCGTCCACGCGGGCGCGCATCTCGGCGGCGGCGTCCGCGTCGAGGCCCGCGCAGGCGGCGGGCAGGCCGACGAAGACGCGCTCGGCCAGGCCCGCGGCCACCTCGGCGAGGGCGGCGGTGTCCGTGCGGCGCACGTCGCCGTAGCGCACGGAACGGACGAGGGCGGGCAGGGCCCGGGCCAGGTGCCCGACGTCGGAGTCGAGGGCGGCCAGGTCGGCCAGGGCACGCATGACGACGGGCAGGGCGTCCGCGAGCCCGGCGAGCAGGCAGCGCTCGGCGAGGGCCGTGACGTCGGCGAGCGCGCCGGCCTCCCGGGCCAGGGACTCCGCCCTCGCGCCGGCCGCGGCCTCCACCGTCGTGCCCCACACCCCGGCCTCGGCGAGCCGTACGGACAGCTCGGGCTCCCAGCACAGCCGCCAGGCCTCGCGGAAGGTGCCGAGGCCGGCCCGCGAGCGCGCGGGCTCGCCCCAGGGGACGTCGAGCAGCCGCAGGCGGTGCAGCATCCGGCTGCGGTCCGCGTCCATGTCCTTGCGCAGGTCGAAGTCGACCTCTTTGACGGCCGCCTCGGGCTTGAGCCGCAGGCTCCGCTGCAGCCGCGCCAGGTCCCGCTGGAGGGGCGAGGCGGGCGCGGCCGCGGGGACCTCGCCGAGGACGTCGCCGATGACCAGCCGGTCCCGTACGAGGGCGAGCGGGACGTCGGAGCCGTCGCACATCACGGCGCGGATCGCGTCGGTCGTCTCGCCCAGCCCGGCCAGCGGCCGGCCGCGCATCGCGGCGAGGGTGTCGGCGAGCCGGACGGCCTCGATGACGTGCGCGGACGAGACGGGCAGGCCCTCCTCCCGCAGCATCCGGGCCACGGCGGTCATCCACCGCTCGATCGGCCGGTCGGGGGCGCGGAAGAGGTGCCCGTACCACCCGGGCGAGGGGACGCCCGCGCCGTAGCCGCTGTGCCGGGCGAGGCGGCGGTGGGTCCACGGCACCCAGCTCAGCTCGGCCTTGACCTTGGGCAGGCCCTTGAGCAGCTGCCGGTCGGCGGTGACGGTCCGCACGGCGGCGAGGGCCGGCACGTGCCAGGCGCCGCAGACGACGGCGACCGCGTCCCCGAACTCCTTCCGGGCCGCGCGGACCTGGAGCCGCATGTACGCCTCCCGCACCGCGTCGCGGCTCGACTCGCCCGCCCGGGCCCCCAGGCCGGAGCGGAGCTCGCCCATGGCCTCGCCGATGGCCTCGAAGGGCGCGAGCGCGTCGCCGCCGCGACGGTGCTCGACGACGTCCTCCCACCACGTCTCGGGGTCGTCGTGGCCGGCGGCCCCTGCGAGCACGGCCAGCGGGTCGTGCCCCGCACCGGGCTCGTCCTGGCCCTCGGGGGTCAGTGCCAGCGCGTGCGCGGCCGGCAGATCGATGAAGCGGACCGGCACCTCGTGCGCGAGGGCCCAGCGGATGGCCACCCATTCCGGGGAGAACTCGGCGAACGGCCAGAACGCCGCCCGCGCCGGGTCGCCGGCCACGTGCGCGAGCAGGGCCACGGGCGGGCGCATGTCCTCGTCGGCGGCGTGGTGGACGAGGGCGTCGGCCTCGGGCGGCCCCTCGATCAGCACGACCGCCGGCCGCAGTTGCTCGAGCGCCGCGCCCACGGCCCGCGCGGAGCCCGGCCCGTGGTGACGCACCCCCAACAGCGCCACGGACCCGCTCACGCGGACACCTCGCGGCAGGCGCGGTAGAAGTCCTTCCACCCGTCCCGCTCGCGCACGACGGTCTCCAGATACTCCTGCCAGACGACGCGGTCCGCCGCCGGGTCGCGGACGACCGCGCCCAGGATGCCCGCGGCCACGTCCCCGGCGCGCAGCACGCCGTCCCCGAAGTGCGCGGCCAGCGCCAGGCCGCCCGTCACGACGGAGATGGCCTCGGCCGTCGACAGCGTCCCCGAGGGCGACTTGAGCTTCGTACGACCATCCGCCGTGACCCCGTCCCGCAACTCGCGGAAGACCGTGACGACCCGGCGGATCTCGCTGTCGCCGTCCTGCGCGACGGGCAGATCGAGGGAACGTCCGAGCTGGTCCACGCGACGGGCGACGATGTCGACCTCGTCCTCGGCGGTGGCGGGCAGCGGCAGCACCACGGTGTTGAAGCGGCGGCGCAGGGCGCTGGAGAGCTCGTTGACCCCGCGGTCCCGGTCGTTGGCCGTGGCGATCAGGTTGAACCCGCGGACGGCCTGTACCTCCTGGCCCAGCTCGGGGATGGGCAGGGTCTTCTCGGACAGGACCGTGATCAGCGTGTCCTGCACGTCGGCGGGGATGCGCGTGAGCTCCTCGACGCGGGCGGTCATGCCCTGGGCCATGGCCCGCATGACCGGACTGGGCACGAGCGCCTCGCGGCCGGGGCCGTGGGCGAGGAGCCGGGCGTAGTCCCAGCCCTGTCTGTGTATAAGAGACAGCTGCACCAGCAGCGTGGAGTCCCCGCTGACGGCGGCGGCCAGATGCTCGGACACCCACGTCTTGGCCGTGCCGGGCACGCCGAGCAGAAGCAGGGCACGGTCGGTGGCGAGCGTCGTGACGGCCACCTCGACGACCCGGCGCGGGCCGACGTACTTCGGCGTGATCACGGTGCCGTCGGGCAGGGTGCCGCCGAGCAGGTAGGTGGCGACGGCCCACGGCGACAGCTTCCACCGCGCGGGCCTGGGACGGTCGTCGGCCGCCGCGAGGGCCTTCAGCTCGTCCGCGAACGCGTCCTCCGCGTGCGGTCGCAGGGCTTCGGTCTCAATTCCGGGCACGGTCACAAGTCCCCCTCGTCGTGCGCTTCCGGGATACGTCCACAACCCTGCACCACGCCACTGACAACGCCCCGAAACCGCAGGTCAGGGGCGATTGTCAGTGGGTCCCCGTACCTTCGTGGCCATGAATCCGCAGGGGGAACGCCGGACGGCGGACCAGGTGCTCGCGTTGGCGCCTGACGCCGCATCACGCAAGGCGGGCACGAAGCTCGCGACGCCCGCGCCGTGGTCGGGCGCGGGCGCGGCCACGGACGGGGGCGCGGTCTGGGGGGAGTGCGCGGGCAGCGGCAGCACGCCGTACCGGACGGTCGTGGACCTGACGGGACCGGGCTTCCAGTGCAGCTGCCCCAGCCGCAAGTTCCCGTGCAAACACGCCCTGGGACTGCTGCTGTTGTGGGCGGAGGGGGAGGCGTCCGTGCCCGCCGCGGACCGGGTGCCCGACTGGGCGGCCCAGTGGCTGGAGCGGCGCCGGCAGCGTGCCGAGCGCCCCGAGCGAGCGGCGTCGCCCGACCCCGAGGC
>KL569426.1:98495-98882 GCA_000715685.1 Streptomyces lilacinus
CGCCGCGCCGAGCGCCGGGCGCGGCGGATCGCCGAGGGCGCCTCGGAGTTGGAGCAGCGCCTCGCCGACCTGGTCCGGAGCGGGTTCGCGGCGGCAGAGGGCACGGCGTACGGTCAGTGGGAGGAGACGGCGGCCCGCATGGTCGACGCGCAGGCACCCGGACTGGCCGCGCGCGTAAGGGAGTTGTCCTCGGTCACCGGATCCGGGGCGGAGCGGGCGTCGCGACTCCTGGAGGAGTGCGCGCTGCTGCACACGCTCAACCAGGGGTATCTCCGGGTGGCGGAGCTGCCGGAGGGGCTGGCCGCGACGGTGCGCGCCCGGGTCGGCATCACGCAGGACGCGGCCGCGCTGCTGGCCTCGGCGCCGCCGATCCGGGACCGCTGGCTG
>KL569426.1:99141-100101 GCA_000715685.1 Streptomyces lilacinus
CCGCCGATCCGGGACCGCTGGCTGGTGCTGGCGCAGCGGGACAGCGACGACGGGCGGCTGGTGACGCGGCGCGTCTGGCTCCACGGCGTGGGGACGGGCCGGATGGCCCTTCTCCTCTCCTACGGGGCGGCGGGTCGCGCGCCCGAGCTCTCCCTCCCCGTGGGCCTGGCGCTCGACGCGGACCTGGCCTTCCACGCGGCGGCGCGGCCGCTGCGGGCGGTGCTGGGCACGCGGCATGCGGGGCCCGTCGCCGTCGCCGGGGTGGCACCGCCGGGCGGCGAGACGGGAGACGCGCTTCGGGCGTACGGGGAGGCGCTGCGGGACGATCCGTGGCTGGAGGGGTGGCCGGTGGTGCTGGACGGGGTCGTGCCGACCCCTGACGGGGAGGGCGGCTGGCAACTGGCCGATGCGGCGGGGGAATCGGCGCTTCCCATCGCCCCTCGGGGTGCGGATGACGCCATGTCTTTGTGGCGGCTCGCCGCGCTGTCCGGCGGCGCGCCGATACGGGTCTTCGGCGAGTGCGGCCACCGTGGCTTCACGCCGCTCACGGCGTGGGCGCCGGAGCCGGTGGCCCTGTGACCGGCCGGTGGGGGTCGCCCGCGCCTGGCGGCGCGGGGATTCGCCCACTCACCCACCCGATTACCCCGAACCGCTTCTGAAGGAGCACACCCATGAGGCTCACCACCTGGGACGATCTCGTCAGCACTGCCCTTCTCGGCACCGAGCGCCGTAGTGGCCACAGCCCCGGCGCGGTCCTCGATCTTGCCGCCCTGCACACCGTGCAGCGTCGCGCCGCGCTGCTTCCCGCGGTCGCCCGCGACCGGCCCGACGTGGCACCCGACGACCCCCGCCCCGCTCTCCCGGACGCCGCCCGCCGACGGCTCGGCCTGCTGCTCTCCGACCGTTCCGCCCGCCGCGCCGGCGCCCCCGATCTCACGGAGCTGCTCCCCCAGTGGCTGG
>KL569426.1:100318-105048 GCA_000715685.1 Streptomyces lilacinus
GCGCCCGGCGGCCCTGGCCCTCGGCGGCTCCCGTGCCCTGTGGCTCGCGAGACTCAACCCGCAGTGGAAGTACGCGCTCCGGAGCACGAGCGGCGCCGGCGCCTGCGCAGGCCCTGACGTATGGCAGGAAGGCCTGTTCGCCGAACGCGTCGCCCTCCTCACCGGCCTGCGGCGCCGCGACCCCGCCGCCGCCCGGGAGCTGTTGGCCACGACGTGGGCGACCGAGCGGGCCGAGGACCGGCTGATGTTCCTGGACATCCTGCGCGAGGAGCTCTCCCCCGCCGACGAGCCGTTCCTGGAGGAGGCGCTCGCCGACCGCGGCCGTACCGTCCGGGCCACGGCGGCCGAGCTGCTGTCCGCCCTGCCGGGCTCCGCCCTCGCCGGCCGGATGGCCGAGCGGGCGCGCGCCTGCGTCGCGTTGGACCACACCGGCGGCCCGGAGGAAAGCCCGCGCGTCGTCGTCGAGGCACCCCACGAGTGCGACAGCGGAATGCAGCGCGACGGCATCGCGGCCAAGCCCCCGGCCGGCCGCGGCAAGCGGTCCTGGTGGCTGAGCCAGCTCGTGGAGGCGGCACCGCTGACGATCTGGTTCGAGCGGCTCGGGGTGACGAGCGCCGAGGAGGCCGTGGCCCTGCCGGTGGCGGACGGCTGGCAGCCGGACCTGCACGCCGCCTGGTGCCGGGCGGCCGTCCGGCAGAAGGACGCGGCGTGGTCACGGGCCCTGCTGGGCCCGGCGACGTCCCCGCCCGCGCCCGAGGGCGCCTCGTGGCTGGACCCGGCTAAGCTGCTGTCCGCGCTGCCCCCGGAGGAACGCGCGGCGTGGGTGGCGGAGTTCGTCGCGGCGCACGGCCTGTCGGACGCCTTCCGACTGCTCGGCGTGTGCGCCGTACCGTGGGCCGAGCCGCTGGGCAGGGCGGTGGTGGACGCGCTGGACACGGCCCGGGACGCGGGCGGCTATCCGTGGAGCTTCAGCGGTGTGATGGGCATGGCGGAGCGCTGCCTCGACCCGGCCCAGGCCGACCACCTGGAGTCCGTCACCGTCTTCCCGCAGGAGAGCCGGGGGAACGACGAAGGCACCGCGACCGGCGCCACCGGCTACTGGGCGGAGGCCTTCGGCCGCCTCATAGGCACCCTCCGCCTCCGCGCCACGATGCAAGCGGAGCTCGCCCCTACGCGCTCTACGCCTCCGCCGTCTGCCTGACGTTGGCGTTGACCCACTCCACGATCGCCGTCGTCGTCGCCCCCGGGGTGAAGATCTCCGCGACGCCCCGCTCCTTGAGCGGCGGGATGTCCGCCTCGGGGATGATGCCGCCGCCGAAGACCTTGATGTCCGCCGCGTCGCGCTCCTTCAGCAGCTCGATCACCTTCGCGAAGAGGGTGTTGTGCGCGCCGGAGAGGATGGACAGGCCGATCGCGTCGGCGTCCTCCTGGATCGCGGTGTCGACGATCTGCTCGGGGGTCTGGTGGAGCCCGGTGTAGATGACCTCCATGCCCGCGTCGCGCAGCGCACGCGCGATGACCTTCGCACCGCGATCGTGGCCGTCGAGCCCCGGCTTGGCCACCACCACGCGGATCGGACCGGTCACTCCCATCACTGCCTCCATGTACGTGCATGTACGTGCCGTCAGCCGGCCGCGAGGTCTCCCGTGTCCAGAGCCCGTACCCAAGGGCCCGGAGACGTGAACGAACGTTATCTCCAGCATCCCGCACGCGGCAGTTTCGCGGTGGAGAGGGAGGGGGAAATCACACGTGGGACACCACGTTCGCTACGCACCGCTCCCGTACCCCGCGTCTCACGGGCCACAGGGCCCTCTTCACTTTCGAGCCGCCGGACCACGGGACAGTCGCGAGGGGAGCCGCGGCGGGGCGGCCGTGCCCCTGCGCCGTCAGCCGCACGGCGCAGGGGACCCGGCCGGCCGCACCCAGCGGTTGCCCGCGAAGTGCACACGGGGGCGGCGATCGCCTTCCGTGTGCCGTTCGGGAGGTCGGTCGGCCATGAGGGCCTTGCCCTTTCTCTGCACCCTCTTACGCCCTTGTGCCCTTGTGCGCCCGTCGGCCGCGCTGGTGCGGTCCACGGTGCTCGAGCTGGCGATCCTCGCCGCGCACCTGCTGATCTACCCCACCGGCATGGCCCAGGAGCGCCGCCCGCCCCCGCGCCCCGCCCGGCAGACACCCGACACCCTCCTGCCGGACCCGACCCACCCGGATCCCGCACGCCTGGACCCCATCCGCCCGGACCCCACGCGCCTGGACCCGACCCACCCGGATCCGACCCACCCCGACGCGGCGCCCGACGGCGGCCCGCCCCCGGACCGCCCGCCCGTCCTGCTCCTCCACGGCTTCATCGACAACCGCTCGGTGTTCGTCCTGCTGCGCCGCTCGCTGCGCCGGCACGGCTGGCAGCAGGTCTGGTCCCTCAACTACTCCCTCCTGACGGGCGACATCCGCACGGCGGCCACGCTGCTCGCCCGCCACGTCGAGGAGGTCTGCGCCCACACGGGCCACGAGCGCGTCGACATGGTGGGCCACAGCCTCGGCGGCCTGGTCGCGCGCTACTACATCCAGCGCATGGGCGGCGACGCCCGCGTGCGCACCCTCGTCACCCTCGGCACGCCGCACGGCGGCACCCGCGTGGCGCCGCTGGCATCGGCCCATCCCCTGGTGCGGCAGATGCGCCCGGAATCCGAGGTGATCCGCGAGCTGGCCGGTCCCGTCCCGCATTGCGCGACGCAATTCATCGGCTTCTGGAGCGACCTCGATCAGATCATGGTTCCGGTCGAGACCGCCCGAATCGACCACCCCGATCTCCACGCGCGCAACGTCCGCGTGAGCGGTGTCGGGCATCTCGCGCTGCCGGTGCACGGGGAGGTGGCGGCGGGCATCAGGCAGGCGCTGACCACGGAAGAAGCACCCGCGGGCGCCCGGGGAGCCGCCTCGGTCGCCTGAATCCCCGACCCCGACCCCCGACCCCGCCACCGACATCGCACCGCTAAGACAGCGCCAAGACATCGAACGAATATCGAACGTCAAGGCGACCCATCAGGGTTCAGTCCGCCAAAAGGCGGCTAAATGCCCAGCCCTCTCCACACCGAAACGTGGGGAAGATTGTCGCCGCCGCATACCGCCGGGTACAGTCGCCGCTAATTCTCCTGACTGCCAAGGCGAAATGGATGTGGTGGTGAACGACCGTCACCCGTCGGCGGGCCCGGCTCAGCCCGTTCCCGCTGCCGACGCCTCTTTTGGGCACGGGCAGCACTACACCTCGTACGAGCAGCAGAGCACGTCCCAGGCCTATGCCGGATACGACGGCTACGCCACAGGTCAGTGGCCTTCCGGCGCCTCCGACACATCCGGCCATTGGGACACCACCAGTCAATGGGGCGTCACCGGTCACACGCAGACCTGGGATTTCAACGGTTACGACCTCGGCGCCCAGAACGCCACCGGTCAGCACTTCACCGGTGGGCATGACGCCACCCCTCATCACTCGGGTCAGTGGGATACGTCCGGCCATTGGAGTGATTCCGGAAATTCGGGCCAGTGGGACACGGGCGCCTGGAACTCGGCGGGTCCGACGACGGGTTCGTACGACACCGCGTACGCCTCCTCGTACGACACCGGCCACCACTCCGGTCAGTGGGACACGAGCGGCGTCGCCGCCCAGGCGTGGGACACCACCGGGCAGCACACGTACCCGGACCCTTCCTCGTCGTGGGACACGCCGGACACCTCGGCCACCTCCGGCCAGTGGGACTTCAGCGCCCAGCAGACGCAGACCTGGGACACCAGCGCCTACGCCGGCGCCGGCGCCGCGGCCGACAACGGCGCGCCGCAGCACGCGCCGACGCTCATGGTCGACCTCTCCGGCGTCGACATGGCCGCCGCGGCCGGCGCGGGTGCCATCGCCAACGCCGAGACCCGCGCCATGACGGCCATCGATCCGGACGATTTCCCGGGCGCCTTCCCGGACACCCCCGATGCGGCGGACGCGGCGGACGACCTCGCCCCCGCCCCCACCGTCCCGCACCAGGCCCGGGCCAGCCGGCGCAAGGGCGCTCCCGCCCGCACCGGCTACCGCCCGCGGCGCAAGGCGCTGCTGACCGTCGCCGTGCCGTCCGTCGCCGTGATGGGCGTGGCCGGCATCGCCGCCGCCTCCGTCGTGGCCGGCGGCCAGAAGGACACCAAGCAGCCCACCGCCGCCTCCGCCCCCGACACCGCGGTCAAGCTCTCGGCCGCCAACAGCAAGCTGGACACCCAGCTCGCCGGCGTCAGCCGGGGCGCCGACGACTTCGCCTCCCGCGCCAGCCGCACCCAGGAGCGGATCGACCTCAAGGCCCGCCAGGACGAGGAGCGCAAGCGCAAGGCGGAGGAAGCCGCCCGCAAGGAGCGCGAGCGGCCGAAGTTCTCGCTGCCGGTGAGCCAGCACGGCCTCAGCGCGTACTACGGCCAGGCCGGCGTCAACTGGATGTCGGTGCACACCGGCATCGACTTCCCCGTCGCCTACGGCACGCCCGTCATGGCGGCCACCGACGGCACGGTCACCACGCAGTACAACGTGGCCTACGGCAACATGGCCAAGGTGACGTCGGCGGACGGCACCGAGACCTGGTACTGCCACCTCAGCAGCTACAAGCTCCGGTCCGGGCCCGTGAAGGCCGGCGACGTCATCGCCTACTCCGGCAACTCCGGCAACTCCACCGGACCGCACCTGCACCTGTCTCTTATACACA
>KL569426.1:105213-109093 GCA_000715685.1 Streptomyces lilacinus
CCCTCGCGCCATCAGAGATGTGTATAAGAGACAGACCTCGACCCGACGTGACCGACGCGCCCCAAAGGGGCGCGGGGAACTGCGCGACCAGCCACGAACAACCCGCAGCGGAGCGCTAAAGCTTCTCCACCGGCGCGTACCGCAGCAGCAAGCGCTTCGGCTTCTCCTCGCCGAAGTCGATCGTCGCCTCGGCGTTGTCCCCGCTGCCCTTGACGGCCACGACGGTGCCCAGGCCGAACGAGTCGTGCGTGACGCGGTCGCCGATCGTGAGCGCCACGACCTGCCGCTCCTTCGCCCGCCGCGTCGCGAAGCCGCTCGGCTGCGTCCGGGAGGTGGTGGCCCGCGACGAGAAGTCCGACGTGATGCCCGACCCGGCGCCCAGCGAGGACGCCGACGGCGTCGCGGGCCCGGTGCGGCGCCACGTCATGTACTGGTCGGGGATCTCCTCGAGGAAGCGCGAGGGCGGGTTGTACGCGGGCTGGCCCCACGCGCTGCGCATGCTGGACCGGGTCAGGTACAGCCGCTCGCGGGCGCGCGTGATGCCCACGTAGGCGAGCCGCCGCTCCTCCTCCAGCTCCTTGACCTGGCCGAGGGCGCGCTGGTGCGGGAAGACGCCGTCCTCCATGCCGGTGAGGAAGACGACGGGGAACTCCAGGCCCTTCGCCGTGTGCAGGGTCATCAGCGTGATGACGCCCGTGCCCTCCGTGTCCTCGTCCGGGATCTGGTCGGAGTCGGCGACGAGGGCGACCTTCTCCAGGAAGTCGGCCAGCGTGCCCGGCTCCTCCTCCGTGCGCTCCTGCTCGAACTCGAGGGCGACGGCGGCGAGCTCCTGCAGGTTCTCGACGCGGGTCTCGTCCTGGGGGTCGGTGGAGGACTGCAGCTCGGCGAGGTAGCCCGTGCGCTCCAGGACCGCCTCGAGGACGGTCGCCGGGCCGGCGCCCGACTCGACAATGGTGCGCAGCTCCTCCATCAGCACGTTGAAGCGCTTGACGGCGTTGCTCGAGCGGGCCGCCATGCCGTACGCCTCGTCGACGCGCCGCAGCGCCTGCGCGAAGCTGATCTTCTCGCGCAGCGACAGGGCGTCGATCATGGCTTCGGCGCGCTCGCCGATGCCGCGCTTGGGCACGTTGAGGATGCGCCGCAGCGGCACGGTGTCCTCGGGGTTGGCGAGCACGCGCAGGTACGCGAGGACGTCGCGGACCTCCTTGCGCTCGTAGAAGCGCACGCCGCCGACGACCTTGTAGGGCAGCCCGACCCGGATGAAGATCTCTTCGAAGACACGGGACTGGGCGTTGGTGCGGTAGAAGACGGCGACGTCGCCGGCCTTGGCGTCGCCGGCGTCGGTCAGCCGGTCGATCTCCTCGGCGACGAACTGCGCCTCGTCGTGCTCGGTGTCGGCGACGTAGCCGGTGATGGCCGCGCCCGCGCCGGCCTGGGTCCACAGGTTCTTCGGGCGGCGGTTCTCGTTGCGCTCGATGACGGCGTTGGCGGCGTTGAGGATCGTCTGCGTGGAGCGGTAGTTCTGCTCGAGCAGGATCGTCGTGGCGTCGGGGTAGTCCTCCTCGAACTGGAGGATGTTGCGGATGGTGGCACCGCGGAAGGCGTAGATCGACTGGTCGGCGTCGCCGACGACGCACAGCTCGGCGGGGCCCTCCTCGCCGGCGCTCCCCGGCGTGCCCACCAGCTCGCGCACGAGCGTGTACTGGGCGTGGTTGGTGTCCTGGTACTCGTCGACCAGGACGTGCCGGAAGCGGCGGCGGTAGTGCTCGGCCACGTCCGGGAACGCCTGCAGCAGGTGGACCGTGGTCATGATGATGTCGTCGAAGTCCAGGGCGTTGGCCTCGCGCAGCCGCGCCTGGTACATCGCGTACGCCTCGGCGAGCGTCTTCTCGAAGCCGTCGGCGGCCTGCGCCGCGAAGGCCTCCTCGTCGATGAGCTCGTTCTTCAGGTTGGAGATCTTCGCGCTGAAGGACTTCGGCGGGAACTTCTTCGGGTCGAGGTCGAGGTCCCGGCACACGAGCGCCATGAGCCGCTTGGAGTCCGCGGCGTCGTAGATCGAGAAGGAGGACGTGAAGCCCAGCTTCTTGCTCTCGCGGCGCAGGATCCGTACGCACGCGCTGTGGAAGGTCATCACCCACATCGCGTTCGCCCGGGGGCCGACGAGCTGCTCGACGCGCTCCTTCATCTCGCCCGCGGCCTTGTTGGTGAAGGTGATCGCGAGGATCTGGCCGGGGTGGACGTGGCGGGCGCCCAGGAGGTGGGCGATGCGGTGGGTGAGCACGCGCGTCTTGCCGGAGCCGGCACCGGCGACGATCAGCAGCGGCGACCCTGTGTGCACGACGGCGGCGCGCTGCTGGTCGTTCATCCCGTCCAACAGCGCCGCGGGGTCCACGACGGGCCGCGCGGCGCCGTCGCGGTAGTACGCCTCGCGGGGGACGGGCGCGTCGAAGGCGCCGCCGAACAGGTCGTCCGGCAGGGGCTCCGGGGCCACGTCCTCCGGGGGCGGCGGGTGCTCCTCGTCGGAAGGATCCGAGGGGGCGAGATCCGCCAGGAAGCTGTCGTCAAAGAGGCTGCTCATCGCCTCCCGAGTCTAGGCGGCCCCACTGACAGCCGGTCCCGCTTCCGCGGGACAGTGGTCAGCCCCACAACGAGGCAGGGGTCGGACCCGCGGCACGGCAGGGGTCAGACCCACAGCACGGCGACGAAGATGTTCGCCGCCGTGAGGGCGCCCACCGTGCCGAAGGCGGCTGCCTCGACCTTCTCGTCGTCGCGCTTCACGTAGACCAGGCCAAGGATCACCACCAGCAGGGCCAGCTTCACACCGATCTTGACGGTGTTGATCGTGTCGCCCTGCCCCTGGTGCAGCCCCACCAGCGCGGCGCCGGTGACCAGCATGGTGAGCGCGCCGTGCAGCATCGCCGGGGTCATGCGGGCCGCGCCCCGCTTCATGGCCTTCGTCTGGGTCAGGAACCCGCCGAGGAGGGCGGCGATGCCGACGATGTGCAGACCGACGACGGCGTGAATGAGTACGTCCATGAGAAAGGACCCTAACCGGGCGCATATCAGCCACTGACCGCCAGGTAGGACAAGATCCCGGCATCGATCAGTCCCCGGCCGCATCCTTCCGAGTCGGCAGAGAGCGTTCACCATCGCCGGTCACCAAACAGCCGATTGAGGGCAATACCGGTCATGACCGTTTCCAGGTGACCTCGCGGTTTAGCGTCCTCCTCCAGACGGCGGCGGCCCGGCCCCCTCCCCCCTCGCACGGGCCGCCGCCGGCCCCCCTTGCCGGACGGAAGAAGGAAGTGACGGCCGACGTGGCGACGCACCGAAAGCCCAAGCAGAACGCGCTCGCCGGCAGCACCGCCCGCACCGCGGCCACCCTCGCCCTCGCGGGAGTCGCCACCGCCACGGCCCTCGAGGGCACCGGCCACGCCGCCCCGACCCTCACCCCCACCGAGGTGAAGGCGCAGGTGGCCCGCTACTACCAGCAGGCCGAGGTGGCCACCGAGCGGTACAACGGCGTCAAGGAGCGCTCCGACCGGGCCCGCTCCGCCCTCGGCCGGCTGCAGGACGAGGCCGCCCGCAAGACCGAGCGCCTCAACGCCGCGCGCAACGCCCTCGGCTCCTTCGCCACCGCCCAGTACCGCGACGGCGCCCTGCCCACCAGCATGCGGCTGCTGCTGTCGAGCAACCCCGACCGCTTCCTCGAGGGCGCCTCGCTCGCCGACCGCGCGGGCGCCCAGCAGGCCACGGCCGTCGCCCGGGTGCGGCACGAGCTGCGCGACGTCCAGCAGGTCCGCACCACCGCCGACGCCCGGCTCGGCGAGATCAGACGCGAGGAGGCCGCGCTCGCCGCGCACAAGCGCACCATCGAGGC
>KL569426.1:109365-113794 GCA_000715685.1 Streptomyces lilacinus
GACGGCGTCGTGGGCGCCGGCACGGCGGCGGCGGGCGCCGCGCTGCCGGCACCGGGCCGCGCCGTCGTCGAAACCGCCTCCCGGGCCGTGTCGGGGCGCGCGTCCCAGGCGGTGGCCTACGCGTACGCCGCGATCGGCAAGCCGTACGTGTGGGGGGCGACCGGCCCGTCGGCGTTCGACTGCTCGGGGCTGACCCAGGCGGCCTGGCAGGCGGCCGGGGTGTCGCTGCCGCGCACCACGTACACCCAGATCAACGCCGGGCACCGGGTCGCCCGGTCCCAGCTCGTCCCCGGCGACCTGGTGTTCTTCTACTCCGGCATCAGCCACGTCGGGCTGTACATCGGCGGCGGGCAGATGATCCACGCTCCGCACCCCGGCGCGCCGGTGCGGATCGCGCCGATCGACGAGATGCCGTTCGCGGGCGCGTCCCGGCCCGCGTGAGCCGCGGCCCGAACCCGCTCGATCAGTGGGCGACCTGCTGCGTCAGCCAGCGGAAGACCTCCGGTACCTGCCGTTTCCACACGGCCGTGCCGTGGCCGCCCGCGCCGGCCGGGACCATGGTCACCTGCACGGTCGTCGGCGGCTTGGCCGACTGCTTGATCGCCAGCCCGCCCTGGTAGCCGTCGCCCTCCGCGCCGGAGAGGAAGAGCGCGACGCGCGGCGGGGTCTTGGCGTGCTGCAGCATCTTCCAGGGGTTGTTCGCCTCGCGCAGCTCCGGCGTCTTCGCGGTGAGGGAGGCGGGCTCGCCCGAGGGGTCGTTGTAGCCGGAGAGGCTCACGCCGGCGCGGTAGCGGTCGGGGTGCGCGACGGCCAGCTTGGTCGCGCAGTGGGCGCCGGCCGAGTAGCCGGCGACGGCCCAGCCGTCGGCCCGGTCGTCGACGCGGAAGGTGTCGACGACCATCTTGCGGACGTCGACGCTGAGCCAGGTGTCGGCGTTGACCTTGCCGGGGATGTTGGCGCAGCCGGTGTCGGTGTCGCCGAGGAGGGTGGTGCGGGGCGCCACGATGACGAACGGCGCCACCTCGCCCTTCTCCATCATCGGCTTGAGCTGGGTGTTGACGTTGAGGGTGCCGAACCAGGCCTTCGCCGAGCCGGGGAAGCCGGGGAGCACCTCGACCACGGGGAACTTCTTGTTCTTGTACGCCGGGTCGTCGTACTGCGGCGGCAGCCAGACGTAGACCTCGCCCTCCACGCCGGATATGCGGCCCTTGAGCTGCGTCTCCTGGACGCCGGGGCCCATGCGCTTGTCCGAGGCGGGCCGGAACTGCTGGACGACCTTGGGCTCGTGGTCGACCTTCTTGCCGCCGGTGCCGTCCGGGCCGAGGTCGGCGGCGGCCTGGACGTGGTCCCCGGTGCCCATGAGGTCGGCCCAGTTGTCGAAGAGGCCGTTGGTGTTGTTGACGATCACGAAGACCATGACGATGGCGGTGACCTGCGCGAAGAGCAGCATCAGCACGCGGACGGCCTGGCGTACGAGCCGGGGTCCGCCGACTCTCCCCCACAGCCCCAGCGGCAGCGCCAGGGCCACCAGGACCAGGACGATCGTGGTGAGGAAGAAGGGGGTTCCCGTCAGGCTCATCGGGCGGGCCTCGTTTCCGGTTCTGTGCCTCTCGCCTGTGAGTAGATGGCGAGAAGCGCCGGGAGGTTCCGCCGCCCCCAAACGCCGGACGGGCCGACGAAGTCAGCCCGTCCGGGGCACGCCCCGGGCGTCAGACCAGCCGGCGGGCCGTCGCCCAGCGGGTCAGCTCGTGCCGGTTGGACAGCTGCAGCTTGCGCAGCACCGCGGAGACGTGGGACTCCACCGTCTTGACGGAGATGAACAGCTGCTTGGCGATCTCCTTGTACGCGTAGCCGCGCGCGATCAGCCGCAGGACCTCGCGCTCGCGCTGCGTCAGCCGGTCGAGGTCCTCGTCGACCGGCGGCGCGTCCGTCGAGGCGAAGGCGTCGAGGACGAAGCCGGCCAGGCGCGGCGAGAAGACCGCGTCGCCGTCCTTGACGCGGAAGACCGCGTCGATGAGGTCGGTGCCGGTGATGGTCTTCGTGACGTAGCCGCGGGCGCCGCCGCGGATGACGCCGATGACGTCCTCGGCGGCGTCGGAGACCGACAGGGCCAGGAAGCGCACCGGCGACTCCTGGCCGGTCATCAGGGGGGCGCAGCGCCGCAGCACTTCCACTCCGCCGCCGCCGGGCAGGTGGACGTCCAGCAGGACCACCTCGGGGCGGGTCGCGGTGATGACCGTGACCGCCTGGTCGACGTCGGCGGCCTCGCCGACGACCTCGACGCCCGTGCGCCCGGTGTCGCCGATCTCGGCCTGCACGCCCGTGCGGAACATCCGGTGGTCGTCGACCAGCACGACCCTGACGTGCCGATCCGTCGTCTCCTCGGTCGTCATGACGCGTTCTCCGCCCTCTCCATCTCCAGCTCCACTTCCGTCCCCCCGTCGGGTGCGGATCGCAGTCGCGCGGTGCCGCCGTTGCGCTGCATCCTGCCGATGATCGACTCGCGGACGCCCATCCGGTCGTCCGGCACCGCGTCCAGGTCGAAGCCCGGGCCCCGGTCGCGCACCGAGATGAAGACGGTACGGCCCTCGACCTCGGCGTAGACCTGGACGGCACCGCCGTCGCCACCGTACTTCGCCGCGTTGACCATGGCCTCACGGGCCGCCTGCAGCTGGGCGCCGAGCCGCTCGTCGAGCGGGCAGTCGCCGACCACGACGACCTCGATGGGCACCCCGTGGTGGTCCTCGACCTCGGCCGCGGCGGCCTTGACGCCCTCGGCCAGGGTCTGGGGCTCCTCGGCCTCGTCCTTGCCCCGGCCCTCGGGGTCGTACAGCCAGTTGCGCAACTCGCGCTCCTGCGCGCGGGCGAGGCGGGCGACCTCGCGGGAGTCCTCGGCGTTGCGCTGGATGAGGGTGAGCGTGTGCAGGACGGAGTCGTGGACGTGGGCGGCGACCTCGGCCCGTTCCTGGGCGCGGATGCGCATCGTCCGCTCGGCGGAGAGGTCCTGGGTCATCCGTACGACGGAGGGCCCGGCCAGCAGTGCGATGCCGACCAGCACCGCGAGCGAGGCCTGCAGCACGGTGCCCAGGTGCTCGGCGGAGCCCCGCAGCACGGCGATGCCGGTCGCGCCCATGCCGACGAGCAGCACGCCAGCGGCGCCGCGCGCGAGCGGCAGGACGCGCTTGCGGCGCCCGACCTCCATCCAGTGGGCCCGGCGGGCGTTGTCGGCCTGCCGCCAGACGAGGGCGACGCCGACGCCTATCAGCAGCAGCGGCCAGAGGTAGGCGTTGGCGGGGCCGAGTTGGAGGCGGTCGAGGAAGACGGTGGCGCTGACGAGGAGCGCGAGGAGGGCGAAGACCTGGCCCCGGTCCGGCTTGCGGGCGAACAGCCGCCGGCGCCCGTCCGCGGCGACCTCTGCGGTGGCAGCGCGCGGGGCCGCCTCCACCCCGCCGACCCCGAGGGGCACGACGAACCAGAACACCGCGTACAGCAGCGCGCCCATGCCCTTCGCCATGAACAGCGCGAGGAACGCCACCCGCACCCACGACACCGGCAGCCCCAGGTGCCCCGCGAGCCCCCGGGCCACACCGCCGAGCATGCGCCCCTCGGCACTGCGGTAGAGCTTGCGCAGGGGCGGGGCGTCGGGGCCGGGAGCGGTGGTCATGCCCTGATCGTCACATGCGGGCCGCCGGGGCGGCATCAGGGTCGCCCCTGACGGCTCCCCCATCTGCTTTTAATGCTCGTCGCTCGGGCGGAAGCCGTCCTTGACGTCGTCGAAGACCTTCTTGTACCGCGCCCAGTCGGCACTCGGGGCCGAGAGGTAAATCGCGTACTCGTTCCCACCCGGGCGGCCGAAGCCGAGGTCGACGGCGCGGTAGTCGCGCGCCCGGCCCTTGAAGGTGAACTCCCAGAGCGCGGCCGGCTCTCCCCGGAACTCCGTGTCCTGCATGCGCAACTGCTTGTAACCCGGCAGCTTGCCCTCGGCCACCGACTTGGCCTCGTCGTCCACCCAGCGCTGGAGGGGGTCGCTGCTCGCCAGGTCGAGGACGGAGACCTCGAGGCGGACGAGCCCGCTCGGGTCGACGTAGACGGCGGCGCCGTTGGGGTCGTTCGGCACCTGCTTGCGCGTCCAGCCGTCCGGCACGGGGAAGGCGACGCGGGTCTTCTTGTCCTCGAAGAGGTGGTAGCCCTTGGGGACGGGCGGGAGCGTACGGGGGGACGCGCTCGGCGACGCCGTCGCCGCCGGGACGTCGTTCGCGGGCGACTCGGCCTCGTCCTCGCCGTCTCCCTCGGCGTCGCCGCTCAGCAGCAACACGTAGCCGCCGGCGGCCAGGACGGCTCCGGCGACGGTCGCCGTCAGGCCCCACCACAGCGCCCGGCGGCGCGGGGCCTTCGACTCGCCGGCCTTCGGCTCTGTCTCTTATACACA
>KL569426.1:114044-117845 GCA_000715685.1 Streptomyces lilacinus
GCGCGGCGGAGGGCGCTGCCGCGGTGACGGACGCCGTCGGCGACTCGGCGCGGGCGACCGCGGCGGTGGGCGCGGTGGGCGGCTCGGTGCGGGCCGGGGCGGGCGGAGTCGGGGCCGCGTGGGCCATGGTGTCGGGGCCGGCGGCCGGCTCGCGGAGGATCTGCTCGACGAGCTCGGCCGGCGGGCGCAGGGCCGGGTCCTTGGCCAGCAGGGTCTCGACGAGACGGGTCAGGTCCCCCGCACGCTGCGGCGGCACCAGCGGGTCCATGGCGATGGCGTACGCCGTCTCGACGGCGGTGTCCTTGCGGAACGGCGGCCGGCCCTCCAGAGCCTGGTAGAGCGTGGCGCCCAGGGCCCACAGGTCGGCGGCGGGGCCGGGCTTGGCGCCCTTGACGCGCTCGGGGGCGATGTAGTCGATCGAACCGACCATCTCGCCGGTCTTGGTGAGCGTGGAGGTGCCGGTGGACTGGGCGATGCCGAAGTCGGTGAGGACGACGCGCCCGTCGTGGCCGAGGAGGACGTTGCCCGGCTTGACGTCGCGGTGCAGCACGCCGGCCGCGTGGGCGGCGCGCAGGGCCGCGATCATGCCGCGCCCGATGCGGGCGGCGACCTCGGGCGAGACGGGACCGCGCTTGAGCACGTCGCCGAGCGTCGTGGACGGCACGTACTCCATCACGATGCAGGGCAGGCCGCCGTCGTCGACCACATCGTGGACGACCACGACGTTGGGGTGGGTGATGCGGGCCGCGCTGCGGGCCTCCCGGCGGGTGCGCTCGTAGAGGGTGGCGAGCTCGTCCTCCTCCAGGCCGGGGGAGACGTGGAGCCGCTTGACCGCGACCTGACGGCCGAGCAGCTCGTCCTGGGCCCGCCAGACGGTGCCCATGCCGCCGTGACCGATCCGCTCGACGAGCCGGTACCGCCCGGCGACCAGCCGTCCCGCCTCGGGCAATGCACCCTGCACCGCGCTCGCCTCCGGTTCCCCGTCGTGTGTTCGATGCGACACCCTAACCGTCTCGGGCTCAGGGGCAATCTCAGGGAACGCCCAGGGTCGCCACGGGTGCCGTACGTACGTTCCGATTGACACCATGTCCCCATGACCGACGCGCCACCCCCCGCAGAGCACGAGACGCGACCGCCGCTGCGGCGCAGCCGCGAGCACCGGATGGTCTCCGGGGTGTGCGGCGGACTCGGCCGCTGCTTCGACATGGACCCCGTCATCTTCCGGGTGGCGCTGGGCATGCTGGCGGTCACCGGCGGGCTGGGGCTGACCGTGTACGGCTTCGCGTGGCTGCTCATCCCGCTGGAGGGCGAGGACGACAACGAGGCCCGCCGGATGCTGTCCGGCCGGGTCGACGGCCAGGCGCTGACGGCGCTGCTGTGCGCGCTCGTCGGCTGCGGGCTCTTCCTCTCCATGCTCAACAACGGCGGCGTGATGGCCTTCGCCATCATGCTGACCCTCGCTCTCATCGGCGCGGCCCACTGGTCGCAGCAGCGCCGGCTGGCCGAGACCGACGCCGAGGAGGGGCCGGAGGCGCTCCGGGCGCAGCGGCTCCACAAGGCGCACAAGGCCATGGACGCGCCCCCCGAGACCCAGGCGCCCCCGGCCCCCGGCACGCCGTCCTGGTGGCGCGACCCGGTCGCCGCCGCGGGCGGCGCGGGCATCGGGGCCACCGGCTACCTGTGGGGCCCGGACGACAGCACGGTCGACGACCGCGACCTCGACCGCGGAGACGGCCGCGGCCACGGCCACGGGCCGGCCAAGGGCTTCGGCCCGGGCACCCGCCCGCCCGCGGCCCCGGCCGCCGCCGGCGCCCGCGAGCCCGCCCGGGCGCCCGCGCGCACCGGCCGGCAGCTGGGCGGCTGGACCTTCCTGCTCGCCCTGGCCGCCTTCGGCCTCGGTGTGGGTCTGACCTGGCATCACCGTCCTTTGGGCACCTCCCTGGAGATCGGTCTGGCCTGCGCGCTGGGCGTCTACGGGCTGGGCATCGCGATCAGTTCGCGCTACGGCCGCACCGGCGGCGGCACCGTCGTCATGGCGACGCTGACCGCGGCCCTGCTCGTCGGCGCCGCCGCACTGCCGAAGTCGGTGACCGACCACTGGACCCGCACCACCTGGCGCCCCGCGAGCCTGACGGAACTGCGGCCGCACTACGCGCTGGGCACCGGCGTCGGCGTACTCGACCTGACCGGCCTGCCGTGGCCGGCGGGCGCCGGCACCGGCACGGCCCCCGTCACCGCCGGCGCCGAGGTCGGCGCGGGCAAGCTGACGGTCGTCCTGCCCCGCGACGTGACCGCGGACCTGGACATCGAGGTCGGGGTCGGCGACGTCCAACTCCCCGGGGAGCGCCGCGACGACATCGACGTCCAGCCCGGGCAGCGCCGGCACCTGACCCTGCCGCCGGACGCCGGGCAGCCGTCGCACGGCACCGTGAAGATCGAGCTCAAGGCCGGTCTCGGCCAGGTGGAGGTGGCCCGTGGCACGGCATGACTTCGAGCCGGGAAAGCTGATCGTGGGGCTGGTCCTGCTGGGCGGCTGCGCGGCGTATCTGGCCGCCGCCGACGGTCGGCTGCATTTCCCCTCCTATCTGCTGCTGCCCGTGCTGGTGGGCGGCTTCTGCCTGGCGGGTGTGGTCTCCTCCGTCACCTTCGCCGTCCGCCGCCGGCGGGGACGCCTCGGGGACCGCGACGACCGCCCGGGGGAGCCCCACCCGCGCGGGCTCAGCTGAACGACGGGCCGCGCCGGGCGCGCCCCCGTCGGCCGCGGGACCACACCGCGTCCACCGACAGCAGGGGCGCGCCCGCGATTATGAGGGGCAGCCAGACCATCAGATAGGCAAGGTCGTTGCCGTAGTAGTACGGAGTGGTGGCCCAGCTGACGGTCAGCCAGAGGCTGAGCGAGATCAGCGCTCCCCCGACCGCGGCGAGGCGCGCGAGGAGTCCCAGCAGCGTGCCCAGACCCACCGCGATCTCGCCGAACGCGATCGCGTAGCCGAAGCCGACCGGGCTCTTCAGGGCCAGGTCCACGAGCCCCGGAAAGGCCGCGGTGTCCCGCACCGAGCCCATCAGCGCGCCGAGGGAGTCCTGCCCCCCGGCCGCGAGGAACCCGGGATCGGTGAGCTTGTCGATCCCCGCGTAGACGAACGTGATCCCGAGGAAGAGGCGCAGCGGGAGCAGGGCGTAGCGGACGGCGTGCTCCTCGCGTCCCCTGAGTGACCATGACATGCGGGCAGCGCCTCCCTCGTCGATCGGCGGCCGGGCACGGTCCGTCTCCGCGCCCGACTGCTCTCCGACCATACGTACCGGAGCCGCTTCCCGCTCAGGCCTGTGGATAACTCCCGGCCCGCCGGTCAGCCGGCCGTGACCGACGTCAGCTCAGACGTCAGCTCAGCAGGTCCGGCTCACTGCGGGTGATCTGCTGATACAGCGGCTGGTAGTTGATCCACGCCACGAGGTCGTTGCCCAGCTGGTCGCGGGTGTGCTCGGCGTTCTTCGGGTCGATGAGCACCGGCTTCCCGACGGCCTTGGCCGCAAGCTGGACCTGGCAGGAACGTTCCATCGTGATGAACCACCACGCCGCCGCGTCGACCGAGTCCCCCACGGTCAACAGCCCGTGATTGCGCAGGATCACCGCCTTGCGCGCCCCGAGCGTCGCCGCGATCCGCCGCCCCTCCTCCTCGTCCAGCACCACGCCCGTGTAGTCGTCGAAGAGCGCGTGGTCCTGGTAGAACGCGCACACGTCCTGCGTGATCGGCTCCAGCAGCTCCCCCCTGTCTCTTATACACATCTCTGATGGCGCGAGGG
>KL569426.1:118090-122761 GCA_000715685.1 Streptomyces lilacinus
CTCAGAGATGTGTATAAGAGACAGTTGTGGATCTGCGAGTGGATCGCGAAGGCCGCCTGGTTGACGTGGTACCGACCCTCGACGACCTGGCCCCGGTGATTGACGAGGATCAGATCCGAAACCGTGATGTGCTTGAAGGACATCCCAAAGGGATTGACCCAGAAGTGATCCGTGAACTCCGGATCCCGCGCGGTGATGTGCCCCGCGACCCCCTCCTCGAACCCCAACCGCCCGAAGAGCCGCAACGCGGCGGCCAGCCGTTCCTTGCGGTACCGCCGCTCATCCTCGACGGAATCGTGCTTCGGCGGCATGGCGAAGTGCAGTTGGTCGGTGGGTATGGGTTCGGGGGCGGTGGCGCTGACCTCGGGCATGGTGCGGCCTCCTCCGGTGGTCCGTGTCACGACAGAAGCTACCCGTGGGTACCGGAGGAGGCCAGGGTTAAGCCGGAGGGCGACTAGAGCTTGTCGATCTCGGTGAGGTCGATGTCGATCTCGAAAGGCACCGAAACCTTGAGCCTGTCTCGGTACGTGCCGGTCGGGATGTAGGAGTGCGTCTCCTTGTCGAGTTCGAAGACCTGCACGACTGGCTGCTCGTCGTCGGTCGCCATATCGACTCGCCAGAAGTGTGGGATGCCTGCGGTGGCGTACTTGTGCGGCTTCGTGTCGTAATCGCGGGCCTCGGAGCTCGGAGACACCACCTCGACTGCCAGCAAAACATCCCTGGCCTGGTAGTACGTCTGCGTCCGGCCGTGTACCGCAGCCGCACGCAGGATGATGATGTCCGGCTCCGGACCGTTGCGCTTGTCGATCACCATCGTCATTTCCCGGCGCACACGGAGTTCTGCGGGGACGGTAGCCCGCAGGCCACGCTCGAGGAGGTACATCACGAGCGTGTGGAAATCCCGCTGAGGACTCACGAAGATCAAGCTCCCGTCGATCAGCTCCGTGTGCGGCGGGAGGTCGGGCAGCGTGAGCAGGTCGTCCACGGTGTAGCCGTCCTGCGGCGGCACGGGCCAGGCGTGCGCGGGCTCTGCGGTCATGGTTCCTCCCATGGACGGGATTCTCGGCCGTACGGCCAGCGTACCCACCGTAGATCCCGACGCCGCCACCCAAACGAGTGAGCGACGGCGATGCTTTCGACGGGCTCCGCTACCCTCCGTACCCACGCTCGATCACGTGCGCCGCGTTCCCGCGGTAGCCCGCCGGGTCGTCCGGCAGGCGGGTCGCCAACCCGTCGACGTAGCGGTTGTACATGCAGAACGCCGCCGCGATCAGGACCGTGTCGTGGAGCTCCACGTCCGTCGCGCCCGCCTTGCGGGCCGTGGCCACCGCCTCGGCGGTGACCTCGCGGCCGCCTCGGCGGACGAGGTCGGCGACCGTCAGCAAAGCGGCCAGCTTCTCGGAGAGGGCGGAGAAGTCGTGGTCGTCGAGGACGCGGCGGACCGCCGACATGCCGCCGTCGAGCTGCTGGGCGGCGAGTTCGGAGTGGCCGTTGGTGCAGAAGGTGCAGTCGTTGCCGCGTGAGACATAGGCGGCGATCAGTTCGCGTTCTCCTCGGGAAAGCGAGCCGGGGGCCCCGGGGGCGCGTAACAGGGCTTCCGCCAGCGCGTTCAGCGGATCGGCGGTTTCCGGGCGGAAGCGCATCAGGCCAAGGATTCCGGGTGCGTCATTGCCCACGTCGATGTGCGGCACAACGTCTCCTCTCGTTGGCGTGCCGCCACCATAGGGGCGGAAACGGCCGCGCCGCCCTCCGTCGTACTGCGTAGACGGAGGGCGGCGCGGCCGTTTGTCAGAGAGTGGGGATTACTCCCACTCGATCGTGCCCGGCGGCTTGCTGGTCACGTCCAGCACCACGCGGTTGACGTCGCGCACCTCATTGGTGATGCGGGTGGAGATCCGGGCCAGCACGTCGTACGGCATGCGGGTCCAGTCGGCCGTCATGGCGTCCTCGGACGAGACCGGGCGCAGCACGATCGGGTGGCCGTAGGTGCGGCCGTCGCCCTGGACGCCGACCGAGCGGACGTCGGCCAGCAGCACGACCGGGCACTGCCAGATCTCGTTGTCCAGGCCGGCCGCGGTGAGCTCCTCGCGGGCGATGGCGTCGGCCTCGCGCAGCAGGTCCAGGCGCTCGCGCGTGACCTCGCCGACGATGCGGATGCCCAGGCCCGGGCCCGGGAAGGGCTGGCGCTGGACGATCTCGTCCGGCAGGCCCAGCTCCTGGCCGACCATGCGGACCTCGTCCTTGAACAGCTGGCGCAGCGGCTCGACGAGCTCGAACTCCAGGTCCTCGGGGAGGCCGCCCACGTTGTGGTGGGACTTGATGTTGGCGGTGCCGGTGCCGCCGCCGGACTCGACGATGTCGGGGTAGAGCGTGCCCTGGACGAGGAACGCGACGTCCTCGCCGTCGGCCGCGCCCTCGGCGACGATCTCGGCCTGCGCCTGCTCGAAGACGCGGATGAACTCCCGGCCGATGATCTTGCGCTTGGTCTCGGGGTCGGAGACGCCGGCCAGCGCGGTGAGGAATCGCTCCTGCGCGTCGACGACCTTCAGCTGCACGCCCGTGGCCGCGACGAAGTCCTTCTCGACCTGCTCGGTCTCGCCCTTGCGCATCAGGCCGTGGTCGACGTAGACGCAGGTCAGCTGGGAGCCGATGGCCTTCTGCACGAGGGCCGCGGCCACGGCGGAGTCCACGCCGCCGGACAGGCCGCAGATGGCGCGCTTGGTGCCGACCTGCTCGCGGATGGCCTCGACCTGCTCCTCGATCACGTTGCCCGTGGTCCAGGTCGGCTCGATGCCGGCGCCGCGGTAGAGGAAGTGCTCCAGGACCATCTGGCCGTGCGTGGAGTGCATCACCTCGGGGTGGTACTGCACGCCGTAGAGCTTCTTCTCGTCGTTCTCGAAGGCGGCGACCGGCACGACGTCCGTGGACGCGGTGACGGTGAAGCCCTCGGGAGCGGCGGAGCAGGCGTCGCCGTGCGACATCCACACCGACTGCTCGACCGGGGTGCCCTCGAAGAGCGTCGAGCCGGCCTTGGTGACGTGCAGGGGCGTACGGCCGTACTCGCGCGCTCCGGTGTTGTCGACCGTGCCGCCGAGCGTGGTGGCCATCAGCTGGAAGCCGTAGCACATGCCGAAGACGGGGACACCGGCCTCGAAGAGGGCGCGGGCGTCGTCGAGGCGGGGGGCGCCCTCCTCGTAGACGGACGAGGGGCCGCCGGACAGGATGATCGCCCTGGGGTTCTTGGCGAGCATCTCCGCGACGGGCATCGTGCTGGGGACGATCTCGCTGTAGACCCGGGCCTCACGGACGCGGCGGGCGATGAGCTGGGCGTACTGCGCGCCGAAGTCGACAACGAGCACCGGTTCCGCGGTGTTGTCGTGGACGGCGGCGGGGGGTGCTGCTGACACGGGAGCGGCCTTCCGGCGATCGAGAGAGGGGGTCTGTATTTGTCGATTCTACCGGGGCGTGGGTGCTTGCTTTTGTCTCACCATCCGAACCCGCCCCCTCTCCGCTTGGTCGCGCGGCCCCACCCGTGCATACTGAGCCGCATGCGCAAGCACCAGACCTTCGTCTTTACCTATGGCACCGGGCCCGTCCGGCTGCCATGGTCGTGCTGCTTGAGCAACTGACAAGCGACTTCCCCAGGCGCCCCGGGCCGACAAGGTCCGGGGCGCCTGTCGTTTTTCCCGGTTCTCGTCGGTCTCCCGGGCCCCCGGCCCTTTGGAGAAAAACACATGTCCGCGATCACCACCCGCCCGACGACCGCCGCGACCGACACCGGTGCCCGTACCGACGCCGCCGCCGGCATGATCACCGACGCCCGACAGCGGATCGACGACCTCGACGGCCGGATCATCGGGCTCATCCAGGAGCGGATCGCCGTCTCGGAGGCGATCCAGCGCGAGCGCATCGCCTCCGGCGGCCGCCGGCTGAGCCTGTCCCGCGAGATGGAGGTCCTCAACCACTACAGCGATCAGCTGGGCCGGCCCGGCACCGGGCTGGCCATGACCCTGCTGGAGCTGTGCCGGGGCAGGGTCTGACACCTGCAAGAACACCGGCAGCGCGCCAGTTCGGGGCATCCGAGTTCGGGCGCCGTCACCCGTACGGCGCGTGACCGTCGGCTGATCATTTTCGTTGGGCCCGATGACCGCGCCAGCCAGGAGCGGCCCTCCGAGATCCACGCGTGGCTTCCGTCCCTGTTCATCTGGGCGCCCGGCAACGACAGGGCGGGTCCACCGGGGTGTGTGACGCGCGAGCACGCGCGTCGTGGGACCTCACTCCGGTGGTGAGGCGACCGGTCAGCAGGGGACAGCAGCCCGGCCGCCACCAAGGGGCGGTCGGTTCCAGGGACGCCTGGAACCGACCGTATCCGGTCGAAACGGTTGCGCCCGGGAGGCGCATCCCGCACGATGCAAAGGGACTCCAAGTCCCTTGCTCCGCACCGTCATTGGTTCAACCACCCCGTTCCCCGTCCCACCATGCCTCAGCCTGCGGCGCTCCCCCCGGCGCCGCTTCGCGGCACCGACCCTGCCCTGATCTCGGTGCCGGCAGTCAAGGGCCCCGAGGCCGCCCCCCTGCCCCCGCGGCGGCGGCCTCGGGGCCCTGCGCCGTACCCCGCACCGTGCTGAGCCACCGCGCTAAGCCTTGGGCGGCACCACCGGCACCGGCAGG
>KL569426.1:123068-127152 GCA_000715685.1 Streptomyces lilacinus
GAGATGTGTATAAGAGACAGACCGGATTCCGGGGCTCGACCGCCGCCGTGCGCCGGTACGCGCTCCCCTGCGCCGGGCGCGGATCGGTCTCCCCCTTGTTCGGCCACAGGGCCATCGCCCGCTCCGCCTGTGCGGTGATCGTCAGGGACGGGTTGACGCCGAGGTTGGCGGAGACGGCCGCGCCGTCGACGACGGAGATGCCCGGGTGCCCGTACAGCCGGTGGTACGGATCGAGGACGCCCCGCGCGGCGTCGGGCCCGATGGGGCAGCCGCCGATGAAGTGGGCCGTCAGGGGCGTGCCGATGAGCTCGCCGACGTTGCTGCCCGGGAAGCCGTTGATCTCCTGGGCGAGGAGACGGGCCGCCTCCGCCGCCTGCGGGATCTGCTTCGGGTTGGGCGCGCCGTGCCCCTGGCGGGCGGTGAGCAGGCCCTTGCCCGGACCCCTCGGCCGCCGGTGGGTGGTCAGGGAGTTGTCCAGGGACTGCATCACCAGGCCGATGATCGTGCGCTCGGACCAGCGGCGGTTGGACAGCGACCGCAGCAGCTGCACCGGGTGCAGCGCGCAGCGGGCCGCGAAGGCCACCGCCCGCGGCGCCCGCGTCCCCACCGGCACCTGCAGGATGGACAGCAGGCCCATCGCGTTGGAGCCCTTGCCGTAGCGGACGGGCTCGATGTGGGTGTGGGCGTCGGGGTGGACGGACGAGGTGATGGCCACGCCCCGGGTGAAGTCCACCCTGTCCGCCCCGTCCGCCCCGTCCGCCCGGTCGGCGCCGGCGCGCGCCTTGCGGTAGCGCCGGTCGGTGGTCTGCGCGCCCACCAGCGCCTCGGAGTTGGTCCGGGTCAGCGTCCCGAGTCGGGGCGAGATGCCGGGCAGCAGCCCCCGGTCCCGCATCGTGTGCAGCAGCGTCTGCGTGCCGTACGTACCGGCGGCGATCACCACGTGCTCGGCCCGCAGCACCCGGGGGCGCGGCCGGCGAGACCGGCCCGCCGAGCGCCGGGCGTCGGTGGGGACGGTCACGACGCGGTGGCCCCCGTCGCGGTGCTCGGTGACGGCGACGACCGTCGTCATGGGGTGGATCACCGCGCCGGCGCGCTCGGCGAGGTACAGGTAGTTCTCGGTGAGGGTGTTCTTGGCGCCGTGCCGGCAGCCCGTCATGCACTCGCCGCACTCGACGCACGCCCGCCGGGCCGGCCCCGCGCCCCCGAAGTAGGGGTCCGGGGCCTCCTCGCCCGGGCGCGCCCGCGCCGTGCCGTCGGCGTCCTCACCGTCGCCGAAGAAGACCCCGACCGGCGCGCGGTGGAAGGTCTCCCCCACGCCCATCCGTTCGGCCGCCGCCTTCAGGTGGACGTCCGAGGGGGTCGTCGTCGGGTTGAGCCGTACGCCCAGCATGCGGCGCGCCTGCTCGTAGTACGGCGCGAGCTCGTCCTCCCAGTCGGTGATCCCGGCCCACTGCGGGTCGTCGAAGAACGCCTTGGGGGGTACGTAGAGGGTGTTGGCGTAATTGAGGGAGCCGCCGCCCACGCCGGCGCCGGCCAGCACCATCACGTTGCCGAGCAGGTGGATGCGCTGGATGCCGTAGAGGCCTAGCGCGGGGGCCCACAGGTAGTTGCGCAGGTCCCAGGAGGTGCGGGGCAGGCCGGCGGGGGTGAAGCGCCGGCCGGCCTCCAGCACGCCCACGCGGTAGCCCTTCTCGGTCAGCCGGAGGGCGGCGACGGCCCCGCCGAACCCGGAGCCGACGACAACGACGTCGTAGTCATAGGTGCTCACGTCATCGGTGCTCGCCTCATCGGCACTCACGTCATCGGTGCTCACGTCATCAGAACTCACGTCATAGCTGGTCACGCGTGCTACCTCCGGTCAGCGCAGACGCATCGCTTTCAACACCCGCAGTCCGCCGGTCATCAGCCGCGCGTAGCCCTCGTCGTCCAGCCCGAACGCCGGTGCCAGCGGCATCACCCGCTGCTGCGCCACCGTCTGGGCCTCCGTGTACTTGAGGATCCCCTCCGCGCCGTGCCGGCGGCCCAGGCCCGACTCGCCCATGCCGCCCATGGGCGCCCGGGCGCTGCCGTACGCCGCCGCGTACGCCTCGTTCACGTTCACCGTGCCGGCGCGCAGGCGGGCCGCGACCGCCCGGCCGCGCCGTCCGTCCTTCGTCCACACGCTCGCGTTGAGGCCGTAGGGGGTGTCGTTGGCCAGGCGGATCGCCTCGTCCTCGTCGTCGAAGCGGAAGACGGAGACGACCGGGCCAAACGTTTCCTCAGTGCAGACCGCCATGGGCGGCTCGACGCCCTCGAGGATGGTGGGCTCGTGGAACAGCGGCCCGACGTCGGGCCGGGGGCGGCCGCCCGCGAGGACGGTGGCGCCCTTGGCCACCGCCTCCTCCACGTGCCGCCTGACGTTCCGCAGCTGCTGCTCGGAGACGAGCGAGCCCATGTCGGTGCCGTAGGCGAGGGCCGTGCCGAGGCGCAGGGCCCGGGTACGGGCGACGAAGCGCTCGAGGAAGGCGTCGGCCACGGAGGCGTGCACGTACAGCCGCTCGATGGATATGCACTTGCCGCCGAGCTCGAGCGAGGAGCCGACGAGGCGCGCGGCCGCGGCCTGCGCGACCTCGCGGCCGGTGCGCGTGGAGCCGGTGAAGGAGACGTAGTCGGCGTGGGCGACGACGGCCGGGCCGACGACGGGGCCGTCGCCGAGCACGATCTGCCACACGTCGGCGGGGAGCCCGGCCTCGACGAGGAGCTCGCGGGCCCACAGCGCGGTGAGGGCGGTCTGCGTGTCGGGCTTCATCACGACGGCGTTGCCCGCGGCGAAGGCGGGCAACGCGTCGCCGACGGACAGCTCGAACGGGTAGTTCCAGGGCGCGATCTGGCCGACGACGCCGCGCGGGACGCGCAGTTCGGTGACCTTGGTGAGGACGGGCAGGACGCCCGTGTGCCCCTTCGGCCGCAGGTACGCGGGGGCCGTGCGCCCGTAGTGGCGGGCGGCCACGGCGACCGCCTGCACCTCCTCGTGGGCGTGCAGCCGGGCCTTGCCGGTCTCGAGCTGGATCAGGTCGAGGACCTCCGACTGGCGGGCGAGCAGGAGGTCGTGGAAGCGCAGCAGCACCGCCGCCCGCCGGCGCACGGGCGCCGCCGCCCACGCCGCCCGCGCCTGCCGGGCGCGGGCGAAGGCCTCGGCGACGTCGTCGGGGGTCGACAGGGGCAGCTCGGCCAGGTGCTCCCCGGTGAGGGGCGTACGGGAGGCGGTCGTGCCCCCGGAGCTCACGACGGGGCGGGTGAGGCGGGCGACGAGTGCCGGGGTGACCACGTCGGCGGCGGTGCGGGTGCCCGTCGGGGATACGGGATTACGGGAGTTGCCATCAGTGACTGTTCCAGTGTCCTGCGGGTCCGTCATGCGGGTGAGCGTATGCCGGGCGGGACGGTTTGGGTACCCGTCGGTAACGACAGGCCCACCCGCGCAGCGGCCGGCTCACTTCTCCTTCTGGATCAGCCAGTACTTGACGGCCTCGTCGTAGAGCTTGTCGCCTTCTTCAGCAAGTCCCGTGCACCCAGCGCACCTTGAAAGCCCGCGGTCACGGCGACGAGACCGGTTTCGTCCTGACAAACGTGGACAGCGCGGTGTCGAAATACCGCCGCCCCTCGTCGGCCTCGCCGACCGGCGCCGACACCCACAGGTCGTACATCTTGTCCCCCTCGTCCCAGGCGAAGTCGTACGTGTGCCGGGCCCCGCTCGGCGCCTTGCTCTCCTGCTCCTCGAAGCCGTTCCAGGTGAACTCCCAGGACGCCGCCCTGTTGCCCTTGTGGGTCGCGCGGTCCACCTTGCCGTCGCGGTAGCCGGGGTAGCGGTCCGGGGCGAGGGCGGCGGAGCTGCGCATGGCCGCGATGGGCCCGCCATCCTGGACGTCCTGGATGAGGACGCCGATGCGGAACTCCTTGCCGGGCGAGTAGTAGAAGACCCGCGGCGGCTCGAAGGAACGGGTGAAGCCGTCGGGGACGGCGAGCGCGAAGCCGGCCGGGTCCTGGACGGAGTGGTAGCCGGCGGGGGCGGTCACCGACGCGCTGGCGGGCGGGGGCGGCGCGGCGA
>KL569426.1:127427-128402 GCA_000715685.1 Streptomyces lilacinus
CCCGCCGGTGGCCCGGCCCGACGGCTGCACCACGCTCCGGCCGGGCTTGTCGTCCCGCGCGGTGTCCCGGTCCCGGTCCATCAGCAGCGCGGCGGCCCCGGCGCCCATGCCGGCCAGCGCGACGACGGTGAGCGCCGCCATCAGGGCCGTACGGGCCCGGGCGCCGCCGTCCGCGGGGGCGCCCGGCGGCAGGGCGGGGAGGTCGGGCCGCGTCTCCGGGTGGGGCACGACGTGCGGCGCGCGCACCGCCGGGACCCGGCCCGAGTCCACGTACGCCCGCAGCAGCCGCTCGGCCTCGTCCGCGCCCATCCGGTGCGCCGGGTCCCGCTCCAGCAGGCCCCGGACCCTGTCTCTTATACGCCCAAGGAGTCGCGGTGGAAGGGCGATTCGCCGTTGAGCGCCGTGCACAGCAGCACGCCCAGCGACCACAGGTCGGACTCCGGCCCCGCCCGGCCGCCCGACATCCGTTCGGGCGCGGTGTACTCGGGCGAGCCGACGAACGCCCCGGTCTCGGTGATCGTCGTGACGCCCGAGACCTGGGCGATGCCGAAGTCGGTGAGCACGACGCGGCCGGTGGCCTCCTCCACCAGGACGTTCGGCGGCTTGATGTCGCGGTGCAGCACCCCGCGCGCGTGCGCCGCGCGCAGCGCGCCCAGCAGCGCCAACCCGATCCGCGCGGCCTCCTGCGGCGCGACCGGCCCCTGCGCCGACAGCCGGCCGGACAGCGAACGGCCCTCGACCAGCTCCATCACGATCCAGGGGCGGCCGTCCTGCTCGACGATGTCGTGCATCACGATCACGTTCGGATGCTTGATCAGCGCGACGGCGCGGGCCTCGCGCAGCATCCGGTCGTACTGCACCTGGGTCTCCTGGGCCGACTGCTGGTCGTCCACGTGCAGCTCTTTGACCGCGACCTCGCGGGCCAGCAGCTCGTCCGTCGCGCGCCATACGCCTGTCTCTTATACACATCTCTGA
>KL569426.1:128653-128955 GCA_000715685.1 Streptomyces lilacinus
CAGAGATGTGTATAAGAGACAGCAGCGAAAGGGGTACCCATGAGCCCATAGTGCCCCACGCCCCGGCGCCCGACCGGGCCCCTACCGGTCGGCTTCACTCCCCCGAACTCACAGGAGCGGTCGGGAACTCACGGGTCTCACTCGGGTCCCACTCGACAAGCTTCACGACACCGGGCAGAAATAGGAACGCATCGGACATACGAGACAATCTGCCGGGTCGTGGAAATCGCACCGGAATACTTCATGTACAGTTGTTCCCGCAACGCCGACCGGGCGGCGGAAACGTCGACCGGGCAGCCGAG
>KL569426.1:129229-130969 GCA_000715685.1 Streptomyces lilacinus
CGCACTTCTCCTCACGGGAGCCAGACATAGCGAATGTCCGGCTCCCGTTCTTCGTTTCCGCTGCCGTCCGTGCGCTCCGCCGCGCGGAATCCGTGGCGCTCGTAGAAGCGGTGGGCGGGCGCGTTGACCTGGAAGGTCCACAGGTCGAGGCCGGCCGGGCGCAGGCTCTTGGCCAGGTCCAGGAAGCGGTCGCCGAGGCCGCGACCCCGCCATTCCGGGGCGAGGTAGAGCTGGTCCAGGTGGTCACCGTGCAGGACCATGACGCCCACGACCGTGCCGTTCCCCCCGTCCTCCCCGTCCGTCGCGACCCACGTCTCGCGCTCGGGCACGACCACGTGGCGGAACCACCAGCGGACCTCGTCGTCACTGTGCGCGCGCCGGACCTCCGGCAGGGCGGTGGTGTACGAGCGCAGCCAGACGTCGGCGGCGCCGGGGGCGTCGGCGGGCTCGGCGCGGCGGAGGGTGAGGGCGAGGGCGTCGGTCACGGGGGGCAGCGTCGCAGGGGGCAGGGCGGGCCGCACCCGATTTTCACCGGACCGGCCCCCGCGACAGCGGCCAGGATCTGACCTAGTCCTCCCCTACCGTCGCTCCATGACCTCCAGCCCCTCCCTCAGCGACGACGACCGCCGCGCCCGCCTCGGCCACCGCCACCTCCTGGCACCCGGGCGGCGGGCCCGGACCGTCGAGGCCGTGGCGGACGCGCTCGTCGGGTTGCACGCCACCGACGCGGCGACCGTCTACCTCTCCGCCTGCGCGCGGCTCGCCGAGCCGTCGGCGCAGGAGGTGGAGCGGGGGCTGTACGAGGACGTGACGCTGGTGAAACTGCTGTCGATGCGGCGCACGATCTTCGCCGTGAGCACCGAGGTCGCGCCGTACGTCGAGTACTCCACCGCCCGCACCATCGCCCAACGGGAGCGGGCCACCCTGCTCAAGTCCCTCCCCGCCGGCTGGGACGAGCGACGGCTCGCCGCGGCCGAGCGGGCGGTGCTCGAGGCCCTCGCCGCGCGCGGCGAGGCGACGACCGCGGAGCTGGCGGCGGACGTCCCCGGGCTCAAGGAGACCCTCGTGATGTCGCCCGACAAGCCGTACGCGTCCCGGCAGAGCGTCGGCAGCCGCGTACTGCGACTCCTGGCTTCGGACGGCCACGTGCGCCGCAGCCGCCCGCGGGGCTCGTGGACGAGCAGCCTGTACTCCTGGGCGCCCGCGCCGAGCCTGCCGGAGGTGCCCGAGCGCGAGGCGAAGGCCGAGGTGGTGCGCCGCTGGCTCGCCTCCTACGGGCCCTCGAGCGAGGCCGACCTGAAGTGGTGGACGGGCTGGTCGCTGCGGGACACCCGGGCGGCCCTGGCGGACGTCGGGGCCGTGCCGGTACGCCTGAGCCACGGCCCGGGTCTCGCCCTCCCCGACGACGTCGAGCCGGCCGAGCCCACCGGCGACTGGGCCGCCCTCCTGCCCGGCCTGGACCCGACGGCCATGGGCTGGCGCGAGCGCGACTGGTACCTGTCGCCGGACCACGTGCCCTTCCTCTTCGACCGCGCCGGCAACATCGGCCCCACCGTCTGGTGGAACGGCCGCATCGTGGGCGGCTGGGCCCAGCGCGCGGACGGCGAGATCGTCTGGCGCACCCTCGAGGACACGGGCCGCGCCGCGACCACCGCGATCGAGACGGAGGCCGCCCGCCTCGCCGCCTGGCTCGGCGACGTACGGGTCACGCCGCGCTTCCGCACGCCGCTGGAGCGGGAG
>KL569426.1:131244-133212 GCA_000715685.1 Streptomyces lilacinus
GATGTGTATAAGAGACAGCTGCTACTCCGCCGTGAATTCGTACTGCAGCTCGTACAGATGGCCCGCCTTGACCATGACGGTGACCTCGATCGGCCGCTCGTCCTCGCTGTACACGACCCGCAGGGTCCTGAGCACCGGCAGATTGCCGGGCAGTCGGAGGGCGTTGTACTGCTCCTGCGTCGGGACCTGGGCGGAGACTCTGTCGACGCTCAGTCGCGGAGGAAAGCCCAGGTCGGCGAGGAGCCTGGGCGTGCCGCCCTTGATCTTGCGGCGCTCCGTCATGGCGGTGCCGCGGGCGATCTCCAACGGGTAGTAGGACTTGACCAGTTCCACCGGCTCGCCGTCCAGCGAGAGCACCTGGGTGCGGAGCAGCGCGGTGCCACCGCGGGCGAGGTTCAGGGCCGCGGCGACGTCCACGGGCGGCGTCACCTCGGCCACGTCGAGGAGTTCGCTGCGAGTCGCGCCTCCGGCCCGTCCGGTCTCGGACAGCCAGCGGTACGGCTCGCCGGGCTCCGCCGGCGCCATGTACGCGGCAGGCCGCATGGTGCGCTGCCGCCGCTCCCGCACCGTGACGGACGCTCCGGGCCGCCCGACGACGAGGCGCTCGTCCTTGAGCAGCCCCAGCGCCTTCTGCACCGTCGCGTTCGAGGCACCGAACCGCTCCTTGAGCTGCACGGTCGACGGCAGCTTGGCGCCCGGCGCGAGGTCGCCGCTCATGATGGCGTCGCGCAGGTCGGCCGCGATCCGCTCGTGCAGCGAGCGCCGGTCGGCGGGGTCGTCTTCGAATCCGGGCACGGTCATCCGATCGTGAGTTCGTAGTGCAGTCGCTGGCGATGCGCGGGCATGGTCATCACGTCCACCTGGACCGGACGGTCCCGGCCGTCGAGCGTGAGCCGGGTCAACCGCAGGACGGGCTCGTCCGGCGCGGTGTGCAGCGCCGCCCGCTCCTCGTCGTTCGGCATGTGCGCGGTCACGTCCTCCCGGACCTTCGCGCCCGCGTACCCGAGTTCGGCGAGCAGCGCGACAGCCCCACCGGGGATCTTCGCCGTCCCGGCGAGCCGGGTGCCGCGAGCGATCTCGACGGGGTAGTAGGTGTCCGTCAGCTCGTTGGGCACGTCGTCGAGGAGCATCATCCGGCGACGCACGACGACCGGCTCCCCCTCGCGCAGCCCGAGCAGTTCGGCGACGACGGCCGGCGCGGGCACTTCACCGGCATGAAGGATGCGCTGGGTGCCCCGGCGCCCCTGCGCGGCGGTCTCGGCGCTCCAGACATCGGGGGCACCGACGGCGTGCGGCGCCAGGTACGGCACTGAACTGCTCACCCACTGGCTCCTGTTCCCCACGCTGCCCTCCTGCGGCCCGACGCTCGTCCCCTCGCCTGTACGCACACGGTATGCGACCCCTCGTGCACCGACTCCATCGAATATCGAGAAAACTCTGCCGCATTTCACGAAGAGCAATACGTTGCTGAGTGTTCGGCTGCCCAGGAAGAGGGTGAAGAGCAAGGTGACGTACAGGGTTGGCGCTTACGTCGTGGACACGCGGGACGACCGGATCGCCGAGGTGATCGGGGCCATGGGACGGCGCGTGCGGGTGCGCGGGCCCGGGGGCGGACCGGAATGGGATGTTCCTTTCGCTTCCCTGCGGTTGGCCACGCGGGAAGAGAGGGAGAAGGCCGGAGTTCGCGGAACGCGATCGCCACTCGGGTGCACGGAGTGCGCCGACCTCGAAGCGGCACGGCGTCAGGCCGTCGCCCACGGCGAGGAGGAAGCGTTCGTGGACGCCACGGTTGCCGTGCGGAGCCACTTCCGCGACGCCCATCTCCTTCCGCGGAGCTCGTGGTGAGCCGCGGCCGGGCAGGCACCACGTACGGGGCCGGGCGCCTGCCGGCCCACTGCGAGCACTCCACCTGGACGCACACCACGGACTGTCTCTTATACACATCTCTGAGCGGGCTGGCAAGGCAGA
>KL569426.1:133436-139983 GCA_000715685.1 Streptomyces lilacinus
CTGCCGTACACCGTCACCACCGCGATTCGCGATCCCGGCGAAGCCGACCGCGCCGCCGCGCAGAACATCGCCGGCACGCGCTACCGGGTCAATCGGTGGAGCAAGTGGCGCTCAAGTCTGTGACACCCGGCACCGCCAGGCGGACTGTGCACTCACGCAGCAGCATCCACTACGAAGCAGCTGTCCGGCTCGCCGCCATCCTCATCTGGGCAGTGCCGTGATCCATGGGGCGCGGCCTAGCCGGCGCGGCCGAGAGCGGCGCCGGCCTCGTACGACTCGCGGGCGTCGAGGAGTTCGTCCCAGTGCTCCTCCGCCCAGGCGCAGGCCGCGGCCAGAGGTTGGAGCATGCTGCGGCCGAGCGGGGTCAGCTCGTACTCGACGTGCGGGGTGGCCGTGTCGAAGACGGTGCGCTTGACCAGGCCGTCCCGTTCGAGGGAGCGGAGGGACTGGGTGAGGACCTTCGGCGTGACGCGGGCCAGTGGCACGCGCAGTTCGGAGAAGCGGCGCGGGCCTTGCTCGAGGCAGCGGATGACGAGCGCGGCCCACTTGTCGCCGAACCGGATCGGGTTGAGCGTCGACGGGCACAGTTCGTCGAACATGTCGGCGGGCAGGGGCTCCTTCATGGGCTCACGATAGCCGGTATCCGGGAGGTAACCGGGGCCGTGGATAGCGTCCGGGGACCGGTCGGGGCGCAAGGGCTCCGGCCCTGGTGAGAGGCGGTTCGCCATGGACGTAGTGATCTTCGGAGCGGGCGGCCGGGCCGGTCGGCAGGCCGTGGCCGAGGCGCGTCGGCGCGGGCACCGGGTCACCGCCGTGGTGCGCGATCCCTCGGCTCACGCCGGTCTGACCGATGTGCGGGTGGTGGCGGGTGATGTCACGGACGCGGCGGGCGTCGAGCGGGTGGCGGTGGGGCATGATGCCGCGATCAGCGCCGCCGTGGATCTGACGGCGCCGCCCGGGGAGTTCTTCACGGCCTCGTCCCGCGCGCTGACCACAGGTCTGGCGAAGGCCGGGGTGGGGCGCCTGGTGGTCGTGGGGCTGGCGTCGATCCTGCCCGGGGCGTCCGGTGTGCCGCTGATGGACGAGCCGGGGTACCCGAACGAGTACCGATCCTTCTACCTCGGCCACGCGGCGGGCCTCCACGAGCTGCGGACCGGTGACCCGGACTGGGCGTACCTGGCCCCGGCGGGCGACTTCGACCACGAGGGCGCGCCCGTCGGCGGCTACCGGTTCGCGGAGCACGGCGACCCGGGCAGCCGGATCACGTACGCGGACTTCGCGCTGGCGCTGGTCGACGAGGCCGAGGCGCCTAGCCGCCACCGTGAGGCGGTCAGCGTGCGGAAGGGGTGACGGCCCTGCCCCCACGGCAGGTCTCGCGTCAGCCGCCCGGGTCCGCTTCCCGACTGGTTCGCGGGGCTGGACCCCTTGACGTCGAGGGGTGCATTGTGGCTGTTCAGGGCGGTGTCGGAGGGGTTTTGACGCTCGTTCATAGTGGGCGTCATGGACTATGACGTAGTGGTGTCCGGGGGCGGCCCGGTCGGACTGATGTTGGCGTGCGAGCTGCGGCTCGGAGGTGCGCGGGTGGCCGTTCTGGAGCGGCTCACCGAGGTGGACCCGACGGTCAAGGGCGGGGCGATCACCACGCCCAGTGCCGAGGCGCTCTACCGCCGGGGCATGCTGCCCGCGCTGGCCGAGGCGCAGCGGCAGTCGATGGAACGCTTCCGGGCGTTCATGCGTGAGCGGAGCGACGGTGGCGGGGACGAGGCCCCCGGCCAAGGGCTGGGGTTCGTCGGGCACTTCGCCGGGATCATGCTGCGCGCCGACCTGGTCGACCGTACGGGGCCGGACTTCGGTGACACCGGGCCCGCCGCCGAGATCATCCTCGTGACCCAGCAGGAGATCGAGCGGCTGCTCGGCGAGCGGGCGGACGAGCTCGGTGTCGAGGTGCGCCGGGGAGTGGAGCTGACGGGCTTCGACGAGGACGACGAGGGCGTCACCGTGCGGACGAGCGGCGGAGCGATACGCGCCGGCTGGCTCGTGGGCTGTGACGGCGGCCGCAGCACGGTCCGCAAGCTCGCCGGGTTCGCATTCCCGGGTACGGACCCGGAGATCACCTGTCACCAGGCGATCGTGGAGATGACGGGCGCCGAGGACCTGACGGTCGGCTGGACCATCACGGACACCGGGCTGTACGCCCACGGGCCGATGCCGGGCCGCATCGTCACCGTGGAGTTCGACGGGCCGCCCGCCGACCGGAACGCGCCGGTCACCATCGAGGACCTCCAGGAGAGGCTGCGCCGCGTCTCCGGCGTGGACGTCACGATCACCGAGGTGCGGACCGCGACCCGCTTCACCGACCACGCCCGTCAGGTCCCCGAATACCGCAAGGGCCGGGTGCTGCTGGCGGGCGACGCGGCGCACGTGCACTCGGCGTTCGGCAGCCAGGGGCTGAGCCTGGGCATCGGGGACGCGATGAACCTCGGCTGGAAGCTCGCCGCCGTGGTCGCCGGCCGGGCGCCGGAGGGGCTGCTGGACACGTACACCACCGAGCGGCACCCGGTCGGCGCGTGGGTCCTGGACTGGACCCGGTCCCAGGTCGCGGCCATGCGCCCGGACCCGCAGTCGCGGGCCCTGCGCAAGATCGTCAGCGACCTGGCGGAGACGGTCACGGGCACCACGTACCTCGCCGCGCGGCTCGCCGGCGCCGTGGTGCGGTACGAGCTGCCGGGCGAGCACCCGCTGATCGGCCGTAGCGCACCTGACCTCGAACTCGCCGACGGCAGCCGCCTCGCGGACCACCTCCACGGCGGCCGGGCGCTGCTGCTCGACCTCGCCGACGCCCCGGAGCTCCGGGCCCGCGCCGCCGGATATGCCGGCCGCGTCGACATCGTGACGGCCCGCTGCCCGTCCCGTCCGGAACTGGCGGCGGTCCTCGTCCGGCCGGACGGCTTCACGGCCTGGGCGACGGACGCGGGGGCTTCGGGGCTGGCGGAGGCGCTGGAGGAGTGGTTCGGGGTGCCGGAGGGGGCGGTGGCGGCGGGCTGATCCGCCCCGGGGGCCGGGGGGCCGCCGCAGGGCCCCTCAGCTCTCCCCCGCCCGCCTCCCCGGCAGTGCCAGCCCGCCCAGGGCCGCGAGGGCGGCGCACACGGCGGCGAGGAGGAGGCCGCGGCCGTAGCCGGCGGCCAGGGCTGCGGGGACGTCGTGGGTGTGGGCGGCCAGCTGGGTGGCGGTGGTGTGGGAGGCCACGGTGCCGAGGACGGCGAGGCCGAGGGCGCCGCCCACCTGGCGGGAGGTGTTGACGAGGCCGGACGCGAGGCCCGCCTCGTGGGCGGCGGTGCCGCTGGTGGCGGTCATCGTGGCGGGCATGGTCGCCAGGCCCGTGCCCAACGTGGCCAGGACGAACGGCGCCACCACGTCCCCGGCGAAGCTTCCGTCGCCGCGGATCTGCGACAGCCACGCGAAGCCGACCGTGCTCAGCGCCATCCCGGTCACCAGCAGCGGGCGGGCGCCGGTGCGGCCGATGAGGCGGGTGGCGATCCGGGCGCCGGCGATGATGGACAGGGAGCCGGGCAGGAAGCACAGGCCGGCCTCGAGGGCGCTGTAGCCCAGGGCCTGCTGCATGTAGAGGGACAGCAGGAACCACATCGAGAACATCGCCGCGCCGATCGCGATGACCACGAGGTTCGCGGTCGCGAGCGTCCGGCGGCGCAGGATCGCGAGCGGTACGAGCGGGTGGGCGACCCGCGACTCGACGGCGACGAAGCCGGCGAGCAGGACGACGGCCGCGGCGATCGGGCCCCAGACGGCGAGCGAGCCCCAGCCGTGGGTCTCGCTGGCGATGATGCCGTAGACGAGGGACGTCAGCCCCGCGGTCACCGTGATCGCGCCGGGCAGGTCCATGCGGCGCAGGCCGCCGCGGGCGCCCGTCGCGGCCGGTACGTACGCCAGCGCGGCGACCAGCAGGGCGGCGCCTATGGGGACGTTGACGAAGAGCACCCAGCGCCAGCCCGCGTACTCGGTCAGCACGCCGCCGATGACCGCGCCGGTCGCGCCGCCGGCGGCCATGACCGCGCTCCAGGCGCCCATCGCCCGCGTGCGGGCGGCGGGTTCGGTGAACGTCGTCATGATCAGCGTCAACGTGGCGGGCGCGAGGACCGCGCCGCCCACGCCCTGGACCGCCCGCGCGGCGATGAGCAGCCCGCCGCTGGTGGCGAAGCCGCCGACGAGCGAGGCGAGGGTGAAGGCCGTGAGGCCGGTGAGGAACGCCCGCTTGGTGCCGACGAGGTCGGCCGCGCGCCCGCCGAGCAGCAGCAGGCCGGCGAAGCCGAGGGTGTAGGCGTTGACGATCCACTGCTGTCCGGCACCGCTGAGGTGGAGCTCGGAGCGCATGGCCGGGAGCGCCACGTTCACGATCGACACATCGAGGATGACCATGAACTGCGCCGCGCAGGCGATCACCAGGATCGCGGCGGTGGACCGGGGGCCGGGCGCGGGGGCCCGGTCGTCTCCGGTCCGCTGGGGTGAGGGGGCGGTGTCCATGCGGGCGTCCTCGAGATCGGAACATGCAGAATTAGAGATGCTCTAAAAATATAGCAACTCTATTTCCAGTCCAGAGGTCAGTAAGGTGGGCGCATGACTACAGGCACGACGGGGCTCCGCGGGCGCAAGCGGGAGCGCACGCGGCGCGCGATCTCCGACGCCGCGTTCCGGCTCTTCGCCGAGCAGGGCTTCGAGGACGTGACGCTCGCGCGCATCGCGGCGGAGGCGGACGTCGCGCCCGCGACGGTCTTCACCCACTTCGCGTCGAAGGAGGACATCTTCTTCAGCCGCCGCGAGGAGTTCCGGGCCGGCCTGCCGGAAGCCGTCGCCCCGGCCCGCACCGCACGCGAACTCGTCGACGCCGTACGGAACTTCTACGCCGCCGGCTGCGAGCTGGCCCTCGAGGCGGAGAACCTCGCCAACAGCCGCGTCTTCGCCCGGGTGCTGCGCGCCAGCCCGGCGCTGATGAAGGCTCGCCCGTGAGCGGCAGCGGATCCTCGCCGAGCTGCTCGTCGAGCGCGCCCCGCACGGCGACCGGGCCGAGCCGGCGCTGTTCGCCGCGCTGGCCGTGGCGGCGGGCGAGATCGGCTACGAGGCCCTGCACGTCGCCCTGGCGGCGGACGAGCCGGCCGACCGCGTCCGCGCGGCCGCCGGCGCCGCCCTCGACCGGGCCTTCGCCCGGCTCGCCCACGCCTACGAGGGCTCGCACGTCCTGGACGCCGAGCCCTCGCAGTAGAGCCTCAGTTGCCGGTGACCTGCCACGTCAGCGCGGTCCGCATGCGCTCGGCCACCGCCGGGTCGCGCACCTTGTCCGTGAGGTCGAGCGCCCACGCGGTCACCGTGTGGGTACGGCCGTCGGCGGGGACGCCGAGCGTGCGGGGGACGACCGTCGTGCGGCCCCGTGCCCAGGACACCTCGCGGCCGTCGACGTACCAGTACAGCGACGTCGTCGCCGAGCTCGTGCGCACGGAGACGGACGTGCCGCGCCGGATCCGGTCGCCGTGACCCGACGTGCCGTCGGCCGGCGCGACCGCGGTGGCGTGCCGGTAGAAGCCCGCGATCATCGCCTCACGACCGGGCAGGTTGAACTCCCGCCCCAGCGACCGCATGATCGAGTTGTCCGTGGGGCGGAAGAGGCCCTTGGGGTAGTAGCCGCCGCCCTCGTACGCGCCGACCGTGCCGCCGTCCGGCGACGTCTGGCCGAGCCAGCGGTACCACTTCGTCCGCTGCGCGCCCATGTCGCCCGCGCCGAGCTTGCTGATGTTGGTCTCCCACGGCTCGGCACCGGTGTACGTGCCGGACTCGTCGTACTGGTACTCGTCGGCGAGCTTGCCCAGGGAGTGGCCGGTCTCGTGGACGGCGACCTGGTCGGACTTGTCGTTGTCGGAGGAGGCGGTGGCGATGCCGTCGTAACCGACCTGCGACTTCACGTCGTTGTAGCCCGCACCGCCGTACTTGGTGGAGTTGGAGAGGACCACGACGAGGTCGGCGGCGGGGGCCTTCGCCGCGTAGGACTCGACCTTGTTGGTGTCGACGCACAGCAGGCGCTCGACGCCGTCGCAGTAGAAGCCCGAGTTCAGGGCGGTGTTCTTCACGATGCCCTGTGCCGGGTCGCCGGAGACGCCGGAGTCGCGGGAGACGGCGTCCACGGCCCAGACGTTGAAGAGGCCGCGGTAGGAGGCGTAGGGCTCGACGGCCGACATCTTCTGCCACTTGGTCCGCACGGCCGCGTGGAAGGCCTCCTGCTGGGAGGCGGTGTAGCCGTCGCCGATGAAGACGACGTCGAGCTTGTTGCCGACGGGACCGTTGTTCACGATCGAGGTGACCGCGCCGTCCCCCTTGACGGAGGGGCGCAGCAGCTGACGCGGCGGGGTGGGGGACGCCGCGACGGTTCTGTGGTGGGGATGGCCGCCGGGCTCGGTGAAGTACTCCACTCTCTGGGTGGGTTTGGGACTCGGCGTCGAACCAACTGCGGCGGCGCCGGTGCCGGCGGCGAGAACGGCCATGA
>KL569426.1:140290-141636 GCA_000715685.1 Streptomyces lilacinus
CCCGCCGCGACAGGTATTCGTCGGTGCATGGGGGGTTCCTCCCGAACCGAAACCCGCCGCGCGAAAGCGGCGAGTTAAGTCGCGTTAAGGTGCCGCTTAACGTAGAGGTTCGGGAGGTTCATGACAATGGATCAGGTGGATCGGGCCTCAACCCACTTACGGAATCAAGGATTACGCTTAGCCGCTCACGCCTCGTCGCGCACGAGCCGCAGCAGCCGGTCCAGCACCACGCGGCCGCTCGCCCGCACGCCGTCGTGCTCGTACTCGTCGGTGACCCACGTCCGCAGCCCGGCGACGGACGCCGCCGTCCGCAGCGAGTGCGCGGTGTCGACGTACAGGTCGTCGTGGTAGATCGCGGCCGCGACCGGCACGGTGTTCCGCGCGAGCCGCGCGGCGTCGTAGAGCGGTGTCCAGCCCTCGCGCGCGGCGAGCAGCTCGGCCGTGTCGCGCAGCGGCCGCAGGGCGGCCTGGGTGCGCAGCATCCAGGGGTGGACGGTCTCGCCGGTGAAGAGAAAGCGCGCGCCGGATTCGAAATGGCTGTCGAACTGCGGGAATTCCTTGCGTATGCGCTCCGCCGCCCAGTGCGTCGGACGCCCGTCCTGGGCATAAATGGCCTCATGGAGGAGGGTGTACAGAGGGCTTCCGGCACGCGAGAGCACCGCCGCGGCCTGCTCGGTGAACGCGTCGGACAGGCGCGGCCCGGCGGGGGTGGGGACGAAGGCGTCCTCCAGCAGGTAGTGCAGCCGGTGGGAGCCGTCCCCGACGCCCAGCAGGTTGCCCAGCTGCTGGAAGGCCTCCACGGTCAGCACGCCGCCGTCCGGCAGCGTCTCCGGCTTCTCGGCGAGGTGCTCGGCGATGCGCCGGGCGGCCGCCTCGTCCGCCGGGTAGCGGTCGTAGTGCGCGAGGGTCTTGCGCTCCATGCGCGGGTAGGCGGCGCGGTAGACGTCGTCCGCGCCCGCGTCGAGCCCCGGCAGACCGCCGGTGATCAGCACCTCCGTCAGGCCCTCCGGCGCGAACGACAGGTAGGTGAGGGCGCAGAAGCCGCCGAAGCTCTGGCCCAGGACGCTCCACGGCCGGCCGCGGGTCAGCCGGGGGCGGATGTACTCGCAGTCGCGGACGATGGAGTCGGCCCGGAAGTGCGCCAGGTACGCGGCCTGCGCCGCGGCGTCGCCGCGCAGCGGCAGCGTCTGGCGGTTGGCGGGCGTGGAGCGGCCGGTGCCGCGCTGGTCGAGCAGGAGCACGCGGTACTCGAGCAGCGCGCGGTCGAGCCAGTTCTCCCGGCCCACGGGCCGGCCGGCCGGGAAGCCGGGCCCGCCCTGCAGGTAGACCAGCCACGGCAGGGCCTC
>KL569426.1:141888-142414 GCA_000715685.1 Streptomyces lilacinus
AGCCACGGCAGGTCCTCGTGCGCGCGGGAGGCGGCGACGACCTCGCGGCCGTAGAGGCGGATGCGCTCCCCGCCCGGAGCGGCGTGGTCGAGCGGCACGTCGAAGAAGCGGTCGGTCAGGACGAGGCCGGGCTGGCGGACGGTGACAGCCTCGACGTCCCCCACCCGGGTGACGTCGGGCGACTTCGGCACGGATGGCACGGTTACATCCTCACGTAAGCAGATTTAACGTACGGCGTGATCAGCGCAATGTACCGAGGGGCGGAAGTGGCCGAGAACAGCACCCACGGCATACAGGCGGACGAGCCCGCCGACATCGGACGCCGCGTCCTGCGGATGCGCACGGAGAAGGGACTCACCCAGAAACAACTGGCCGAACCCGCCTACACCGCCGCGTACGTCTCCACCCTGGAGGCCGGCCGGGTCCGCCCCTCCGAGACCGCCCTGCGCCACCTCGCGGGCCGGCTGGGCACCACCGTCGAGGAGCTCGCCACCGGCCGGCCGCCGCACCTGGCCACCGACTGTCT
>KL569426.1:142691-143490 GCA_000715685.1 Streptomyces lilacinus
GGCCACCGAGGTGCGGCTGCGGCTGACCGACGCCAGGCGCACCCTGGCCACCGGCGACGCGGAGGACGCCGCCGTCCTCTTCCGCTCGCTGCGCGCCGAGGCGGCCGGGCTGGGCCTGCTGCAGGAGGAGTTCACCGCCCTGCTCGGGCTCGGGGATTGCGCGCTGGAGACCGGCGAGCTCACCGACGCCCGCGACCTCTTCGCCGAGGCCGAGGCCCTCCTCGCGCACCAGCCGCTGCCGCGCCGCGTCCCCGCGCTGCGCGGCCGGGCCACCGCCCACCTCCTCGCCGGCGAACTGCGCTACGCCTGCTACCTGCTGGAGAGCGCCCTCGACGAGCTCAACGCCTCCGGGATGCACGACCCCGACGCACTGCTGCTCCTCTACACCGCCTCCATCGCCCCCTACATGGACATGGGGGCGCACGCCCGGGCCGCGCACGCCGCCGAGCTGGCGCTCGCGCTCGCGCCCCAGGTGGACAACCCCGCGCTCGTCGCCGGCATGCACCGGGGCGTGGCCCGCACCCTCATCGCCGAGGGCCGCATCGCCGACGCCGACGCGTCCCTCGCCAAGGCCCAGGAGCTCTACCAACAGCTGCACATCCGCACCGAGCTCGCCCACTGCCACTGGATGCGCGGCTACGTCCACGCGCAGGACGGCAATCTGCGCAAGGCCGAGAGCGAGCTGCGCACGGCCCGCGACATGCTGGCGTCCAAGCGCGCCGCGCTCTTCACCGTGCAGGTGGAGGTGGAGCTCGCGGACGTGCTGCGGCGTCGGGGCAAGGTCTGTCTCTTATACACA
>KL569426.1:143742-146091 GCA_000715685.1 Streptomyces lilacinus
GCGCCCACCGCCCTCGGCGCCGAGCGCGGCGCCGTCCACGCGGGCGGCGCGCACCGGCTGCTGGGCCTCATCGCCGAGGAGCGCGCCGACACCGAGGCCGCCGAGGAGCACTACTGCGCCGCGCTCTCCCTGCTGGAGCGCACCGGCGCGGCCGGCGACCTCGCCGACCTGTGCCGGCTGCTGGGCGACCTGCTGCGCCGCACCGGCCGCACCGAGGCCGCCCTCGACGCCTACCGCACGGGCCTGGGGCACCGGGCCGCGCCGGGCACCACGACGCTGGGGCCGGCGCCGACCGCGCCGCCGTACTGGCCGCGCCCGTGAGGAGGGCGACCACGTACGACGGTCAGCGGGCCGCCGCGTACGGCTGGAGGAGGCGGGCCCAGCCGCGTCGCAGGTTCGCGTACTCCTCCTCGCACAGCTCCGCGCGCTCCTTGGACAGCCGCTTGCCGTCGACGAGCGTGCGGCGCTCCTTGGCCGCCTTGCCGCGCGGCGCGGAGCCGTAGAGATAGCAGCGGTAGTTGGCGCTGCGGACGGCGTCGGGGGCGTGCTCGTCGGACGGGTCGCCGTCGGACGGGTCGGCCTCGCGCGCGTACTGGTCGTAGTTGTCGGCCGCGGCCAGCAGCGCGTCGCGGCCGCGCTCGCCCTGGTCGAGCAGGCGGTACGCGGCGAACTGGTCGGCGACGTCCTCCTCGCGGCCGGTGAAGGGCAGGGCCAGCTTGTCGATGAGGGCGTGCGCGGCCTCGTGGTAGAGCGTCTCGCTGATGACGCCGGCCGTGCGCTCGTCCGGGTCGGCGGCGCCGTCGGACCGGAACATCGAGCGGACCTCGCCGACGAAGCCGTAGCACAGCGCGATCCGGCCGGTCTCGGGGTCGTACTCGGGCACGGCGTCCTTCTTGCACGTGCGGCCGACGATCTCGATGCGCCGCGGCAGCCGCACGGCGCCGTTCACGTCCTCGGCGACGCGCTCGGCCAGCCTGCGCTCCCGCAGGAACGCCCGCTCGTCGGCGCCGCGGAGGGGCGCCTCGTAGGACACGGACAGGCCGCCGCGGACGGGGGGCGCGGCGGCCTGCGTCGGTGGGCCGCACGCCGCGGCGAGGGCGGCGGTGCAGACGCCGGTCGTCACGAGCGCGCGGGCGCGCCACGCACGGGCCGGAGTCCGGGGGCCGGCCCCCGCATGGTGCAGCATGGGCAGCACTCTGCCGCGCGGGACCCCTCCGGGGAATCCTCCCGGAGGCCGGAACCACCCCCGCCGGTCGGCGGGGGTCGCTGGAGTGGGATGCTCCGCTTTCCTGCCGTCGGTGCGGCAGGCTGGGCGGAGGGGCGCGGTCGACGGCCGGCAGCCCCACCGGGACGAGGAAGAAGAGGGAGCGGGCGGTGATCCGTGTCGCGGTGGTGGACGACGAACAGCTCGTCCGGTCCGGCCTGCGGATGATCCTGGGCACGGCCCCGGACATCGAGGTCGTCGCCGACTGCGGCGGCGGCCGGGCCGTGGCCACCGTGCGGGAGAGCGCGCCCGACGTCGTCCTCCTCGACGTCCGGATGCCGGACGTCGACGGCCTGACCGTGCTCCGCGCGCTGCGCGCCGCGCCGCGGCCGCCGGTGGTCGCCATGCTCACCACCTTCGACACCGACGAGTACCTCGCCGCGGCGCTGCGCGCCGGGGCGACGGGCTTCCTGCTCAAGGACACCGATCCCGAGGAACTCGTCCGGGCCGTACGGGCCCTGGCCGCGGGCAGCAGCGTCCTGGCGCCGGGCGTGACCCTGTCTCTTATACGCTGACCCCGCGCGAGCGGGAGGTGCTCGGCCACCTCGGCGCGGGCCTGGCCAACCCCCAGATCGCCGCGCGGATGGGGCTCGCCCCGAGCACCGTGAAGGACCACGTGCGCGCGGTCCTGGGCAAGCTGGGCGGGGTCAACCGGGTCCAGGCCGCGATCATCGCGGACCGGGCGGGCCTGGTGGCCGACCGCCGCGAGCCCTGCGGCGAGAGAAGCGGCGAGAGAAGCGGGGAAGAAGGCGACGCCCGGTGAGCCTGTGGCGAGCCTCCCTGCCGGCCTGGGTGCCGCCGTGGGCGACGGTGCTCGGGCCGCCGCTCTTCGCCGTCGGGGACGCGCTGCTGGTCAACGGGCTCAAGCCGGGGACCCAGCTGTGGTCCTCGCTGCTGGCGGCGGTGGTGCTGCTGTGGCGGCACCGCTTCCCCGCCACCGTCTTCCTCGCGACGCTGCCGGGGATGTACCTGTCGTACATCTGGCTCGCGCCCATGTTCGCGCTGTACACGCTGGCGGCGCGCAGGAGCGGCCGGTGGCTGCTCGGCGGGGCGGGGCTGCTGATGGCGGCCGCGCAGTTCCTGCT
>KL569427.1:0-826 GCA_000715685.1 Streptomyces lilacinus
GATGTGTATAAGAGACAGACGGCGACCGGGACCGGCTGCTGCGGCACGTCCTGCAGCTCGGCGGCCGCGACTGGTACGGCATGACCGCCTCGCACGTGTGGTCGCTGTGGACCCGCTACGCCTGCGAGGCCTTTTACGCCCACCCGTACGCCTGGGACGAGATCGGCTTCGGCGGTCCGGCCTATCCGCGCGGGTACCTGCGGCTGGGGCGGGGGTCGCGCGAGCCGTGGGAGGACGAGCGGTGAGCGACGCACGCGCGGCCACCGGGCTGCGGACGACGACGAAAGCCGAACCGCTGCGCCGCGCGGGCGGAGAAGCGAACGAGGAGAAACGGTGAGCTCGGGCGCGTGGTGGCGGACGTTGCGCGAGTCGGCGCGGCCGCAGGGCGACGTGCGGCGGCGCAACGCCTCGGCGTGGCTGCCCCACGTCAGCGAGCTCAAGGCGGACATGCGGCGCTTCGAGGACTCCGACGAGGTCGACATGGCCGTCGTGGGCTGCGGCGCCGGCGGGGCGACCTTCGCGCAGCGGCTGGCGCACGCGGGGTGGCGCGTGGTGTGCCTGGAGGCGGGCCCGTTCTGGGACCCGGAGAAGGACTGGGTCAGCGACGAGTGGGGCTCGCACCACCTGTACTGGAACGAGCCGAGGGTCATCGGCGGCACCCACCCCGTCCCGCTGGGGTCGAACAACTCGGGCCGGGGCGTGGGCGGTTCGATGGTGCACTTCGCCGGTTTCGCCCCGCGCCTGCACCCCTCCGACTTCCGCACGCGCTCGCTCGACGGCGTGGGCGTGGACTGGCCGCTGCACTACGCCTGTCTCTTATACACAT
>KL569427.1:1090-2647 GCA_000715685.1 Streptomyces lilacinus
GCGTGGACTGGCCGCTGCACTACGCGCAGCTGCGGCCGTTCTACGAGCGGCTGGAGCGCGAGCTGCCGGTGTCGGGCCAGTTCTGGCCCTGGGGCGACCCGCACCCCTGCCCCCATCCGCCGCACCCGGTCAGCGGCAACGGGCAGGTGATGCTGGAGGGCTGCGCGGCGCTCGGCATCGAGGCCCGCGTCGGTCCGGTCGCCATCACCAACGGCCGCTTCGGCAACCGTCCGCACTGCGTCTACCGCGGCTTCTGCCTGCAGGGCTGCAAGGTCGATGCCAAGGCGTCGCCGCTGATCACGCACGTCCCCGACGCCATCGCGCACGGCGCCGAGATCCGTGCCGACGCCATGGTCACCCGTGTGGAGACCGACCGCGAGGGCCGGCGGGTGACCGGGGTGCGGTACGTGCGCGGCGGTCGGGAGCGTTTCCAGAAGGCGGCGGCGGTCGCTGTGGCGGGCTACTCCCTCGAGACGCCGCGGCTGCTGCTGAACTCCGCGAACGCCCGCTTTCCCGAGGGCCTGTGCAACGACCACGACCTGGTCGGCCGCTACGTGATGGTGCAGGGCGCGCCCCAGACGGCGGGCCGTTTCCCCGACGAGATCCGGATGTACAAGGGGCCACCGCCGGAGGTGAGCACCGAGGAGTTCTACGAGACCGACCCGACCAAGCCGTACCGGCGCGGTTTCTCCGTGCAGACGGTCTCCCCGCTGCCCATCACGTGGGCCGAGCACGTCTCCGCCCAGGGTCACTTCGGTCCGGATCTGCGCCGGCGCATGGCCGACTACGTGCACTGGGCGACCATCGGCGCGCTGTGCGAGTTCCTGCCGCAGGTCCGCAACCGGGTCACCCTGGCGGACGAGACCGATCGGCACGGGCTGCCCGTGGCCCGTTTCGACCACAGTCATTGCGACAACGACGACCAGCTGATGGTCGCCGCGCGCGAGGTGATGGAGCGCATCCTGCGGGCCGCGGGCGCGACGGAGCTGATGACGGTGGAGCGGTACGCGCATCTGGTCGGCGGTTGCCGCATGGGGCGGGGCCCGAGGGAGGGGGTCGTCGACGGGAACTTGCGGTCGTTCGCGATCCCCAACCTCTTCATCACGGACGGCAGCGTGCTGCCGACGCAGGGCAGTGCCAATCCGGCGCTGACCATCATGGCCCTGGCCGACCGGGCCGCCACCCGACTGATCACGAAAGGCGGCTCATGAGCACGGACCCGGCGGTCGAGGCCCTCGAGGCGCGCGCCTACACGATCCCGACCGACGCCCCGGAGGCGGACGGCACCCTCGCCTGGGACGCGACCACCGTCGTGGTGGTGGAGGCGCGCTGCGGCGCGGAGACGGGGCTCGGCTGGACGTACGCGCCGGCGGAGGCCGCGCGGGCCGTCACCGGTCTGCTGGCCGGCGAGGTCGTGGGGCGGGATCCGCTGGACGTGGCGGGCGCGAACGAGGCGATGGGCCGCGCCGTGCGCAACGCCGGCCGCCAGGGGCTGGTGGGCTGCGCGGTGTCGGCCGTGGACATCGCGCTGTGGGATCTCAAGGCCCGGCTGCGGGG
>KL569427.1:2959-3416 GCA_000715685.1 Streptomyces lilacinus
CCGCTGTCGCGGCTGATCGGGCGGGTGGCCGAGGAGGTGCCGGTCTACGGCTCGGGCGGTTTCACGACGTACCACGACACCCATCTGGCGGCGCAGTTGAACGGGTGGGTGCACGGGCACGGCTTCGACCGCGTCAAGATCAAGATCGGGGAGTCGTGGGGCCGGGAGGTCCCCCGCGACCTGGACCGGGTGCGCCACGCCCGGCAGACCGTCGGTCCGGATGTCGCGTTGTACGTGGACGCGAACGGCGCGTACACCCGCAAGCAGGCGGTGCGTGTCGGGCAGGTGCTGGCGGAGCAGGGCGTGGGCTGGTTCGAGGAGCCGGTGTCCTCCGACGACCTCGAGGGCCTGCGGGTCGTACGGGACCAGTGCCCCTGTGACGTCGCCGCCGGTGAGTACGGCTACGACCTGCCGTACTTCGCGCGGATGGCGGCCGTCGCTGTCTCTTATACACATC
>KL569427.1:3688-6296 GCA_000715685.1 Streptomyces lilacinus
GGCCGACGCGACCCGCTGCGGCGGGCTGACGGCGTGGCTGCGGGCCGCGGCCGTCGCGCACGCCCACGGGCTGGAGGTCTCGGCGCACTGCGCGCCGCACGTGCACGCCCAGGTGGCGGCCTGTGTGCCGAACCTGCGGCACATCGAGTGGTTCCACGACCACGTGCGCATCGAGTCGGCCTGCTTCACGGGCGCCCTCGACCCGTCGGGCGGCACGGTCCGCCCGGGCGTCGACGGCGAGCCGGGCCACGGGATGCGCTTCCGGCACGCGGAGGCGGAGGCCCACCGCGTGCTGTGAATCCTTTGTCTGACTATGACCTATGACCTATGACCTCTGGCCTATGGAGAGAGACCCGCTCATGACGGATGTCCAGGACGCCACCACCCGCTACCTCATGTACGGGGTGCTGCCGGGGTGGTTCGTGCCCGGGGTCGCCGACTGGGTGATGCACCGGCGCACCCGTATCGAGGACACCTCGGGCACCAAGGAGTCGGCCCTCCACGCCCTGATGATGACCGAGGTCGGCGTGCCGATCGCGTTGACGCTGCTGTGCGAGGTCAACCCGCTGCTGCTCACCGTGCAGCTGGGGGCGACGGCGGCGCACGAGGCCACGGCTCTGTGGGACGTCCGTACGGCGGTGCGGGGCGAGCGCGAGGTCAAGCCGATCGAGCAGCACATCCACAGCTTCCTGGAGACGCTGCCGTTCGCCGCGCTGGCGTCGCTGATGTGCCTGCACCCCGAGCAGGTCCGCTCGCTGGTGCGCGGGGGCCGGGACGATCCGACGGCCTGGTCCCTCGTACCGCGCCGCCGACCGCTGCCGCGCGCCTACCTGGCCGGGATCGGGCTGGGGGTGGCGGCGTGCGTGGCGCTGCCGTACGCGGAGGAGCTGGTGCGGTGCGTGCGGGCTTCCTGCCGACGCAGGAGGAACCGCAGGACCGTACGGAAGAAGGCCAAGGAATTCGTGGAGAGGAAGTCGTCATGAAGGTCGCGTTCCTCGCGGCGCCGCAGGGCGTCGAGCAGATCGAGCTGACCAAGCCCTGGAAGGCTGTCGAGGAGGCGGGCTGGACCCCGCACCTCGTCTCGACGAAACCGGGGAAGGTGCAGGCGTTCCATCATCTCGACCGGGGTGAGTCGTTCCCGGTCGACAAGGTGGTCGGCGAGGTGGGCGTGTCGGACTACGACGCGCTGGTGCTGCCGGGCGGGGTGGCCAATCCCGACTTCCTGCGCATGGACGAGCGGGCGGTGGCGTTCGTCCGGGACTTCTTCACGGCGGGGAAGCCGGTCGCGTCGATCTGTCACGGGCCGTGGACGCTGGTGGAGGCGGACGTGCTGCGCGGCCGCACGCTGACGTCGTGGCCGAGCCTGCGCACGGACATCCAGAACGCGGGCGGCTCGTGGGTCGACGAGCAGGTCAAGGTGTGCACGAGCGGCCCGAACACCCTGATCACCAGCCGCAAGCCGGACGATTTGAAGGTGTTCTGCGAGGCGTTCGTGGAGGAGTTCCGCACGGCGAGCGGCTGAGCCCTCGGCGAGGGGCTCGCCCCGGGCACCGGCTCCCGGCGGGCGGCAGGTGCCGGGCATCGGCTCGGGGCGGAGCCTGACTGCCGTAGTTCGAGGTGGCGTGGGATGGATAACGGGCACAGGAGGAAACGTTCAATGGACCTCGTTGGGTTACTTCCTGGTCTCCTCTGACCTCCCGTCGTCGGACAGGCATTACAACGGCTAGCAGAGTGATGGGTTTTGACGCTGGTGGCCGTGTCTGACGGGCGGGTTGAGCGTTGTCGGGCTCGTGAGGGCATCACTGTGGATCGTGCCGGATGAGCCATGGGAGCGGATCGAGCCGCTGCTTCCGAAGAAGGAACAGCGGTTCCGGCCTTCTGGCCGTATGCCGCTGGACAGGCGGCTTCCCTCTGCTTGAAGACTTGAGCCTGTGGGCTCGGCTGGAGCCGCACCTACCCCAGAACGTGGGTCGGGATGGGCGGTGGAAGTGTCACCGTCGTGTGATCAACGGGATTTTGTTCCGTCTGCGGACTGGTATCCCGTGGCGGGATCTTCCGCCCCGGTTCGGGAAATGGCAGACGGTCTACTCCCACCATCGCAGATGGGCGGCGGACGGCACCTGGGAGAAGATCTTGCGCGCCGTCCAGGCAGCCGCAGACGCGGCGGGGCGGATCGATTGGTCCTTGGTGAGCGTGGACTCCACGGTCTGCCGAGCTCATCAGCATGCGGCAGGGGCCCACAAGCGCGCCCCACGAATTCCTGGCCGACGCCGACCACCGGCTCAGCACCGCCCGGATGAGGCACTGGGGCGCTCCCGGGGCGGCTTCTCCTGCAAGATTCACCTGGTGAGCGAGGGCGGACGGCGTCCCCTGGCATTCCTCCTCACCCCTGGGCAGTGGGGTGATGCTCCGCAGATGGTCGAGGTCTTGGAGCGCGTCCGTGTTCCCCGCCCGGGTGGTGGCCGTGTGCGTACTCGGCCGGACCGCTTGTGCGCGGACCGGGCCAACAGCTCACGCCGTGCGTCGGCGGCAGATCAAGCACACCATTCCCGAGCCGAAGAACCAGCGGGCCAACCGCCGGCGTCGCGGCCTGTCTCTTATACACATC
>KL569427.1:6555-7042 GCA_000715685.1 Streptomyces lilacinus
TGTATAAGAGACAGGGCCTACCGCCGCAGAAACGAGGTTGAGCGCACGATCTCGGCACTCAAGGGGTTCCGGGCCGTGGCCACCCGATACGAGAAGCGGGCGTACGTCTATCACGGCACTGTCACCGTTGCGGCGATCCGGCTCTGGCTTCGGAGCTGACCGCCGCAGACCTCTCCCGAGCTCCGTGGGACGTTCACTTGCCGCTTGCCTCGGCGAGGGTGTGCGCGACCAGGGCGTTGGCGTGGCCGTGACCCAGGCCGTGTTCGATCTTGAGCCAGCTGACGAGTTCCATGTGCTTGGTCAGGGGGGAGGTGCGGATGAGGTTCTTCCATTCGGTGATCGGGCGGCCGTACTTCTTCTCAATGGAGGGGAAGTAGCTGGCAGGGCCTTTGTCTGCGGAGGTCATGCCGGGGTTCCGTCCTTCCTTCCGTGTGCTGCCGGTGCGTACTTCGAACGTGGGAGTGCTGTCAGCGGATGACGTCGAAGA
>KL569427.1:7312-7707 GCA_000715685.1 Streptomyces lilacinus
GACGTCGAAGACGTTCTTCTGCAGGCCGTTGGTGTACGCCTCGTGCTCGATGAGCTTCAGCTTCTGGGTGTCCTTGTCAGTGGTGCTGAACAGCCGCTTGCCCGCGCCGAGGAGGAGCGGGAAGACGAGGAGGTGGTAGCGGTCGATCAGGCCGGCGTCGGAGAGGGCCTGGTTGAGGGAGGCGCTGCCGTGGACGATGATCGGGCCGCCCTCGGTCTCCTTCAGCGCGGCGACCTCGTCGAGGGAGCGCAGGATGGTGGTCTCGCCCCAGTTGGACACCAGGGCGTCCTCGGTGAGCGTGGTGGAGACGACGTACTTCGGCATCACCTTGTAGTCGGCGAAGTCCGCCATGTCCGGCCACACCGGGCTGAACGCCTCGTAGCTGGTCCGGCCCA
>KL569427.1:7974-11135 GCA_000715685.1 Streptomyces lilacinus
GGGCTGAACGCCTCGTAGCTGGTCCGGCCCAGCAGCATGGCGGTGGCTTCCTGCTGCTCCCGGCTCTTGATGTCGAACGCCTCGGGGAGGAACTCGATGTCCTTGAAGGTCCAGCCGGAGTTCCGGTAACCGGGCTCACCGCCCGGACTCTCCACGACGCCGTCGAGCGAGATGAAGGCGGTGCTGATCAGGGTACGCATCTTAAGGCTCCTTGGTATCTCATGTCTGGGCACGAAGGGGTTGAGTCGCTGCACGCTTCGGTCACTGCACGCCCGCCGGGCTGCTTGCGCGAACGACCTAGCTGGTCCGTTCGTGACGGAGCAGGACGACCTGGGAGTCGAGGGTCCTGGTCTCGGCCAAGGTGAGATTTAGGCGCTGCTGCCGTGTGGTGAAGACGGGCTTGCCGCCGCCGAGCACGACGGGGTGGACGAAGATCTGGTACTCGTCGATCAGCTGGTGTTCGGTGAGGAAGCCGGCCAGCGTGGAGCCGCCGAACAGCAGCAGATGGGCGCCGCTGTCCTTGAGGGCGGTGAGCTGTTCGACGACATTGGTGTTGATGACGCGGGTGTTCCAGTCGGCCTCGGTCAATGTCGACGAGACGACCACCTTGGACGCCTGGCGCCAGATGGGCGCGAACGCGAGGTCGTGCTCGTGGGTGGAGAACTCCTCGGCGCGGGGCCAGAAGCCGGACATCATGTCCCACACCACGCGGCCGTACAAGAAGATGTCGGCGCTGTCGGTAAGGGCCTGCGAGTAGGCGGACAGTTCGCCGTCCATGCGGGGCCAGTCGAACTCCCCGTTGGGACCCTCGATGAAGCCGTCCAGCGACTGGTGCACGAAGTGCGTGATCTTGCCCATGAGTAGTGGGTCCCCCCTGGCGACAGGTGCCGGGACGGCCGTCGACCGCCCTTGTGTACGATGTCCACATTCGGAGAGTGTGGCGATCCGCGCCCCCCGAGTGATCATGCGAGAGCCTAGACGACTTAAGTGGATGCTGTCCACATTGGAGGTGGCGGCCATGGCGTCGGCCAAGAACCCACAGCCCAAACGGGACACCTACCGCCACGGCGACCTGCGCAACGCCCTCATCGAGGCCGCCCTCGAACTCGCCCGCCAGGGCGGCCCGGAGGCCGTCGTGCTGCGCGCCGCCACCCGGCAGGCCGGGGTCGCCCCCAACGCCGCCTACCGCCACTTCGCCGACCGCGACGCCCTGCTGCACGCCGTCTCCCAGGCGGCCATGGCCCAGGTCGCCCGCACCATGGAGGCCGAGCAGGCCGCCGTAGCGCCCAGCGATGACCTGGCGGCCGCCGCCCGGGCCCGCTTCCGGGCCGTCGGCACCGGCTACCTCCGCTACGCCCAGGAGGAACCCGGCCTGTTCCGCACGGCCTTCCACGTCCCCGGCGACATGACCCACGCCGCCGATGACACCGCCGCGGGCGCCACCGGCAAGACCCCCTTCGAACTGCTCGGCGAGGCCCTCGACGACCTCATGAACGCCGGACTCCTGGCCGAGGACCGGCGCCCCGGGGCCGAGTTCCTCGCCTGGTCCGCCGTCCACGGGCTCGCCGTTCTCCTCATCGACGGCCCCCTGCGCGGCCTCCACCCCACCCAGGCCCACGACGCCGGCCAGCACGTCATCGACATGATCGAACGCGGCATCTGACGCCACCAGGCGCGGCAGACACCCTCAACATCCTCGACCCGTCAGACAGGCTCTAGCTAAAGGCTGCCCCGTAACTGATCTTTGAGTTGTTGCACACCGATCGGTGTTGTACGGGACATATCTCCCGGAGGGGGCCTCGTCAGCGGGGTAGCCCCAGGAACCGGGTGGCCGAGGTCCACGCCTTACGGCTGTGCCTGGCGGAGTAGTGAGGACTGCCGGGGTCGCAGAAGCCGTGCCGGCAGGGGTGCACCTCCGTCACGACACCCTTTCGGCCCGCCAGGCGTTCGGTGACTGCTGGCACCGAGAAGCTGGGCTCCTGCTCGGCGAAGATGACGAGGCACGGGGCAGTCGGTTGGATGTCCAGGTGGTCGCGGATCCGGGATCCGTAGAAGCACACTGCGCCGTCCACAGCGCCGGTCCCGGAGGCGAGCCAGGTGCTGGTGGCTCCGACGCTGAAGCCGATGCAGAGCACCCTGCGATAGCGCCCACGAAGGCCCTCTGTGTAATGCGCGAGTGCGTTGCCCATGCCCACCACGCCTGGGATCCGCGTGAATTCTCGGTATGCCTTGGGCTCGTCTTCGTGGGCGTACACGACGCCCGACGGAAGGAAGCTGGGTGTGAAGACATCGCAGCGGTACGGGCGAAGCATCTCGGCGACGCCGTTGATGTGCTCGTTGACTCCGTAGATCTCGTGGGCGACGACCACGGCCGTGTCATGGCCGTTGCCGTCCAAGGGGTGACTTGCCATGAAGGGACTGTACCCAGGGCCGCAAGGCTGGTGATCCGCTGGTGGCCGATGAGTCGACGCTGGAACTGTGAGCCGGAAGCCTGCCTCTCGGAACGCCTGCTCACAGGCGAGACGATTGTGATGCGGCCGGTGTGATCAAGGCATCGGAGTTGTCCTGGATGGCCCCGTTCACCGGGCTGAGCTCGCACCAGACGCTGGAACTGGCGCGGGCGGAGCCGATGAATACCCCTCTACAAGCTCACGACGTTAAGCGGTAGCGACCTGAACGGCCAGCTCAACGTCGCACCCGATCTGGAGTTACGAGACAGCTTTAAACTTGTTCTTTAGCCTCAGGTTGCTGCGGAGTGCTTGCCGGTGGGGAAATTGCGGTGCGTGTTGGCACCACGCTGGGCAGACTCGCGGACATGGCTGAGAAGATCACCCGCATCAACCCCGAGCAGCTGCATGCGACGCCCGGCTACCACCACATCACGGTGGTAGAGGCAGGACGTACGGCCTACCTGGCGGGACAGTGCCCGCTTGATCGGAACGGTGACCTCGTCGGTGCCGGTTCCCTCGAGACGCAGGTCGACCAGGTGGTCGCGAACGCGCTCACTGCCCTGGCAGCGGTGAGTGCCCAGCCGCAGCACGTGGTGCGGTCAGTGATCTACGTGCGGAGCGACGAGAGGGACATTCTCGGAGCCGTATGGCGTCGGCTCACCGAGTCTGCCCTGGGTCCGGCGTTCACCACCGCCAGCACGCTCTTGGGCG
>KL569427.1:11401-11724 GCA_000715685.1 Streptomyces lilacinus
TTAGGTAGCCCAACTGGGCGTTCGCTGGACGCTGGGGCCGGCCTTCGTCTGATCATGTGCTCCGACCAAGGTGCACGTGACCACGACGAAGGCCGTCAGGGTGAGTCTGCTGCCTGATGCTGCTGTAAGAGCTGTTGGCAATCTCGGGTGGAGGTTCGGCGAAGGGTTACGCGGTCGGGTCGGCTGCGAGCAGTGAATTGGGGATGAGCTCGGTTTCATGTGGCCCTGCATTGGCTCCTCATCGGTCCACGCCCTCGGCCAAGTGGCCTTCGGAAGCGGCCCCTGCGGCGGGCCGGCTCCCCGCCGAGGGCGACAATGCCGCT
>KL569427.1:11961-12376 GCA_000715685.1 Streptomyces lilacinus
CCCCGCCGAGGGCGACAATGCCGCCGGTTCCCTTGTCCGGTCCACCTGCCGCACCTACAGTCAGCCGCCTCCGCTCCGTTCGTTACGACACTGAGGGGGCCGTGTCATGCAACCGATGGAACCGACCGGGATCGGTGACGGCGGGCCGACGCTGATAGGGAAGGAGGTCGCCAAACTGGTGCCCAAGAACGGCGAGTACAAGCCGGGTCCGCGGCGCGTCATCACGGACGCCGTCAAGGGATCGGGCGGGTGGACGTACACGGTGGGGCCGCTGCCGCCGTTCAAGGAGTCGGAGACGTTCTCTGGTACGGACCCGGCCTGGGTGTTCGCCGGCGCACCGAAGCCCCGTCCCGCCAACGCGCAGCGGATCGACGCCCTCATCGCGGAGAAGCCGCGCGCCGAAGCGGCGGCGGCC
>KL569427.1:12651-22626 GCA_000715685.1 Streptomyces lilacinus
GGCGGCGGCCAGTATCGACCACTGGCTCACCGGCCATGACGCGTCCACGGTCGCGGTCCCGGTCTCCCCGGAGCAGATGGTGACACTGGCGGCCGACACGGCCGGGGAGAAGTTCATCCTCTGGAGCGGAGGCGCCGCCGACTGCCTCATCGTCGCCGCCCACGGCCCCGAGGGCTGCTTCCTCGTCCACCAGACCCGCAGCGGGCCGCGCCCGCAGGACATCGTCGGAGCGATCAGGGATCTCGGCCACTCCCCCACCGTCTGGCTGGCATCCGGGATGTTCGCCACCATGCAGACACAGGACGGCGAGCTGCGCAGCGAGCTGATCCACGAGACCGTGGGCGCCCTGACCGATCCCGCGTCCGGCCTTGCCATCGAAGCCACCTACAGCCAGGGGGCGTTGGCGCTCAACCTCCACACGGGCGAGACGGCCATCGGCCGGGCCGTCACCACGAAACTGCAGGACCCCCGAAGGGCGAAGTGATAAACACCCCCTGGGTCCGCCACCTTCCCGCCCGCCCGCTCACCCGGGTTGCGGAACACGCTTCAGGGGAGCGCCGTCTGCTGAGGGCGCGGGCGTATCTCTTGATGCGCCCCCGGTCCAGGTGGACAACGACTGCCCTCGGGGAGGAGCGTTGCCGCATGCGTCAGAGCACCGGCTGGGTCATGGCCCGCTTCAAGAGACTTCCCTGGTACGGAAAGGTCATCGCCCTCTCAGCTGCCGCTGTAGTCGGCTACTTCCTCGGCCAGTTCCTCATCGGGCTGGTCATCGACCTGGTGGCGTTCGTCGTCACTATGCTCTTCATGCTCCTTCTGCCGGTGCTGCTGTTCGGCGCTCTGACCGGTGGTCGGGGCAAGAGGAGCAGCCGTCAAGACGACGATCAGTGGTTCGAGGACAACGACCCACGGCGATATGAGCGGACACATGCCGGGGACCTTCCGCACTTCTGAGTGCTGATCTGCACCGCGGACGTCTGGACACGTGAAAGACCGCCCGGGCTGAGCCTGCGGCGGTTCGGCAAGCTGCTTACTGCGATGCGGCGCGAGGGCCGGACCCGATACGGAGGGGCCGCATGCCCGGGCTGTTCGGAATAGCGAAATCGGCCGCTGACCGCAATCACATGGTTGCCGAACAGCCGAGGAACTACAGGTATTCGGCGAACCACCAGGTCATCATCGACGCTGAGCCGCACCGCCGCGAACGCGGCCGGACGGAACTGCCCGCATGGAAGGCGGAGCACATGCTCAGTCGAAACAGAACTCGTTGCCCTCGATGTCCTGCATGACGATGCGCGCATCGTTGCCGTCATACAGCAGTCGCACACGTACCGCGCCGAGGGGGACCAGCCGTGCGCACTCGGCCTCGAGTGCAGCCAGGCGCTCTTCGCCCACGAGCCCGGTGGCGACCCACACGCAAAGATAAACCCGGTTCTTGACGACCTTGGCTTCAGGCACGCGCTGAAAAACAGTCGCGGGCCAACACCTCACGGATCACTGCATGCGAACCATGACTCCCGATCCTCAGGAGACCGGGAGCCGTCGAAGTCGTCCCACGTGGCGACACCCCGCCGGTGGTGGCGATACGACGTACCCCAACACCTCGCACCAAAAACGAGCGACGCGCTCGGGTTCTGCGCAGTCAAAGGTGACTTGGAACTACTTGATCGACGACATCGGCGCACCGTAACAGGCCGGAAGGACGGCCCCTGCCACTGAACTGATATGTACGGTGTACCGACATGAGACATCGTATCGCCGTGGTGGGGAGCGGCCCTGCCGGTCTTGCCTTCGCCCGTGTCATGCACCGCCATGATCACCCCGTCGTCGTCCTCGAACGCGATCCCGCCCCCGATGCCCGTCCCCCGGGTGGCACGCTGGACCTGACGAAGGGCTCGGCCGGCTCGCGCTGGAGAAGGCGGGGCTGCTGGCGGAGTTCCAGGCGCTGTCCCGGCCCGAGGGGCAGGCCATGCGCATCCTGGCCACGGACGGGACCGTCCTGCGCGACTGGCGACCCCGCCCGGACGACCGGGCCAACCCCGAGATCGACCGCGGCCAACTCCGTGACCTGTTGCTCGGCCCTCTCGACGTTCAGTGGGGCCGGGACGTGACGCAGGTGGTACCGGGAACCCGGGACGACGATGGCGTACTGGTCCATTTCACGGACGGGCGACAGGAGACGTTCGACCTCGTGGTCGGCGCGGACGGCGCCTGGTCCCGGGGCCGCCCGGCGGTCTCGCCGGTAACGCCGCACTACACCGGCGTCACCTCGGTCGAGACCTCCCTGGACGACGTCGACACCCGCCACCCCGACCTCGCCCGGTTGATCGGCGACGGTTCCATGGCCGTGTACGGCGTGAACCGCGCGCTGGTCGCCCAGCGCAACAGCGGCGGCCACGTCAAGGTGTACGCCCAGTTCCGCGCACCGCTGGCCTGGCACGCGAACCTGGACCCGACCGACACCGAGGCCGTGCGATCGAGCCTGCTGACTCTGTTCGACGGCTGGGCCACTCCCGTCCTCGATCTCCTCCGCCACGGCACCGCTTTCGTCCACCGCCCCCTCTACGTCCTGCCCGTGTCCCACACCTGGACCCACGTCCCCGGGGTGACGCTCCTGGGCGACGCCGCCCACCTGATGCCCCCGTTGGGGGCGGGCGCGAACCTGGCGCTGCTGGAAGGCGCCGAGCTAGCCGAGTCCATCGCCGCCGGCCCTGAAGACCTGGACGAAACCATCCGCGCCTTCGAGGAACAGATGTGGGCACGGGCCGGGAAGTGGGCGAAGATCACGACGGCCGGTCTCAAGCGCCTCGTGAGCCCGGACCCCGCCGAAGCCCTCGCCCTCTTCGACCAAGTCCAGCCATCCTGACCGCCAAGCGCGAGGTCACCGGCACGACCAGCTCGCCACCGCTTCACGGGACAGGACGCGGCACCACCGCGATCCCTTCCGGCACAACCACCGCCGGGCACCATCAGCCGCAGTCGCCGCCGCCCCAGACGGCGGCAGGCCTGTGCGCCATCAAGACGATGAGCAGCGCGAACGGGATCGCCACGACGTTGAACCACACGCTCACATACGCGAGCAGACCCCGCCTCGTCGACCACAGACCCCTCCCACAACGCCGGCGCATACCCTTGGCGGCCAGGACGCACAGGACGACCGCGGACACACCGAGGGCGACACCGGCCCAAGCGGCGACGTATTCCGTCAGCGGAGTCGGCGTCCGCACGGCCGTGCACGGCACCGACTGGTCCATGCGGTGCCCGTCGGCGGCCTTCGCGTACCAGGCGCAGACCGGGCCGAGGACGGTGAAGACCGGCACCAGCAGGGCCTGAAGCGCCGGACGGGGAGGGACGGGCCGCGGCGAGGTGGCCTCGTCGGGTGCGGGGGCGGAGGGGGTGGTGGTCGTCAACATTGGGGCAGCCTACGGCGACTGTTCGGAGGCGGGCCTGGACCGGCGGGGGCGGGTCAGAGCGCGTGCAGGGGGCTTTCCTCGGGTATTTCCGCCCACTGGTCCGGGGGTCCGGTGATCGCACGCCGGTCGGGGACGGTGAGGCCGGCCTCGCTGCAGGCGTAGGCCAGTTCGCTGCTGTTCCAGCGTCGTGCCGTGGTGTCCCAGAGCCAGAACCGGTGGGTCCAGTGACCTTCGAGTTCTTCTTCGCCGCCCGGCGGTAGGCCGATCTCCTCGTCGCGGACTGTGCAGCCGTTCTCGGCGAGGGTGCCGAACGTGCCGCCCTTGGGATTGAAGTAGAGGCCGTAGGCGCGTCCGCCACCGGTGGTCAGGGCGGTCAGCCAGGTGTCGGTGGACAGTCCGTAGAAGGTGTGCTGGACCAGCACGCAGCCGCCCGGTACGGCGGTCACCGCCACCACCCGGGCACTGTGATCCCAGTCGTCGTACGGATCGTAGCCGCCCTCAGGATCCGCTCCGACCGGGTCGGCGCCGAGACGACGGACGGCCTCGACCGGCTCGACGTCGGAGAGGAAGGCCACGGACATGCCGTCGGCGTGCAGGTCGTCACCGAAGACGGCGGCCTGCCGGTCGGCCGCCTCGAATGCGGCGCGTTCGGCCTCGGTGAGGCGGGCATGCTCCGGGGCGGTGTCGGCGAACAGCGGTGCCAGGCGGGTGGTCAGGGCGAGCCGGCCGGGCGACCAGCGGCCGATGCGGGGCGTCCAGGCGTCCGCCCCGGCGGCCAGGAGAACGGCCGCGCTCTCCTCGGCGCCGTGGCACACGGCTGTCCACAGGGCCGTCTCGCCCTGGTCGTCGGGCTGGTCGACGTCGGCCACCAGCGCGGCCAGCTCTCGTACCGACTCCGGGCTTCCATCGGCCGCGGCCCGGTGCAGTGGCCACGCGTGCCGGTCGCCCGGATCGGCACCGGCGGCCAGACGCGCCCGTACCGCCTCCGGATCGGCCCAGCCCTCCTTGCCCATGCGGTCCCAGTCAGCCCGGTCCCGCTCGACGGGCCGCGAGGCCTGTGACGGCAGGACGAACGGCGGTTGAGGGGCGGCCATGATCTCCCCTGGGCCCATGGAGAAGTAGGCGAAACCACCCTCTTCACCGTCGCGTGGCTGCCAAGGCGGCAGGTCCTCCCAGATTTCCACGGCCTGGGCCGCGGCCGCCCGCAGCGCGGTGCCGTCGAACTCCGTCCGGGTCTCGGGGACGTTCATCGCCGGCCACTCGGTGACGAGGACGAGCGGTCCCTCGGGCGGCAGCTGCGACAGATGCAGCTCAATGCCGTAATGGAACAGGCTGCCCGAGCCACCCCTCAGCTGCAGGCGGGGAGATCGCCCCAGGGAATCGGCGTACCGCTCGGTGTCGTCCAGCGTGCCGACATGTCGTCCGTCGGCCAGCAGAAGACCGAAGCGCAGCCCGTCCGCGCCGCGACCGCCGTTCTCACCGGCCCGGCGTCTGAAGACGCTCAGGCGGATGCCCAGCGAGGCGGGCCACACCTCCCAGCCGGTCAGCAGGATCCGCGTGTCCGGTCCTGTGCCGACCTCGGCGGTGTGTGACAACCGCGCCGGCACGAACCACCATCGCGGCGGTAGGTTCTCGTCATCGGGCCTGACGTATCGGGTGAGTTGCTGGTCGTTGTCCATGACGGTGATCCTGGCACCCGGCACTGACATCGATGCCCGTGCTCGCCTGACGTGTCAGAACCAGTGCAGGCAGTGCGGGGTGCGGTCGGCTCGGAAGAGGGCGTCCGCGAGGGCCGCGGCACCCGGGTGGTGGGCCCGGATGTGTCCGGCGCGTACGAGCATGCTGGGGGCGGTGCCACCGAGGTAGACCGAGCCCAGGTCGCCCACGTCCAGGGACAGATCGGGCCCCCGGTCCGTCGGGACGCAGCCGGCCTTGCCGTCGCGGACCGTCAGCAGGTAGCGGCCGCGATCGCCGAGGAACGGGTCGTCGACATCGAGGACGAGCTCGCCGTCCGTGAACCAGCCGCGCGCGGTCAGCGCACGCGAGACGTCCAGCAGCCGCACCCACAGCCAGTCCGTGTCGTCGCTCACCTGACCGGCGCGGAAGTCCGCGAGCTGCAGGCGCAGCGGGTGCTCGGGCGGGAAGTACTTGAAGACGACCTCGGTGACCAGGTCGTGCCCGAGCACGAAACGGGCCAGGGCCGTCACGACGGCGTCGTCGGTGGCGATGATCTCGTCGACCTTCAAAGTGCCGGAGTCGACCGAGTAGCAGGCGTAGCCGTCCGCGACACCGTCGGCGTCCCGGTGGACGGCGACGTAGCGCGGCGCCGGAGAAATCGGCGGCTGACCCGCCCCCAAGGCCCACCAGCGGTGCGGCCGGGACAGCGCGCCGGGCTGGGCGCGGCGATACCGGTCGTAGACCTCCTCCAGGATCTCGCCGCACTCGGCACGCCGCAGCAACTCGACCGAGCCCGCCTCCGGTCCCGTCGCCGGGGCGCCGGCTGTTCCCCGCGCCCGGGGAACGGCGAAGGCCGCCTGGTGACGCGGCACCGTCAGCCGCTGGGTGTAGGTCGCCGGTCCGTAACCGAACCTGCCGTAGATCGGCGCCTCGGAGGCCAGCAGTACGGAGAGGAACTCGCCTCGAGCCCGCAGTTCGGTGAGCTGATGCCGCATCATCGCGCTGAGCACGCCCTGGCGTCGGTGCGAGGGCAGGACGCCGACGAAACTCACCCCCGCGGCCGGGGCGAGGATCTCACCGGGCAGGGTGAGCTCGAAGGAGTACGCCCCGGCGGTGCCGACGGGCCGCCCGTCCGGCGCCACTGCCAGCATCCAACGGACGCACGGCCCGACCGCCGATCAGCGGGATCCAGCGCGGCACGACCTCGCCCCACGGCCGTACGAAGCCGACCGTCAGGAAGGCCAGCGCCTCGCACAGCACACTGAGCGCCACCATCCACACCTTCGCCACAGGCGACTGGAAGGGCACGAACCCCTCCACCGTGTAACCCGCGCGGAACTCGAGCACGAGCGCAATGCGCCACAGGCCGCTCGGCAGCACGACGAGGGTCGTGAGATGCGTCGCCCATACCGCCCAACGGGGCGGCGGCGCGGAGTGGTTCCCGTCCATGCGCCCGATCCTGCCGCACGGCACGGCGGCCCTCGTCCTCCCCCGGTACCGGCCGCTCCGCCGCGCGGCGGAGCAGGCACTACTCCAGACGGACCGTAACGGGCGGCCGCGCCCGGAGCAGGGCAGATGGAGATGACGGCCTCACTCTGCCCGAGTGCGGCATGCAGGGAGGGAGCTGTCGTGAGCCCTGCGTCGTTCGCCCGACGACGCGTGGCCGGGCTACGCCCGTTGGGGACCCGAAGGACCCGGTGCCCGCGAGGACGGCCTGCTTGCCAATGGCGGCGCCCATAGAGCCGGGATGCAGCAGGGTGAAGGTGGTCATGACGTGTCTCCGTGGCGGCCGTATAGGGGCTGGCGTGGACGAGAGTGCCGACCGCTCTCGAGGGCTCAGGCGGCTGTGCTGGGCCTGCGCCCCGGAGGGGGTGGTTACGACCGAGACTCGTGGTGGGCGCAAGCCGTGGGAGGTTGGCGATGGGCTGTGGGAGCGTATCGAGCCGCTGTTGCCGGTGATTGAGCGGCGCTTCCGGTACCCGGGGCGTCGTCGGCTCGATGACCGGCGGGTTCTGTGCGGCATCCTGTTCGTGCTCTACACCGGCATCCCCTGGCGCTACCTCCCGCAGGAACTCGGCTACGGCTCCGGATGACCTGCTGGAGGCGACTGCGGGAATGGAACGAGCGTCGGTCGACTCGAGCCATCTGCGGGCGATGAAAGGTGGTGCGGCCGCCGGCCCGTCTCCGGTGGACCGGGGCAGGACTGCCAGCAAGCACCGCGTGATCGTCGAGGCCCACGGCATTCCGCTGGCCGCCACGCTGACCGGCGGCAACCGCAACGACGTGACCCAGCTGATCCCACTGATCCAAGCCGTCCCGCCGATCCGAGGCAAACGCGGCCAACCACTGCATCGCCCCAAGCACCTCTACGCCGACCGCGGCTACGACCACGAGAGCTACCGCGACCAGGTCCGACGGTTCGAAATCACCCCGCACATCGCCCGACGCGGCACCGAACACGGCTCCGGACTCGGCGTCCACCGCTGGGTCGTGGAAGGTGCCATCGCACTACTGCACTGGTTCCGCCGCCTACGCATCCGCTGGGAGATCCGCGACGACATCCACCGGCCCTTCATCGCCCTCGGTTGTGCCGTCATCTGCTGGCGCCGACCGAGGACCCTCTCTGATTCCAGGCCCAAGTAAGGTGGCATCCCATGTCGCGAACTCGCGCCGAGCCCAAGGAGGCGCAATTGCTCGCCAACCCGTCGGCGCTGGCGGCCGGAAGGCGTCATTCGGTCGGACGGCGCTGGGACGGAACCGTTCTCGCCGTGGGCAATACCGCAGCCGCAGAATGTCGTGTCGAGCATTGGGAAGACGTCGTCGTGGTGGCAGCCGGCAACGTCCATACCGCGACGAACACAGGCAGGTCTCATACGGTGGGACTCCGGTCGGACGGCACGGTCCTGGCAACGGGCTGGAATGGCGATGGGCAATGTGATGTCGCCGGATGGCGAGGCGTCACGGCCGTGGCCGCAGGCTGGCGCCGCACGCTCGGGCTACTCGCGAACGGCCGCGTGCTGGCGGTCGGCCGGAGTTCGGAAGGACAGTGCGACGTGCAGTCCTGGCGCGAGATGGTCGTCCTCTCGTGTGGTGACTGGCACTCGGTCGGCGTCCGGTCGGACGGTTCTGCACTGGCCGCGGGGAACAACCGACGAGGGCAGTGCGCGGTTGAAGGGTGGCGTGACCTAGCTGCCATTTCGGCCGGGTATCTCCATACCGTCGGCCTCAGAGCCGACGGGCGGGCAGTAGCGACCGGAGACCGCGCAACCGGGGCGTGCGAGGTCGATGAGTGGGAAGACGTAGTGGCGCTCAACGCGGGCAGCTACCACACCGTCGGGGTCACTGCGTCCGGACGGGTCCTCGCGGCGGGAGACAACAGCTACGGACAGTGCGAAGTCGGCGATTGGCACGACATTGTCGCCGTGGCGGCCGGTTCAACGCACACCCTTGGCCTGCGCGCCAACGGCACAGTCGTGACCGCAGGCAACAATGCCGACAGACAGTGCGAAGTCGATGACTGGTCCGGAGTCCAGCTTCCATAAGCCCCCGGGCCGCACACCCGCGAACTGACACACCGTCACTCTCCCGGCCCAGAGACCTCATTCTGATTCCAGTCCTAAGCGCGAGCTGCGGGAGACCTGGCGGATCGTGGAGAACCTCCCACCCTTCGTCGAGGCGCAGGCGCCGATGGGCACCGCGTTGGCCGAGGGCTTGGACCTCGACATGGACGAAGCCAACCGTGCCAAGGTGATGCTGTTCGCGCCGCACGTCGTCGCCCAGAAGAAAGCCCTCGAAGCGGACGAGGCCGTCCCCGAGGTACGCGCCGGCGAGATCGCCACCTCGATGCCCGGTTCGTTCCGGGCGCATAAGGTGCCGACTTCCTCCGGCACCTTCGGCTACATCCGGATCTTCACCTTCTCCGAGCGCAACGTGGAGGGATTCGTCAGTGAGTTCATCCGCCTGCTCGGCCTGATGCCGGACCGCGGATTGATCCTGGACGTCAGGGACAACGGTGGCGGCATCATCTTCAACGCCGAGTTCACCCTGCAGACGCTCACCCCGCACCGCATCGCCCCCGAGCCGTCGCAGTTCATCAACACCCCGCTCAACCTGCAGATCTGCCGCAAGCACCAGGACGAGTTGGGCGCCTGGGTGCCCTCCATGGAACAGGCCGTCGAGACCGGCACCACCTTCTCCAGCGCCGTCCCCCTCACACCCGAGGAGGGAGCCAACGCGATCGGCCAGCAGTACTTCGGCCCGGTTGTCCTCATCACCAACGCACGCTGCTATTCGGCCACCGACATCTTCGCCGCCGGCTTCCAGGACCACCGGATCGGCCCCGTCCTCGGCACCGACGAGAACACCGGCGCCGGCGGAGCCAACGTCTGGATCCACAAGGACCTCGTAGAACTCCTCGAGGACGAGCCCGACACTCCGTACGTGCGGCTGCCGAAGGGAGCCGGCATGCGGGTGGCGATCCGCCGCACCCTGCGGGTCGGCGCCAACTCCGGCACGCCGGTGGAGGACCTCGGCATCACCCCGGACGTGCTCCACCAGATGACCCGCCGGGACCTGCTGGAGGGCAACGCCGACCTCTTCGAGCGCGCCGGGCAGATCCTCGAGAGCCTGACGCCGCACCACGTGTCCATCACAGACGCGACCACAGCCGACGGGGCTCTGCAGCTCAAGGTCAAAACCACCAACATCGACCGGTTGGACGTCTACGTCGACCAGCGCCCACGCGCCTCCGTCGACCTCGCCGACGGCGAGTCCGACATCACCGTCCCCGACGCCGCCGCCGCTCGCTCCGCCCGCGTGGAGGGTTTCGCCGACAGCCGACTCGTTGCCAGCAAAACCGCGCTGCTCTCTTAAAGCTCGTAACACGATC
>KL569428.1:0-526 GCA_000715685.1 Streptomyces lilacinus
GAGGCGGCGGGCCACGCGCTCACCGGCAGCGCCAACAGCGTCCTCTCCGGCCGGGTGTCCTACGCCTTCGGTCTGGAGGGCCCGTCGGTCACCACCGACACCGCGTGCTCGTCGTCGCTGGTGTCCCTGCACCTGGCCGCGCAGGCCCTGCGCGCGGGGGAGTGCTCCCTGGCACTGGTCGGCGGCGTCGCGGTGATGGCCGTGCCCGCGGCCTTCGTGGAGTTCGACCGGCAGAACGGCCTCGCCGCCGACGGCCGCTGCAAGTCCTTCGCCGCCGGCGCGGACGGCACGGGCTGGGGCGAGGGCGTCGGCATGGTCCTGGTGGAGCGGCTCTCCGACGCCCGCCGCAACGGCCACCAGGTCCTCGCGGTCCTGCGCGGCAGCGCCGTCAACCAGGACGGCGCCTCCAACGGACTGACCGCCCCGCACGGCCCGGCCCAGCAGAAGGTCATCCGGCAGGCGCTCGCCAACGCCGGACTCCGGGCGGCCGACGTGGACGCCGTCGAGGGCCACGGCACCGGCACGA
>KL569428.1:789-6755 GCA_000715685.1 Streptomyces lilacinus
CACTGGGCGACCCGATCGAGGCGCAGGCCCTGCTCGCCACGTACGGCAGGGACCGGCCGCAGGACGCCCCGCTGTGGCTGGGCTCCCTGAAGTCCAACATCGGCCACACGCAGGCCGCTTCGGGTCTCGCCGGGGTCATCAAGATGGTGCAGGCCCTCCAGCACGGTGTCCTGCCGAAGACCCTGCACGTGGACGAGCCGTCGCCGCACGTGGACTGGTCGGCCGGCGCGGTCGAGCTGCTGCGCGAGGCGCGCGAGTGGCCTCGCACGACCCGCCCGCGCAGGGCCGCCGTCTCCTCGTTCGGCATCAGCGGCACCAACGCGCACGTCATCATCGAGCAGGCGCCGGATGCCGAGCGGCCCGCGCCCGTGCGCGACGAACCCGTCCGTCCGCGGCCGCCCGTCCTGCCCTGGGTCCTCTCGGCCCGCTCGACGGACGCGCTGCGCGCCCAGGCCGCCCGGCTGCACGCCCACGTGGCGGCGGGCCGAGACGACCTGGCGGGCATCGGCCGCTCGCTGGCCACCACCCGGGCCGTCCTCGGCCACCGGGCCGCCGTGCTCGCCGCCGACCGCGACGGCTTCCTCGACGCGCTCGACGGGATCGCGCGGGGCACGAGCCCGGAGGACGGAGCGGCCACGGTGCTGCGCGGCTCCGGCAGCGGACGGCTGGCGTTCCTGTTCCCCGGCCAGGGTGCGCAGCGGCCCGGCGCGGGCCGCGAGCTGTACGACGCGTTCCCGGTCTTCGCGGAGGCACTGGACGCGATCTGCGCCCGGTTCGACTCCGTGGCCGCACTCGACCTGCCGCTGCGCGAGGTGCTGTTCGCCGACGCCGGTACGCCCGGCGCGGCGCTGCTGGACCGGACCGACTGCACGCAGGCCGCCCTCTTCGCGCTCTCGGTGGCGACCTTCCGGCTGTACGAGGCCTGGGGAATCGCCCCCGACCTGCTGCTCGGCCACTCGGTCGGAGAACTCGCCGCGGCCCATGTCGCCGGGGTGCTCTCCCTCGACGACGCCTGCACGCTGGTCGCGGCCCGCGGCAGGCTGATGGAGGGAACCCCGGCGGGCGCCATGCTCGCCGCGGAGCTGGGCGAGGAAGAGACGACCGCACTGCTCGACGGGTTCGACGGCCGGGCCTGTGTCGCCGCCGTCAACGGCCCCGCCTCGGTCGTCCTCTCCGGCGACCCGGAAGCGGTCGACGAGCTCGCCGCCCGGGCGCAGGAGGCAGGCCACCGGGTACGGCGGCTTGCCGCCGCGCACGGTTTCCACTCGCCCCTCATGGACGGCATGCTCGACGCATTCGCCACCGTGGCAAAGGAGCTGGACTTCCGGGCGCCGCGACTGCCGATCGTCTCCAACGTCACCGGAAGGCTCGCCGACGCCGACGAGATCCGGACCCCCGCATACTGGGTGCGTCAGGTGCGCTCGGCCGTACGGTACGCCGACGGGGTGGACACCCTGCACGGCCGTGACGTCACCACGTACCTCGAAGTCGGCCCGGGCGGCGTCCTCGCGGCCCTGACCCGGCACTGCCTCGACGGGCGCACCACCGTCGCCGGCCAGGACATCGCCGCCGTCGCGTCGCTGCCCAGGGGCCGCGGCGAGAACGAAGCGGTCCTGGAGGCCGCCGCCCGGCTGCACGTACGCGGCGTACGGGTCGACTGGCAGGAGGTCTACAAGGGGTGGGGCGGCGCTCCGGCGGTGCTGCCCACGTACGCCTTCCAGCGGGAGCGCTACTGGCCCGAGCCCGTCACCCAGCAGCCGCCCCTCCAGGCACCGGTCGCCCCCGCGACCGCCGACGCGGAAGACGCGACCGCGGACGTGGTCGCGTACGGCCCACCGGCCACCTCGGCACCCGAGCTGCGGGGCCGCCTGGCAGGCCTGCCCGAAGAAGACCGCGTCCGTGAACTGCTCACCCTCGTGCGGCAGAGCGCGGCCCGCGTCCTCGGACACCGGAACGTGGACCTGATCGAGGCGGAGGACACGTTCCTGGAGGTCGGCTTCGACTCCCTCACCGCCCTGGAGCTGCGCGACGCGCTCCGCACCCGGACCGGACTCGACCTGCCGGGCACGCTCACCTTCGAGCACCCCACCCCGCTCGAGCTGGCCCACCGCCTGGACGCCGAACTGCTGACGGCAACCGGTGCGCCCGGCGCCGGCCCCACCGCGCCCGCGGCCCCGCTCCTGGGTATCTCGCCCACGGACCTCAACCCCGCCGGGCTGCTCAACTCCCTCTATCAGCAGGCCATCCTGGAGCGGAAGATCCCCGAGTTCCTCGAACTCACCGCCATGGCCGCAGAGTTCCGCCCCAAGGCCCGCAAGCACTCCGAGCTGCCCACCCCGGCCCCGCTGGTCAGGCTGAGCCGGGGCGGCGAGCGCGGCCCTCTCCTGATCGGCACCAGCGGCACCAGCGCCGCCGGCGGCCCGCACGAATTCGCGCGGCTCGCCACGGCACTCCGGGGCCGCCGCGACGTCGCCGGGATCCCGGCACTGGGCTACGGGCGCGGCGAACTGCTGCCCGCCACCCTGGACGTGGCGATGGGCTGGCAGGCCGAGACGATCCTGCGCGAGACCGACGGCGCCGGATTCGTGCTCTACGGGCACTCCGGCGGAGCCGTGCTCGCCCACGCGCTGGCCAAGCACCTGGAGGCCATGGGGGCGGGGCCGTCCGCGCTGGTCCTGGCGGACATCTACCCCTTCGAACACCCCATGATGACCGCCTGGAACGCCGAACTCTCCGAGGGCGTGGTCCGTCAGGACCCCGCTGCGGGCGGCGCGCCGGACCGTGCGATCATCCCCATGGACGACATCCGCCTGACCGCCATGGCCTGGTACGGAACCGTCTGCCAGGACTGGGAGCGCACCGCCACCACCGCCCCGACGCTGCTGGTGCGGGCCTCCGAACCGCTCGGCGCCGTCCCCGACGGCCAGGACTGGCGCAGCACTTGGGCCCACGCACACACCACGGTGGACGTGCCGGGTGACCACTTCACGATGACCGCAGAACATGCCGAGACCACAGCGCTCGCCATCGAGCGCTGGCTGACAGAGGTGCTGTGACATGACAGACGAACTCCGCGAAGAGCCGGTCCGCAACGGCGAGTTCCTTGCCCGCGCGGTCGGCGTCACCCGCCGCTACGGCGACATGACCGCCGTCGACCAGGTGGACCTGGACATCCCGGCCGGCCAGCTCCTGGGCCTGCTGGGCCCCAACGGAGCGGGCAAGAGCACGCTGATCAACATGTTCGTCGGGCTGCGGCACCCCACCGAGGGCCGCGTCGAGCTCTTCGGCCGCGACCCCCGTGACATGAAGGCCCGCCTGCGCATGGGCGTCACCCCTCAGGAGACCGGACTTCCGGACATGGCGCGGGTCGGAGAGGTCGTCGACTTCGTCGCCGCGCACTACCCCCGTCCCTTCAAGCGCGGGGAGATCCTGGACCGGTTCGGCCTCGGTGAGCTGGTGCGCAAGCAGACCGGCGGGCTCTCCGGCGGTCAGAAGCGGCGCCTCGCCGTCGCCCTGGCCTTCGTCGGCCGCCCCGACCTGGTCTTCCTGGACGAACCGACCACCGGACTGGACGTCGAGGGTCGGCAGACGCTCTGGGACGCGATCAGAGAGTTCCACGGCACGGGCGGCACCGTCGTGCTGACCAGCCACTACCTGGAAGAGGTCGAACAGCTCGCGCAGCGCGTCGTCGTCGTGGACCGCGGCCGCTGCGTGGCCGACGACAGCGTCGAGGCGCTCCGCCGGATCAGCGGACTGCGCCGGGTCAGCGTGCTCGCCGCCGAACTGCCGCCCCTCGCCGGTGCGATGGGCGTCGAGCGCGAGGGCGACCGGGTCCGGATGGTCACCGCCGACGCGGACCAGCTCGTACGCGAACTGGTGGCGTCCGGAGTCGCTTTCAGCGACCTGGAGGTCCAGTCGGGCTCGCTCCAGGACGCGTTCCTGGCCCTCACCAGCAAGGCCCCGGCCCCCACAGCCGCCTGACACCAGCGTCCTTGTGACCCCGCCCCATCTTCCTAGGGACCCCCTCATGCAAGCGATCGTCGTCAACATCAAGTTCGAGCTGGTCCAGGCGCTGCGCGTACCGATGGTCTACGTCGCCATGCTCTTCCTGCCCTCCGTGGGCATGCTGCTCTACGTCCTGCCCGCCGTGCAGGACCCCGGCACCGTGGTCATGAGCACCGCCTCGATGTGCCTGTTCACCGTCCTCATCCTGTGCTCGGCGCAGTACGGCAACGGCATCGCGGACGCGCGGATGCGGCCGTGGGGCGGGTTCGTCCGTACGCTGCCCGGCGGGCCGGTGCCGAAGATGACCGCCATGATCGTCCTGAGCCTCCTGCTGGCCGTCATGGGCAGCCTCCCGATGATCGCCATCGCGGCGTTCGGCACCGAGGCCACCCTGCCCCTCGGCCGGCTGCTGCTCGGCCTGCTGGCGCTGGGCCTGGCCGTCGTGCCGTTCGCCCTGCTGACCCTCACCATCGGGTACTCGGTCAACCCCTACACCGTCCACGTGCTGGCCACCGTCATGCCCATGGTGCTCGCCTACCTCGGCGGCTACTTCGCGGACCCGGCCGCCGACTCCGGCTTCATCGCCACGATCGCCCCGTTCACCCCGGCCCGCGGCCCGGCCGAGCTGGTGTGGGCCGCCGTGGGCGACCACCGGATCAACCCGGTCTCGATGGTGATGCTCCTGGTGTGGACGGCCGTCTTCGCCGTCCTGGCCGCCCGTGCCTACCGGGCCGACGAGGGGCGACGGTTCCACTGACATGACCGACACCACGGACACCGGCACGACCGGCCCCGACGGGACGCGCCGCCACGTCGTCTTCCTCAACAACTCCGGCCTCGGCCACGTGATCCCCACCCTCGACGTCGCCGCCGAGCTGGTACGACGAGGCCACGAGGTCACCTACGTCACCGGCGGCAACCTCGTGGACCGGGTCGCCGCCACCGGCGCCACCGTCCTCGGCTACCCCTCCGTCCTCGACGAGGTCGACCTCTCCGAGATGGTCACCGCCGACGACACCGCCCGGATGCCCTCCCTCTATCTCCAGGAGGGCAAGCGCGCCCTGCGCACCCTGGAGGAGCACCTGGGGGAGCGCCGCCCCGACCTGATCGTCTACGACCTGACGCTCTACCACGTGGCCCGCGTCCTCTCCCGCGCCTGGGACGTGCCCGCCGCCGAGACCTTCCCGGCGCTCGCCTCCAACAAGCACTTCAAGCTGCTGGACAAGCTGATCGAGAAGATGGGCCGGGCACGCCCCGGTCACCCCGCCCTCCAGGACTTCCTGCGTGAACTGAACGACCTCCTCGCCCAGTACGGCCAGAGCGACACCTCCGTGGAGGAGCTCGTCGGCCGCGAGGAGGACCTCAACGTCGTCTTCTACACCCGCTCCTTCCAGCCGGCCGGGGCCACGTTCGACGCCACCCGCTACCGCTTCGTCGGCCCCTGCCTCGACGGCGCGGCGGCGGCCGAGCAGTGGACCCCGCCCGCCGACGGCAGCCCCGTCGTCCTGATCTCGCTGGGCACCAGCGTCCACCGGAACCCGGAGTTCTTCCGGATGTGTGTCGAGACGTTCCGTGACACCCCGTGGCACGTCGTCATGGCGGTGCACAAGGGCATCGACCCCGCCGACCTCGCCCCCCTGCCGCCCAACGTCGAGGTGTACACCTGGGCGCCCCAACTGGCCGTGCTGCGCCATGCCGAGGTCTTCGTCTCGCACGCCGGGCTCGGCAGCATCACCGGCGCCCTGTCCACGGGGACCCCCGTGGTCCTGGTGCCTTCGACGCCCGAGCACGAGGTGCACGCGCAGCGGGTGGCCGAACTCGGCCTCGGCCGGGTCATCCGCTCCGGCACGCTCGGCCCGGACCGGTTGCGTGCCGCGGTGGACGAGGTGAGGGCCGACCACATGACACGCAAACGTGTTTCGAAAATGCAGCAGGACATCGCGGAGGCCGGCGGCCACACG
>KL569428.1:7045-16981 GCA_000715685.1 Streptomyces lilacinus
GCCCCCCGCCGACGCACTCGAAGGTCATATGGCACGCGCATCGCGTGGATTCGGCAGGCAGGGACGGCATGACGGAATACTTTGACTTCACCCACCCCCAGTTGGAAACCAACTATCTGGAATACTACGGGCGATTTCGGCGTGAGGATCCCGTCCACTGGACCCCTTACGGGTACTGGGTGCTTTTCAACTACGACGATGCCGACGCGCTCCTGCGCAGTTCCGACACGTCCAGCGACTTCCCGTCCAACACCCAGTGGGCGTCGACTCGGGGCGGCCCCACCAGTCCGGTCATGAAGTCCGCATATCACTGGATGCTGATGAAGGACGGCGACGCCCACCGCCGGCTGCGCCGCGGCGTCGGCAAGCTCTTCACGCCCCGGATGCTGGACCGGCTCCGCACCCGCATCCCGCAGATCGTGGACGACCTCCTCGACGGCATCGGCCCCGACGGCGGGGAGATCGACGCGATGAGCGCCCTGGCCCTGCCGCTGCCGGTCACCGTCGTCAGCGAACTGATGGACATCCCGCCCGAGGACCGCGACTTCTTCCGCAGTGTGACCGAACCCGTCGGTCAGATGATCAACCGCTCGATCCCGCCGCAGGACCTGATCGCGATGAACAAGGCCGAGCCCAAGGCCCGCGCCTACCTCTACAAGCTGATCGAGAAGGCCCGCAACGAGCCTCCCACCGACACGCTCGTCTCGATGATGCTCCACTGCGACGAGAACTATTCGGACGACGAGATCGCCGCGAATGCCGCACTTCTCTACAACGCCGGGTACGAGACCACCTCCAACCTCATCGGCAACGGACTGCTGGCCCTCCTCCAGCGCCCGGAGGCGCTGCAGGCCCTGCGCGACGATCCCTCCCTCATGCCCACGGCCGTCGAGGAGCTCTCCCGCTTCCACCCGTCCGCCCGCTACGTGGCCCGGATCCTCACCGAGGACATGAAGTTCGGCGACAAGGTCATCCCGGCCGGCGACGCCGCGTTCGTCGCCTTCGAGTCCACCGGCCGGGACCCGGAGCGCTACCCCGACCCCGACCGGCTCGACCTCGGCCGCCGCGGGGTCAAGTCCCTCGCCTTCAGCGCCGGCCCGCACCAGTGCATGGGCAAGCACCTGGCCCTGCTGGAGGTCGGCGTGCTCTTCTCCGAGCTGCTGAAGCGCTACAGCCGCATAGAACTGGCCACCGACACCCCCCTCTACCACCCGCACTTCAACCTGCGCACCCTGAAGGAGCTCCCCATTCGGCTGTACAGGTAGGAATTACCCCTTGTGAACCGGCCCGATGTGGCGGGAATTCATTGGTGATGGATTCACGCTACATCGGGCCGGTTTTTCTATTTCCCGCCCCCTAGTGTCAATAGGGGTACGGATTCCTTGAACAGGGGTGGTCAACAACCCGCCGCTCGACGAAAGTTGCCCATGCAAGCGAAAGGCGCAGCGAATTCGCTGCGAAATGCAACGGAGGATCCATAATGAAGATCGCTTCCCGCGTCGCCCTCGCCGGTGTCGGCGCCGCTGCCGCCGCCGCCATGCTGGCCGGCCCGGCGTTCGCCGCCCCCGCGCAGGCTCCGCAGGCGGCGGCCGCCGCCACCCCCTGCAACGCCTCGACCTCGGGCAACACGGTCAACGGCAGCTGCACGGTCTCCACCCCGTTCGGCTCCTTCGGCGCCACCTTCTCCGGCACCTTCGGCTCCAACGGCTACGGTTCCGGCAAGATCACCCTCAAGGGCGGCGCCATCGGCAGCGTCAACGGCACCTGGACGGGCGGCCCCTTCACCGGCGGCCCGGCCACCATCAAGTACACCGTCCAGACCCCGCTCGGCCCGGTCAGCGGTTCGGTCCCGGTGTACATCTGATCCGCACTCACCTGCTGAGTCGGACCGGAGCGGTCTGACGGACCGCTCCACACCGGACGAGTGGCCGGCCCCCCACGGGGGGTCGGCCACTCGCTCGTGCGGCTCAGTCCTCCTGCGGCAGCCGGAAGCGGTTGATCGCCGCCACGTGCTTCTCGCGGAACTCCGGGTCCCGGATCCCGAGCCCCTCCTCGGGGGCCAGGCACAGCACCCCCACCTTGCCCTGGTGCAGGTTGCGGTGGACGTCGTACGCCGCCTGCCCGGTCTCCTCCAGGCGGTACGTCCGCGAGAGCGTCGGGTGGATCCTGCCCTTGACGACCAGGCGGTTGGCCTCCCAGGCCTCGCGGTAGTTGGCGAAGTGCGAGCCCACGATCTTCTTGAGGGACATCCACAGGTAGCGGTTGTCGTACTCGTGCTTGTACCCGGACGTCGACGCGCAGGTGACGATCGTCCCGCCCTTGCGGGTCACGTACACGCTCGCGCCGAAGGTCTCGCGGCCCGGGTGCTCGAAGACGATGTCGACGTCCTCGCCGCCGGTCAGCTCGCGGATGCGCTTGCCGAACCGCTTCCACTCCCGCGGGTCCTGCGTGTCCTCGTCCTTCCAGAACGCGTAGCCCTCGGCGTTCCGATCGATGATCGCCTCGGCGCCCATGGCCCGGCAGATGTCGGCCTTCCGCTCGCTGGAGACGACACAGACCGGGTTCGCTCCGCCCGCGAGCGCCAACTGTGTCGCGTACGAGCCCAGTCCACCGCTCGCACCCCAGATCAGCACGTTGTCGCCCTGCTTCATGCCGGCACCGTTGCGGGAGACCAGCTGCCGGTACGCGGTCGAGTTGACCAGCCCGGGCGCGGCCGCCTCCTCCCAGCTCAAGTGGTCCGGCTTCGGCATGAGCTGGTTGGACTTGACCAGTGCGATCTCCGCGAGCCCGCCGAAGTTCGTCTCGAAGCCCCAGATGCGCTGCTCCGGGTCGAGCATCGTGTCGTTGTGCCCGTCCGAGGACTCCAGCTCGACCGAGAGGCAGTGCGCGACGACCTCGTCGCCCGCCTGCCAGGCGTTCACGCCGGGCCCGGTGCGCAGCACGACGCCCGCCAGGTCGGAGCCGATGACGTGGTACGGCAGGTCGTGCCGCTTGGTGAGCGGCGACAACCTTCCGTACCGCTCCAGGAATCCGAACGTCGGGAGCGGTTCGAAGATCGAACTCCATACGGAGTTGTAGTTGACCGAACTGGCCATGACCGCGACGAGCGCCTCACCGGGCCCCAGTTCGGGCAGCGGCACCTCCTCGACGTGCAGGGACTTGCGCGGGTCCTTGTCCCAGGTGGCGAGGCCCTCGAACATGGCGGACTCGTCCTTGTGCACCGTCACGGCACGGTAGGACTCGGGCAGCGCCAGGGCGGCGAAGTCCGCGGACGTGGCGTCCGCCGACCGGATCGCATCCAGAATCTCTTTCACGGGGTGACCTCCGGAGGGGGCGCCGGTGCGGGAGCAGCGGCGTACGGCTCGGCATGCATCCGCCCGACCGTAGAGCGGACCCGCCGCACAAGGAGCCCCTACTCCCTCCCCCGTACGCCCCAGAAAGCCCGGCCCAACCCCTCAACCACCCTTGTGCGGCAGGGGAGTCAAGGGGCGACTAGGGGTGGGAGAGACCCCGGTGCGCGCCTATCGTCGCCCCAGTGCACTCGCCTGAAAAGGGGCGGCTTCGAGGAAGGAACGGCCCTTGTCGTGACCGGCAAGAATGAGGAGAACGAGCTGTGGATACGACGGTTCAATCCGCGCGACGACAGTGAGCTCAGGCTTGTCTGTCTGCCGCACGCGGGCGGATCCGCGAGCTTCTACTACCCGATGGCGAGTGCGGTCCCGCACCCCGTCGACGTGCTGGCCGTCCAGTACCCCGGCCGCCAGGACCGCCGTACGGAACCCGGCATCACCAGCATCCAGGCCCTGGCCGAGGAGGTCACCAAGGCGCTGGAGCCCTGGACCGACCAGCCCCTGGCCCTGTTCGGCCACAGCATGGGGGCCACCCTCGCCTTCGAGGTGGCCCGCCGTCTGGAGAGCCGGCACGGTGTCGTTCCGGCGGCCCTGTTCGCCTCGGGCCGCCGCGCCCCGTCGCGGCCGCGGAACGAGGCAGTCCACCTTCTCGGTGACGACGGCCTCATCGCGGAAATCAAGGCCCTGAGCGGAACCGACTCCGACGTGCTCGGTGACGAGGAGCTCCTGCGGATGGTGCTGCCCGCCATCCGCGCCGACTACCGGGCGGCGGAGACGTACGTCTACGAGCCCGGTGAGAAGCTGCGCTGCCCGGTGATCGGCCTGGTCGGCGACAACGACCCCAAGGTCACGGTGGACGAGGCCCGCTCCTGGGGCGACCACACGGAGGGGCCGTTCGACTTCCACGTCTTCGACGGCGGTCACTTCTACCTGCTGCACCACCGTGCTGCGATCATCAAGACGATCTCGGACCACTTGCTCGGCGCAGGTGTCGCCTGACCGGCGCCGTACGGTTCCCTCGGCATCTCCACGACGTCGCCTGATGCGGCGCTATGCGGTGGCCGCCCGCAACGGCTCCCACCACGCCCGGTTGTCCCGGTACCAGGCCACGGTCTCCTCGAGCCCGCTGTCCAGCGAGTGCCGGGGCATCCACCCCAGCTCCTCCCGGATCTTCCGGGAGTCCACGGAGTACCGCAGGTCGTGCCCCTTGCGGTCGGCCACGTGGACCACCCGGTCCCAGCTCGCGCCGCAGGCGTCGAGGAGACGCCCCGTCAACTCGCGGTTGGTCAACTCGTTTCCGTCGCCGATGTTGTAGACCTCGCCCGCGCGCCCGCCGCACAGGACGGCGGCCAGCGCCCGGCAGTGGTCCTCGACGTGCAGCCAGTCCCGGACGTGGCGCCCGTCCCCGTACAGCGGAACGTCGTACCCGTCCAGCAGCCGGGTGGTGAAGAGCGGGATGACCTTCTCCGGGAACTGGTACGGTCCGTAATTGTTCGAACACCGCGTGACCCGTACGTCCAGCCCGTGCGTCCGGTGATAGGCGAGCGCGATCAAGTCGGAGGACGCCTTGGAGGCGGAATAGGGGGAGTTCGGCTCCAGCGGATGCCGCTCCGTCCAGGACCCCTCCGCCACCGACCCGTAGACCTCGTCGGTGGACACGTGCAGGAAGGTCCGGCCCCCGTGTCGCAGGGCCGCGTCGAGCAGCGTCTGGGTGCCGAGCACGTTCGTCGAGACGAAGTCGGCGGCCCCCTCGATGGACCGGTCCACGTGCGACTCCGCGGCGAAGTGCACCACAGCGTCCGCTTCCGCCACCGCGACCCCGGCCAGTGCCGCGTCACGGATGTCCCCGTGCACGAACATCAGCCGGGGATCGTTCTCCACCGGTGCCAGATTGGTCCGGTTTCCGGCGTACGTGAGGGAGTCGAGCACCGTGACGCCGGTGACCCGCACCGGGGCCTCGGGGCCGAGCAGCAGGCGGACGAAGCACGAACCGATGAAGCCGGCCCCGCCCGTGACGAGAATTCTCATGGCGTGATCTGCACCTTGCTGTGGTCGCCCACGACGAATCGGTGGGCCCGGGGCGTCCGCCCGGCATGGGTCACCTGACTCTGCCTGCCGATCAGCGAGGCCTCGATCCGGCCCACGCCCTCGATGGAGGCCCCCTCCAGAATGATCGAGAACTCGACCTCGCTGCCGCTGATCACACAGTTCTCGGCAACCGAAGTCGAAGGCCCCACATAGGAGTTGGTGACGGAGGTCCCCGCGCCGATCACGACCGGCCCGACGATCCGGGAGCCCGAGACGCTGGCGCCCCGCTCCACCCGCACCCGGCCGATGATCTCGCTGTCCGCGTCCACCTTCCCGTCGATGCACGGCTCCAGGCCCTCCAGCACCGACCGGTTGACCTCCAGCATGTCGGACACGTTGCCGGTGTCCTTCCAGTAGCCGGTGATCAGCGTGGACCGCACCTTGCGGCCTTGCTCGATGAGCCACTGCACGGCATCGGTGATCTCCAGTTCCCCGCGTGCGGACGGCCCGATGGCCCGGACCGCCTCGTGCACCACCGGCGTGAACAGGAAGACCCCGGCCACCGCCAGGTCGCTGACCGGATGCGCGGGCTTCTCCTCGATGCGTACGACCCGCCCGTCGTCGTCCAGCTCGGCCACGCCGAACGCACGGGGGTCCTCCACCCGCGTCAGCATCAGGTCGGCATCGGGCCGCTCCTCGCGAAAGCCCTCCACCAGTTTCTCGATGCCGCCGACGATGAAGTTGTCGCCCAGGTACATGACGAAGTCGTCGTCGCCCAGATAATCACGGGCCACCAGAACCGCATGGGCCAGACCGAGGGGTTTGTCCTGCTGGATGTACGTGACGTCCGCACCGAAGGCGCTCCCGTCCCCGACGGCTTCGCGGATCTCGTCCGCCGTGTAGCCCACGATGATGCCGATGTCCGTGATCCCGGCGGCGACCAGCGACTCGATGCCGTAGAAGAGCACGGGCTTGTTCGCCACCGGGACCAGTTGTTTCGGGGCGGTGTGGGTGATGGGCAGCAATCTGCTGCCCTTACCGCCTGCGAGTACGAGTGCTTTCATGCGGTGATGTCCTCGCCCTGCCTCAGCCCCCACGGATATCGGGACAGGAATGCCCGAGCCGCGACGGGGGATGGCACGGCCCGGGCAATCAACCAGGCTCCACGTCGCGCCGGCGGGACTTCGAGGACCGGCACCACGACGAGCCACCCCGGAAGCTACGCATCCCCCGCCCTGGCGCAAACCCCTACCACCCCCACCTCGCGACCCCTGTCCGGCACGGCCTCCAGCGTGACGGGCAGATGCCGCGGGTCCGCCTGCGCAATGAACCCTCGCTCCAAGGGGACGCCAACTTTTCTCGAGCGGTACCGCTGATCTTGAGCCTGGAGGGAGCGGCTGATCCTCTACGGGCCGGCCGCCGGGGCCGCGCCGACCGACCCCGCAGCCAGGAGATATGTGATGGTCAAGCAGGAGCGAGCCGCCCGCACTCGGCAAGCCCTGATCCGCGCGGCGGCCGAGGCGTTCGCGGAGGAAGGGTTCGGGCCCACGTCGCTCTCCAGGATCAGCCGCCTGGCCGGGGTCAGCAACGGCGCCCTGCACTTCCATTTCGGGACCAAGGAGAGCCTGGCCGACGCCGTGGGGCAGGAGGCCGCGGCCCGCGTGCTGCGGGTGATGGCCACGGCGGAAGCGGCCGACGACGGCCTGCGGGCGCTGGTCGACGCCACGCACGCCCTGATGGCCCTGCTGGCCGACGACATCGTCGTACGAGCCGGATTCGAGTTGTCCGGCGAACCCTTCGGTGGGGTCGGCGTCGAGCTGCGGAGGCACTGGCAGCAGTGGATCGAGGACCTGCTGGTGCGGGTGGGCCTGGAGGGCGGGCTCGCGGAGGGTGTGTCGCCGGAGAAGGCGGCGCCGGTGATCGTAGCGGCGACGGTGGGGTTCGAGGTGCTCGGCTGCCGGGACCCGGAGTGGCTCTCCGAGCAGAAGATCACTTGTTTTTGGGACCTGATGCTGCCGCGACTGGCCGACAAGGGCACGTCCGCCTGCGCTGCCCCGAAATAGACTGAACGTATGGTTTTAAGACGCACTGGCTGACCGGCGTCCCTCGGGCGGGATGCCCGATGGGACGCTTTCGGTCAATTTGGCAATAAATAAAAGGCGCGAGGTCGGCCCCTTCCTTGACTGAAATAAAAACAGGGTGAACGGTTTATTCTTGACAAGATCGTTCGCACTGCTTTTAACATGCACTCATGCGCGAAGAGCCGACCGACCTGCTTGGGGCCGGGGGAGCCTGCTCGCTCTTGCGTGCGTAGGGGGAGCGCTATGGACATCTCTGTGCTGGGCGGACTGACTGTCCGGGAAAACGGAGTCTCGATCACACCGTCGGCGCCCAAGCCGCGACAGGTGCTGGCGTTGCTGGCCCTGCGCGCCGACCAGACCGTGTCCGTGGCGGCGCTGACCGAAGAGCTCTGGGGGCAGGAGCCGCCTCGCAGTGCGCGCGCCACGTTGCAGAAGTACGTATTGCAGCTGCGCGAGTTGATCACCGCCGCCCTGGCGAGCGACCCCGAGGGCGCCCAGCCCCGTACCGCCAAGGACGTGCTCGTCACCATGCCCGGCGGCTACCTGCTGAACAGCTCCGGCGGCAGCAGCGATGTCCGGGACTTCGAGCGACTCGCGGGCATGGGCTATCGGGCCATGGCCGCGAACGACCTTCCTGGCGCCGCACGGCAGTTGGAGAAGGCACTCTCGCTGTGGAACGGCGTCGCGCTCGCCGACGTCCAGACCGGGGCGCAGCTCGCCGTGGAGACCCGAAGGCTGGAGGAGACCCGGCTGTGCGCCCTCGACCAGCGCATCGAGGCCGACCTTCGACTGGGGCGGCACCGCGAGTTGCTCGGCGAACTGACCGTGTTGGTCAGCCGATACCCCACCCACGAGACCCTGCACGGCCAGTTCATGGTGGCGCTGCACCGCTCCGGTCGGCGCACCGAGGCCCTGGAGGTCTACCAGCGCCTGCGCCGCGCCCTGATACGCGAACTCGGCCTGGAGCCCTCTGGCGGACTGCGGCGGCTTCAGCAGACGATCCTGCGGGCCGAACCGGAGAGCGTGCCGTACGCGCCCGCACTGACCGACGGTGATGAGTGGCTGATCGGCGCGCGGTGACGAGCGGTCGGCCCGCGAGGCGACAGTACAACCTTCAACTGGCCGGGAATGCCCTTATCATTCTCAACGGCAACGCATGCAAGAATGGCAACGGCCGTGACTCCTCCGGCGAGTTCACCGAATGGGCGGACAGGATCAGCTCGGTGGTCCCCGTCGCCTGCTGGATCGAACTCTGGGCCGCCCCCCACCAGGCCGGCACGCACCAGGAGTACCGCGACTCCACGCCCTTTGTGGGGGACGCCATGAACGACCAGGCCAGTTCGTACGCCCTCCTGTAGGCCGTACGCCCCGTTCGGTACGGCGGCGGTGCAGCAGTTCCGGTGGTCGGCGAAGGCGGCGGCGTTGTGGCGGGCTCGCCACCCGACACGCAGCTGAGCGTGTTACCGGCGAACATCGCCGGGCATCCGCGAGACCGTGACGGTATGACCACTTGGGACATCACTGAACTCGGCCCACACGACCGGCAAGCCGTGGCGGACGCCGGCAGCCTGACCGAAGCCCTCTTGGGGCGTGGCATGTTTACCGTCGAACAAGTCCTTGAGGACCTCCGCGACGGGGCCCTGCTCTTCCTGACCGCATACGCAGGAAAGCCTCCCGTCCTAGTGGGCATGGCGACCGCCCGTGTGTTGGACGACGACGGCTACCGCGACTTCATCGGCCCCATGCCGTCCGGCACCCTCCCCGCCGCTCCGCCCTCAGCCGGCGGCCGCCGGATCGGCCGGCTGAACTCCTTGGCCGTGACCGCGCCGATGCGCGGACGTGGCCTTGGCAGTGCCCTTACCGCACACCGCACCGAGTGGCTGCGAGAGCGGTGCGCCGAGGCGTACACGATTTCCTGGCTGCACGGCCAGCAGGGTCGCAGCGAAGGCCTGCTCAAGGCCCTCGGCTGGCAGCCGGTCACCGTCCTCCACGACTACTGGCTGCAGGCCACGACGACCGGCGACCAGTCCTGCCCCCGGTGCGGGCGTCCCTGTCACTGCTCTGGCCTGCTGATGCGCCTGCCCCTTCCTTCCTCGGGGTGCAGGCCGTCTGCTCCACTTCCTGCCGGGTCCCGGGCGCGAGCGCGGCGCACAGCGTCTCGGGCTTGCCCTCCGCCAGCGCCTGCTCGAACCCGGGTGACCGCCCTGAGGGCGTCGTCGCGGCGCTCGTTCAGCGTTGCGCAACCGCTCGTGCCGAAGAGGCCGACGAGGATGACCACTGCGGCGGCCGCAGGGCCGCACCACCGCCTCGGCATGCCGTCCACCGCCTCCCACGCCGCCCTGGCCTCGCCTTGCTCGGCCCTGATCATTGGCAGTCCGGGCCGGCCCCCGGAGGACGTCCACGCGGCCGGTGTCCGTCATTCGGCTCAGCGGCCGGTGCCTGACACCGTCCGGTTGCCCGACGCCGTGCAAGCGGCG
>KL569428.1:17316-18311 GCA_000715685.1 Streptomyces lilacinus
CGTGGACCGTTCCCGCGGTGTGCGCTGCCGGGGGCGGCCACCATGGCAAGCTCTTCCGGCACTGTGCAGAGGGGGACGCATGACTGCAAGCCGTACCAGACGCCGTACGAGACGCCGTACCCGTGCCGTCGCCGTTGCCGCGGCTGTGGCGCTGGGGTTGCTGTGTCAGGGAACGGGCACCGCACAGGCCGTCGCGCCGGCCGATACGGTGACGTCGGCCGGGGCCCGGCCCGCGGATCCGCCGACCCGACCGGTCCGTGCCCGGGTGGTCGGCATCCTGGGGACCAACGGGGCGGGCAGCACCCTGAACAAGCACGGGGAAGTCGCCTTCCGCACGGAAGCCGGCAAGGCTGCGGTCTGGAACCCGGTCACCGGGCAGCGCCGGGTCCTGGAGGGCGTGTCTGCCGCCTTCGCCCACGACGTCACCGACGACGGCCGCGTCGTGGGCGAGGCCTACGCCAAGGGCCTGGTCCTGTGGGACGCCGAGGGCTCGGGCACCGTGCCCGGTCTCCCCGACGGCGAGCACTGGGTCGACAACGCGCGGATGGGCGAGGACGGGACCGTGGTGCTGCGGGCCTCCCACCACTTCATCAGTTGGCCCGGTGGACACCCGCGCGTCGCCTCCTCCACCTACCGCTGGCGGCCGGACACCGGTTTCCAGCGGCTCGCCGAGCACGGTGGGAGCGGCCCCGCCTTCGTACTCAACGACCACGGACTGATCGTCGGACAGAGCGGGAACGCCGCCGTCGCCTGGCGTCCCGAGGGCCGGACGGACACCTACGCGCCGTCGCCCGGGCACAAGGGACACACCTGGGCGAGCGGCGTCAACAACGACGAAGTCGTCGTCGGCGGGCAGGAACGGGCCGACGGCCGTACGTCCACGCCCACCCGTTGGACCGCCCCCGGCGCCCCGGAGGAGCTGCCCGACCTGGGGTTCGGGGGGACGGCCACCGCCGTCGACGATCACGGCTGGATCGTCGGCGCGGTGAACACGG
>KL569428.1:18575-23942 GCA_000715685.1 Streptomyces lilacinus
CGCCGTGTGGGACCCGCACGGCGGTGTGCACCGGCTCGACGAGCTCGTCGACCTCCCCGACGGCCTCCGGCCGGAGAGCGTCACGGACATCAACGGTCACTACGCCCTGCTGCGCGCCCGCGACGCCGACGGAGCCCTGGTGACCGCCGTCCTGCAGCTGTCCTGACCCGGCCCGGCCCGGGTCCGACCACCCGCCCCCGGCGCACGCAGGGCGCCGGGGGCGGGGAAGGCGGTGGGGGAGGCCCGGCTACCGATGCGGCTCGGCGAGCATGTCGTCGACGATCTGCATCCGGGTCTCCGGAAAGCGCTCCTCGATCGCCTCCCGCATCATGGCCGTCCCCTCGGGATCGGCGGCGACGCACCGGTCACGGGTTTGCGCGTCGGGCCAGCGGGCGTAGGCGACCCACGTACCGTCGTCCGCCTGGTGCAGCCTCGAGCCGTAGCTGCCGCACTGCGCGTGGATCGCTGCCGTCACCCGGTGCCATCCCTGGACGAACTGCTCCGTCTTGCCGGGCCGTAGCCGCCACCGGTAGATCACCGCGAACATCCTGGAGCCTCTCGATTCCACGGGGGGGCGGGCCGGTCGCTTCAGCGGGTCTTGAAGGACTTGCGCAGCGCGGCCCTGTCCTCCCAGGAATCCGCCGCCGGACCCTTCGTCATGTCGGCGAAGAAGCTGTCATGGCGGAGGAAGAAGTCGGCCCGCTCCTCCTCGGTCATCCCCGCCACGTGCTCCAGGCCCTCGAAGTAGCCCTCGCGGGCTCCTCCGGGCGCGAACAGCATGAGGAACTCGGTCGGTTCGCCGGAGATGTTTCCGAACGAGTGGACGCCGCCCGGCGGGATGTAGAGGTAGTCGCCCCGCGTCGCGTCGAACCAGCGCTCACCGTCGAAGACGTGGATTTCGCCGGACAGGACGTAGAAGGCTTCCGACATCGTCTTGTGGAAGTGCGGGCTGGTCCCTCCGACAGCCGGCCCCATGCGGTTCTGGTAGAGGCCGAAGAGCCCGTCGGTGGACAGCCGGGTGGACAGGTAGTGGAAGGTGTTCCCATTGGGCGCCGTGTGGTCCGGCGGGGTGCCGGCCGGTCGGAAGGAGGCGGAGACCTCCCCCTCGTCGCGGGGGTAGATGATCTCGGGGTAATCGGGGGACAGGAAAGACATCGTATTTCTCAGACCTGTTCGTCATGGGTATCGGGTAATGGGGCATACAGGCGCAGGAACGCCTGGACGCCTTCGGTGATGATTTCCTCGACCACGGATTCGGGCAGGGGCACGGCTCCGTAGAAGGAGCGGATCAACACGTCGTTCATGGTGAGGGTGTTGAGCCGGTTCGCGGCCTTCTCCGCGTCGTCGAACCTCAACAGCTGTCGGTCGGCGATCTTCTGCAGATAGGGAGCGAGCCGCTGGTGGGCGGAGGGCGGGCCGTGGGCCATCCACGTCTCCAGGACGGGGGCGGGCAGTCGCGTCACCTCCGCGTGGATCGTGCGGACGAGCGCGAAGTGCTCGGGGAACTCGGTCACCGCCCTCGCCCGGTCCAGACAGAAGGCGGTCAGGTCCTCCTCCAGATCGACGATCTTCCGCAAATGCCGCTCCATCAGGACGCGCACGGCTTCGGTGACCGCGTCGGCACCCTCCACGGCGACCGACAGGAACAAATGCTCCTTGTCGGTGTAGTGGTTGTAGATCGTGCGCTTGGCGACCCGCGCTTCGTCGGCGATCACGTCAAGGCTGGCGCGGGCGTATCCCTCACGCCCGAACACTCGGCGTGCGGCCTCGGAGATCGCCCGGCGCTTGTCGGGCAGGCCGCCGGATGCTGCCGGTACTCGGCCGGACATGAGGGATGCTCCTTCCTTGCCAGCCGGTGCGGCTGGAACCGAAGTGCTCTCAGGGGCACGCGCGTTGGCGTGCGGCAACCAGAGATTACACTCGGGAGTGCATCAACTCAACCGATTCGTGCAGCGGTTGCACTCATCAGTGCAGCAACCCCTGATGCCCGCACGACCGTCGGCGCTCAACAGTTCATGACGGCCGTCCGCCGAACTGCCAGTGGTGGACCTCGATGTCGGCATACGGGCCCGAGGTCAGGACAGCGCGCGCCGCGTCCGGGTTCGGTGCCCTGACCAGCGCCGCCGTACCCAGCCAGGTCGTGCCGTCGTCGGACAGCAGCGGCCCGTACGCGATCAGCTCGTCCCGGTCGGGCGGCACGGCGAGGTCGGTGCCCCGCCCCGTGCCGAGGCCGAGCGCCAGGTATCGATTGCCGCCGGTCCGGCCGCCGGGGAAATCCCACATGGTGCGCCCCAGCATGTTGCGCCACCGGCGCAGCAGCACGTCCCGGTACACGCCGGCCTGGTAGCCGGGCTCGTCAAAGGCGAACGCGCGGGCGGCGGCGGGATCCGGCAGGTCGACGATGTGCACACTGCCGGTGGGTATGTCCCCCTCGCTGGTGAGGGTCGGGCCGCGGGCGATCATCTCCTTCGCGTGCCGGTCCATGTAGGACCAGTGCTCTTCCAGCAGCTCCTGGCGCAGCGCCACGGAGTCGGGCCGATCGCGGTGGTAGCAGAAGAACTCCATGCCCACACGGTACGGACAAGGCCCAACTCGCCCGTCACGCCCCGCCACCGGGCCCGCTCCGCCTCATGGTGTCGGCCGTTCTTGCGGCGGCCTCAACTCTTGACTTCGTAGGACATGGTGTAGTGGGCTCCCGAGCCGGTGAAGGTCGCGATCTTCACCCCTTGGCCGGCTTCGCCCTGACTGACGATGAGATTGCCGAGGAAGTCGTCGGCGTCGGGCGAGTCCTCATCGAAGAGGTCGACAGTCGCCTGCCCCTCGAAACGCCGGAATACCCCGATCTCCCGTGACTGCGCGTCATTGATGTTCGTGGGCCCGAAGACCCGCTGACCATTGAAGTTGATGTACGCCTCGTCTTCTCCGGTGCTGTCCTGTGTCGCTTGGCACATGAGCGTGTACAGAAAGAGTGTGGCCATCTGAGCCTCCTCGGAGAATGCGTGTTTGGGCACGACTCCTCAGCTCAGACTAAGAAGCCTTATTTAGGCAGTCCAGAGGAATGCGGGATGAGATTCCATGCGTAATTCATCGCTCGGCCGAGTTTTCCGCGCGAGCGGCCTTATTTGAATTATGAGACGAATAAGTGCTCATCCGACGGAGGGTGGCGAGGAAGGAACGGGCGGCCTTTCCCGGCCGATCGTGTCGAGCAGCAGCTTCGCGGCCACCGTCGCCCCGTCGGTGCGGATCGTGCCGGCCACGGCGGTCGCTCGTGCGCGGGTCTCGTGGGTCAGGGCCGTCCCGAGCGCGGCCGACAGGGACGCGAAGGTCGGCGTCGGACCGTCGTGTGCCGTGCCGATGCCCAGGTCGGCCACCCGGCCCGCCCAGTACGGCTGGTCCGCCGCCTGGGGGACCACCACCTGGGGCGCGCCGGCCCGGGCGGCCGTCGTCGTCGTACCCGCGCCGCCGTGGTGCACGACGGCGGCCACCCGGCCGAACAGAGCCTGCTGGTTGACCTCGCCGACGACGAAGCAGTCGTCCCGGTCGTCGATCGGGGTCAGCTCCGCCCAGCCGCGCCCGACGAGCGCCCGGCGGCCCTGCGCGCGGATCGCCTCGACGGCCACCTGGGCGGCGTCGGTCGACGCGCGCATGGACATGCTGCCGAAGCCCACGTACACCGGTGGTGCGCCGGCGTCCAGGAACGCCACCAACTCGGCCGGCAGCGGGCGCTCGTCCGGCAGGATCCACGCGCCGGTCTGGACGACGTCGAGGTCCGCCGGCTCCTGCCACGGGTCCAGGACCGGGTCCGTCGCCAGCCACGGCCGGTCGCCGATGACGTAGTCGCGGACGTCGTCCACCGGGGGCAGGCCGATCGATGCCCGGTTGGTGTTGAGCGCCTCACCGAACAGCGCGTTGATGCTCTGGGCGTCCAGGTCCCACAGCACCCGGTTGTCGGTCACCTCCGGCGGGAACGGCCGGCCCGGATACGCCAGTGGCTGGTGATACGGCGACGGCAGGGTGAGCTGCTGGAAGGTCACGGACACGGAGGGGATGCCCAGCTTCTCGGCCACCGACCGCGCGCCGGCCGCGGCCGGCATCATGCCGGTCGCCACCAACACGTCGCATCCCTCGGCCGCCGCGGTGACCGCGTCGAACTGGCCGGCGATCAACTCGGCCGCCCGCTGGGGCAGGTTCGCCGCCGACGGCGGCGGCGCCCCCGTCGTCAGCGCGCGCGCCGACGGGCCGACCGGCACCAGCGGTACGCCGACACCGGCCAACCGCTGCGCGAAGTCCTCGTCCGGCGGCGCGCACACCCGCACCTCCGCGCCGAGTTCCCGCAACCGCACCGCGAGTCCCACCAACGGTTCGACGTCCCCGCGCGACCCATACGTCGACAACAACACACGCACTTCGCGACTCTCATTTCCTCGAGTTCCGGCTCCGGCCGGCGATTCTGCGGTACTACCCGGGTCTTGCCGCAAGCCCCCGGGTCCGCTATATGTTGATCATGGAAAGGGTGGGTCCTCCCCTTTCCCTTCATCGCTCTCAGCGCCCGACGACCGTGCCCAGCACCCGTTCCACGGGGAAGTAGCCCGCCTGGCGCGAGTCGTAACTGTTCAGCGGATTGTCGCCGAGAAGGACGAGTCGGCCGGGCGGTACGAGGGGCCCCGCCGTACGGTCCAGGGCCGGCATGCGGTCCAGCGGGGCCGGGTCGCCGGGGACCGCCGCCACGCGCTTGATGATCCACTGCCGGGCCGCCACCGTGCGGGAGGAGGTCGCGCGGTCCACCGACGGCAGGGGCCAGGTCACGCCTCGCGCGGGGCGTTCCAGCACGACCACCCGCCCCACCGCGATGCGGCCTCCGCGGTGTACGAGGACCCGGGCACCGTCCTCGTACACCGGCGCCATGCTGCTGCCGCGCACGGTCACCCGGACCACCCTGTACCGCAGCAGCACGGCGACGCCCGCCAGGCCGAGCGCGGTGGCGGACACGGCCCAGTGCCCTCGGCGGGTCACCGGCGGGCCGCTTCCTCGACGCCGGGCCGGCTGTCCTCCGCCCGGTAGCCGGACGCCTGGAGGGCGAACAGCCGCGCGTACTCTCCGTTCGCCGCCATGAGAGCCGCGTGGCCGCCCCGTTCGACGACCTGCCCCGCCGCCAGCACCACGATCACGTCGGCCTCCCGGACCGAGCCGAGCCGATGGGAGATCAACAGGCTGGTCCGGCCGCGCCGGTGCGTGCGCAGCGCCTCCTGGATCTCCGCCTCCGCCTGCGCGTCGAGCCCGGAGGCCGGCTCGTCGAGGACCATCAGGTCCCGCTCGTCCCGCAGGAACGCGCGGGCCAGCGCGAGTCGCTGCCTGTCTCTTATACAC
>KL569428.1:24213-26652 GCA_000715685.1 Streptomyces lilacinus
TGTGTATAAGAGACAGATCGTGGGGAAGCGGCGGGACAGGAGCGTGTCGTACCGTCGGGGCAGGGTGGACAGCTTGCGGTGGATGCCCGCGCGCTCCGCCGCCGTCCGGATCCGTTCCGTGTCGTCGAAGGCGTCCAGATCGCCGAGTCCGATGTTCTCCGCCGCCGTCATGTCGTACGCCATGTAGTCCTGGAACGCCGCCCCTATCCGCGTACGCAACCGGGCCGGGTCGACGTTCCGCAGGTCGACGCCGTCCCAGAGGATCGCGCCGTGCGTCGGGTCGTAGAACCGGCACAGCAGCTTCACCAGGGTGGACTTGCCCGAACCGTTCAGCCCCACGAGCGCCAGCGCCTCCCCGTGCCGCAGACGGAAGCTGACCCCGCGCAGCACCCACGGGTGCTCGTCGGAGTACCGGAACCACACGTCCCGGAACTCGACGCCCTCCCGCAGCGCCGGCAGCGGGGCGGGGTCGGCGGCGACCGGCAGATCCGGCGGGCAGTGGACGAGGTCCAGGTAGTGCTCGAACAGCATCAGCGCCTCGTGGGAGCCCGCGACGTGCCCCGCGACGGCGGTGAGCGAGCCCTGTACGCCCGCCACCGCCGCGATGAAGATCGCGATGTCGCCCACCGAGAGGTGACCGGACCGCGCCGCCACGACGGCCCACACCACTCCGCCGCCGGAGACCAGCGCGGCGAGCAGCGCCAGCCCCGACTGGACGAGCGCGTCCCGCCGGTCCAGCAGCGCCCTGGCGGCGTTGGCCGTACGCCGGTCGGTGAGCATCCGGCCCTGGAGGAAGGCACCGATGCCGAACAGTCTTACCTCCTTGGCGGCTTCGACCGTCGACAGCAACTGGCTGTAGAAGATCTCGCGCCGTTCCGTGGGCCCGAGGTCCCAGTGCAGGCGGGCCCGTTGCCGGGACAGGACCAGTTCGGCGACGAGCGCGGGCACGCCGGCCGCCAGCACCAGCACGGTCATGGCGGGGCTGAGGACGAAGAGGGAGCCCAGGAAGCCGGTGACCGTGATCGCGGCCTGGGCCAGTCCCAGGATCCCGTTGACCACCTGGCCGGGGCCGACGGCGCTCGCCTGCTGCGCCAACCGCAGCCGGTCGAGGAAGGAGGGGCTCTCGAACCGCTCCAGGCCCACGAACCCGTTGACGGCGGTGAACAGCCGGTCCTGTGTCAGCAGACCGATGGCGCGCTCCAGTTGCGAGCGCAGGTACTGGTTCGTGTGCGTGGTCACCGCGGTCACCACCCCGACGCCGGCGAGGCCGGCCGCCAGGCCGACGAGCGCGGCCGTCGAGGTACCGCTGTCCGTCAGGCGGTCCAGGGCGAGCTTGGTCAGCCAGGCCGCCGCCACGGGGAGCGCACCCGTCGCGAGCGTCAGCAGCACATGGCCGGCGAAGACCGCCGGGGCCGCCCGTGCCGCCAGGGCGATCGCCGCCGCCGCGTGCCGTGGGAGGCGGGCGAGGCCCGCCCGGCGGGCCGCCTTCCGCGCCCGGCCGGAGACCTCCTCCCTCCGTCTCGAGCCGCGCACACGGAACGGGGCCCCGGTCACGCGGTCAGGCTGGTCGGGCGGCTGAGCGCCACGTCGTTGTCCACGACGACGAGCCGGCCGTCGATCTCGCGCTCGGCGCGCAGGACGCTCGGGTAGGCCCGGATCCCCAATGCGGTGGCCATGGTGCCGCCGGAGCCCTCGACCACGACCTGCGCGACCTCGCTCAGCTCGGCCACGAACTCGGCGGCCGCGTCGGCGGCCCCCACGACGGTCGCGATCACCGAGGAGCGGCCGCCGGGCTCCCGCCGCGCGTACTCGACGAAGCGGGGGAGTTTGTCCCGGCAGGGCTCGCAGGTCGGGGAGAAGAACCCGAAGAGGGCCGGCCCGGACAGCAGGTCGCGCACCAGGGGCTCCCCGAGGGTGGTCGACGTGGCGAACTCGCCGACCTCCTCACCCACGTCGAGGCGGACCGGATATTCCTGCATGGCGCCGAGCATCTCCGTGTGCTCCCGCAGCCGTTTGACGACGCCGAGGGTGAGGACCAGGTTCAGCGTGCAGAGCGTTCCGAGGAGGGCCACGACGGCCATCAGGACGGGCATGAGGGCTCCTTGCTGCTTGACGTCGTACGGGTTGGTCGTGCCGACCGCTCAGGCCGACCGGTGGCCGGGGTCGGTCGCGCCGGCACGTACGGAGGCGGGCAGCGGACGGAAGAGGGCGAGCAGGTGGTCGAGCTGGGCGACCACGGCGCCGGCGAACAGCCCGGCGACCCCGGCCACCACCCCCGCACCGCCCGGCCGGGCGTCGGCGGCCCCCGGTGCGGCGAGCGCACCGGCGACGGCGACGGCGCAGAGCACGACGTTGCGCACGATGTGCGGGGTGCCGAGCGGTGTCGTCGAAGGGCCGAAGCAGCGGCAGGGGGCTGCGGTTCCCCGACGTACGGCCGCC
>KL569428.1:26858-27827 GCA_000715685.1 Streptomyces lilacinus
GCCGGCGGTGAAGGCCGCCAGCAGGGCGGCGGCCACGAGGAACCCCGTCGTCGCGGCACCCCGCACCGGCCCCGTCATCAGGACGCACACGGCTGCCTCCCCGGCGATCACCGTGCGGGCCACCGGACGGACGAGGGCGGCGGGCACCACGCCCAGGGACCGGACGGACCCGACGAAGGCGGTGAACACGGAGCGTCCGACGAGTTTGCCGGCGACGGACACCAGGAACACCAGCCCCAGCAGTCCGCGGGCCCCCGCGACCAGGTACTCCATCGATCTGCCTCCGGGCGCGTAGGGGCGGGAGGGAGCCGTTCGACGGGTGACCACCCACCGCACGGCGGTAGCGACGGGGTGAACGGCCGTCAGTAGCAGTAGCCGGAGCCCGGGCTGCAGTTCGCGCAGCGATCGAAGATCCAGGTGCCGCCGCCGCAGAGCTGCTTCCGGTACCACCGGTGGCCGGTGTACGCGCAGCCGGACGAGGAGCCGCCCTGCACGCACTCGTGACACCAGCAGGCCGCTTCGGCGGCGGACGCGTCCACGCGCGGTACCAGCAGGTCCAGCACCCTGCTGCCCAGCCCCTCAAGCCTTGTGAGCATGTCTCACTCCCTTGCCGTCGATGGGAAAAACCGTCCCCGCAGTGGCCGTGCGCGGGCGCCCGTACGCACTCCGCGGCGCGGCCGCGCCCGGCGGACGGCGGGGCACGGGCTCACGGCCCCTCGCCGGGAACAGTGCCCCCGGCAACAAGAGTGCTGGACGGCCGCGGGGCTGTCGTTGCCCCCGGGTGCGGGGTGGTTGTCGATCCGTGCGGCGTCGCCCGCCGGCGGAAGTCGCGCGGTGGGGTCCCGTACACGGACCGGAACACCCGGCTGAAGTGCGCCTTGTCCGAGAACCCCCAGCGCGCGGCGATGGAGTGGATCGGCTGCCCGGCCAGCCGCGGATCGGCGAGATCGCGTCGGCACCGCTCGAGCC
>KL569428.1:28095-29450 GCA_000715685.1 Streptomyces lilacinus
GAGCCGCTCCTGTCGGATCAAGGCGGCCACGGTCTGGCCGTCCTCCTCGAAGAGGGTGTAGAGGGCGCGGCGGGACAACTGGTGTGCCGTGGCGATGCTCTCCGGGGTGAGCGGATCGGCGAGGTGGTGCCGGATGAACTGCCGGACCCGCGTTCGCAGCACGCGTCTGCGGTCCTCGGGGCCCAGGCCCTCCGCGGGACCGACCGCCTCGCGGAGCACCGACGCGGCCAGGCTCGTGGTGACCTCGGCGAGGAAGGGGCCGTCGGCCTGCGCGAACTCGTTCGCACGGCCGGCGATGTCCGCCAGCCAGCGCGACAGCGCGCCGCCCATGCCCGGCCCGAGGGGGACGGGAACGCCGTGGAGGCGTTGGACGGTGCGCGGTGGCAGCCGCAGTACGGCGCGCGAGAACTGGGCGACCAAGAAGGAGTGGACCCCGGCCGGGTTGTCGAACCGTCCGCTGTAGGGGCGGGAACTGTCCACCAGCACCAAGTGCCCGGCTCCGACCCGAGAGTGGTGCCGTCCGACGCTGACGGTGGCCTGACCTCTTCGCATGAGCAGGACGTGGAAGGCCTGCGGGTCGTGCCGGTGGATGAGCCGTTCGGTGCGGGCGAAGCCGATCTGCGGGCACGTCGCCAGTGCCGCGACCCACATGTCACCGAGGTGCAGGACCCGCAGGCCCGCGCGGAGTCGGGCCGGCCCGTCGGGGCCGCCCTCGCCGCCGCGTCGCAGGGCCGGCACGTGCCAGAGCCCGGTGATCTCGTCCGGCACCGTGGGTCGACATCGTTCGGGCATACGCATGCTTCCCTCCTGGCTCAAGGTGGTGGTGTCGCACGCCCCAAGAAAGGGGACTGATGTCTCCAGGCTGGTGGGAAGGGACTCCCCGAGGCACGAAGAAATCTGTCCGGGACACGTCCCGGACAGGCCCGACCCGACGTTCTGTCATCTTCTGTCCAGCTATGAGTAGATGGGCGAAGGGTTGACGCGGTAATCGCGCTAGTGTTCGCGCGTGAGTCTTTATGTCGTCGTGGGATTCGGGCCCGCCGGTGCGGCCACCGCTCGGCTGTTGGTCGAGCAGGGGCACTCGGTACGGGTCGTCACCAGGTCGGGCCGCAGCGCCTTCGGCCCGGAGCCCGGCATCGAGCAGGTCGCGTTGGACGCGACGGACAGCGAGCGACTGATCGAGGCGTCTCAGGGCGCCGCCGCGATCTTCAGCTGCGCCGCACCGCCCTACCACCGGTGGGCGAGTGAGTGGCCGCCGCTGGCCTCGTCGCTCTGCGCGGCGGCCGAGGCGACCGGGGCCGTCCTGGTCATGCTGGGCAACCTCTACGGCTACGGTCCGGTGGACGGTCCCCTGA
>KL569428.1:29664-31445 GCA_000715685.1 Streptomyces lilacinus
GATGTGTATAAGAGACAGGCCCCAAGGGGCGGGTGCGCGCCGCCGGGTGGGAGCGGGCGCGGAACCTGCACGAGCAGGGTCGTATCAAGGCGGTCGAGGTGCGGGCCTCGGACTTCTTCGGCCCCGGCGTCACCGACGGCGGCCACCTGGCCGCGCGGGTCGTGCCACGACTGCTGCGCGGCAAGGCGATCTCCGCGCTCGGGGACCCGGACGCCCCGCACAGCTGGAGCTATCTCCCCGATGTGGCCAGGGCCCTGGTCGAGGTCGCCGGCGAGGAGCGGGCCTGGGGACGGGCCTGGCACGTCCCGACGGCGCCCGCGCTGTCGATCCGGGAGATGGTCGACCGCCTCGCCGCCCAGTCGGGGACGGGGCCGGTCGCAGTGCGCGGGCTGTCGCCGGCCGTGCTGGGTGTCGTGTCGGTCTTCTCCCCGCTGATCCGCGAACTGAAGGAGATCCGCTACCAGTTCGACCGTCCGTTTGTCGTCGATTCAAGCGCTTACGAAGCCGCGTTCGCGGTACGCGCCACCCCCGTCGACGCGCAGGTCGAGGCCACGGTGGAGTGGTGGCGTGAGCGACTGACCACGCGCGGGCGCTCGGGCGGCTGACGAGTCCCTCCGACCATCAAGGCCCGATACGACGAGACCGCCGCCTCCTACGAGGCGGCGGTCTGCGGGGTGTCGCCGCCTATGCGGTCGGGCAGCCCTTGGCGTCAGCCGGACGGCTGTCGAGGATGTACGGCTGCCCCTTGATCGCCTTCTGGACCTCGGACGGGCAGGTCTTGATCCACAGGGCGCCCTCCGCGTGGTTCTTGACCTTGCCGCCGCTGCAGTACTGGTCACGGTCCGCGGTCTTGAAACACTGATAGGCGGGGTACTTCACCTTTCCCGCCGCCAGCGCCGGGGCGCTGGTGGCGCCGACGAGGAGGCCCGAGACGGCGAGAAGCGCGGCAGGCAGGACGGTGCGGATACGCATGGCTCTCCTAGGACAAGGTTGGACATCGGGCGAGTCGCGAAACGGGCTTTAGCTGACACATTCCCACATAGCGGCCTGCGTGCCGGGGGTGGTGCTCGCTCCCGGCATGTCGAGGCACATCCAGGTCGGGGCGCCGCTGGGCGTGTTGGCGCTGATCCACCAGCCCTGGTCGGCGGTGATGCCGTCGGTGTCCCACCACTTCTGGTTGCCGCCGCCGTAGCAGTCCCACTGGACGATCTTGGCGCCCTTGGTCGCCCTGCCGCCGTCAATGCTCAGGCACTTGTTGGAGTAGGCGTTGCGGAGCTGGATGTACGTCCCGCCGTCCATCACCTCGGCCTTCCACAGCTTCTCGGCGGCCGTGCCGCATTCGCCCTGGACGATCGGTGCGCCGTTGTCGGTCGATCCGCCCTTCACCTTCAGGCACATGTCGCTGTGGGAGTTGGCGATCTCGTACTTGTCGCCCTTCTTGCGCAGCTTCCACAGCTCGTTCTGAGCCAGCCCTGCCAACTGGTGGGCCGAAGCCGCCTTCGGCTGTGCCTGCTGCGTCGCGCTCGGGGCCGGAGCGGCCGTGCTCGCCCCGGCGGCGGTGGCGGGCAGGGCGAGTCCGGCGGTGATGCCCGCGGCGGCGAACAGCGTGGCCACGGAGTGCCGGACGGATCTGCGCACGGTCGGCCTCATGATGGTTACCCCTCTCCCGCGAGCGCTCGGCGGCTCGCATGTGTCCGGTGAGCAAACGCCGGGCCCCGCACCCGCACCACGGTCGGTGCGGTGGGCCCTGCCGGTACTGCCCCTGTCTCTTATACACATCT
>KL569428.1:31657-32993 GCA_000715685.1 Streptomyces lilacinus
GTGTATAAGAGACAGGCGCGGCTCCCACGATGCCCGGCGGCCGGATGACCGGGCCATCGTGGAAGACCACGAACACAGCGGGCACACAGCGACGGCATCGGTTCCGGGGTCAGGCGAGCGCGGTCGCGTCCCGCGCGACCGAGGCGGTCGCCGTGCCCGCCCCGTCCAGGCGGGACGCGAGCTGGGTGCGGCGCGTCACACCGAGCTTCCGGTAGGCGTTGGTGAGGTGGGTCTCCACGGTGCGGCGGGCCAGGTGGAGTGCCGCACCGATCTCGGCGTTCGTCTGCCCCAGGGCCGCGAGCTCGACGATGCGCCGCTCCGACCCGGTGAGTGCGGCACTGCCCGTCGTGACCCGGTGGGGCCTGCGGACGCCCCCGGTACGCAGGGCGTTCTCGGCGGCACGGACCAGGCGCCCGGCGACGGGAGGCCCGGCGACGGGAGCCCCGGCGGCGTCCGTGGGCTGTTGGCGCCCGGCGGCGTCGCGGGAGAGGAGCCGCAGGGCCAGGGCACGGGCCTCGTGCAGGTCGTCGCGGCCCTTGCGCCCGTACCCGGCACCGATCCGTGCGCGTCCCAGGTCGAGCAGGGCCTCGATGTGTTCCACGGGTGCCGGTGCGTGCCTCAGTACGGCCACGGCCTCGACCAGGGACTCGAGCCCCAGGCGGCCGCCCACGGCCGCGGCGTGGGCCCGCAGCGCCCGGCCGACCGTGCGGGGAGTCCCCCAGGTCCGTGCGTGGCGCAGTTCCTCTTCGGCGAGGTCCAGGGCTCTCACCGGCTGTCCGAGCCTGACCAGGACGAGGGCCGCGCCGGACCGCCACGGGGTGGCCACAGGACTGACGAAGTCGCGGGCGCTCTGACCGCGGCCGCAGGACAGGTAGTCGTCGAGGGCGGCCTGCCAATTGCCTTCGGCCGTATGCAGAAAGGCCCTGGCATAGCGCAGCTCGTTCCATTCCCAGGAGCTGTCGGCACCCTCCTCGTCGAGGGCGGTCACCAGTCGCCAGGCGTGGTCGCGGTGGCCGAGCTCGTAGCGGGCGAGAGCCACCATGGACACCAGGTGGGGAATGCGGATTCCCTGACTGGTGCATGCCTCGAGGAGCGGGGTGTTCTCGGCGATCACCCGCCGGAAGTCACCGGCCCACAGTGCCGCCTCGGCACGCACGCTGATCAGGCACTGTCGGCCGACGTCCGTCAGGTCCGGGAGCGCGGGCGGCGCGGGGAGGGACTCGTCGGCGAGCGCGCGAGCCTCGGCCAGTCGGTCGGCCCACTGCAGCAAGGTGGCCGCGCTTCCCAGCCAGCCCGTGCGCAGCCGGGGGTCCACCGGTGCGGCCAGCCGCGGCAG
>KL569428.1:33288-38926 GCA_000715685.1 Streptomyces lilacinus
TCGTACTCGGTGACCAGACCGCAGGCGAGTGGCTCGATGCCGACGGGGGCCGTTGCCACCAGTTCCCGCATGCGGACGACGGCATTGCGCCACGCGACGGCGTCGTGGGAAGCCATGACGGCGGCGGTGGTCTGCAGCACACGGACGAGTTCGTCGTCATCTACGGCACTGCCCGCTTGACGCATGACGCGCATGGCGGTGTCCGTGTGTCCCCGGGCGACGAGTGCCGCGCCGAGGGCGGGTGCGACGGCGGCGCGTTCGCGGCGATCGACGTGAAGCTCCAGCGCCGCGCGCAGCCTGCGGATGCCGGCGTCGGCGTTGCGGGGCAGCTCCAGGGCGCCGAGGCGCACGGCGAGCCCGGCGCGGCGGTCGGGGGCGAGCGGAGCCGTGAGGGCATGGCGGAGGAGGACGGTGGCCTCGTCGACTCGTCCGTCGCGTACGGCGTCCTCGGCCGCGTCCTCCAAGGACTGCGTCATCCACTCCTCATCGGGCCGGTCGATGTGGAGCAGGTGAGCGGCGACGCCGGCCGCGGGCGCGCCGTGCTCGTCGAGCAGGCGGGCGATACGGCGGCGCAGTGCGTCCAGTTCGGCCGGGTCGGCTGCCGAGAGCACGGCTTCGCGTGCCAGCGGGTGGGAGAAGAGGCGGCCGAGGACGGACGGGCGCGCAGGTGTGCCGCGGTGGTCCGGGCAGGGGCCGGCGGCCTCGTGGAGCAGTGCTCTGTCGAGCGCCGCGGGGCCGCTCCCGGCGACGGCGAGCGCCAAGGAGGCACGGCGTGACCAGGGGGTCGCCCGGGCCCGTGACCAGTGGACGATCGCGTCGCGGTAGCGGCTTCCGCCCAGGTCGGACAGGCGGCTGGGCAGCGGTCCGGCGCCGAGGTCGGAGAGAAGGGCGTGCACCAGCGCGGGGATGCCCGCGCATGCCCGGACGCACAGCTCGGTCCGGTCGGCGTCGGGTCCGGGGGTGCGCGGCGGGCAGGCGTGCGCGAGGCGGGCGACGGCCGCCGGGCCGAGCGGGCGGAGCGCCACGGACGTGCCCGTCGCACCGGGTAATGCCGTGGCGCCCTTCTCGTGGCACTCGGTGAGGACCAGCAGCACGGGTAAGCCCGCCAGCCGACGGGCCAGGTAGCCGATCCAGCGGCGTGACACCGTGTCGGCGTCGTGCAGGTCGTCGACGGCCAGGAGCACGGGCCGCCGGCCGGCGGCCCGTGCCAGGCAGGTCACGAGACGGTGGAAGGTCCGCTGTTCCTCGGCGGCCGGCGGGTCCGCGAAGGGGATGTCCCCGGCCTCGGGGAAGATCTGGCGTACGAGGGCGAAGGGGAACGCCGACTCCTCCGGTGAGCAGCGCGCATACAGGACGCGCATGTCGCCGTCCCCTCCCTCGTGCCGTACCACTTCTTCCAGCAGGGCGGTGCGGCCCGTGCCCGTCGTCGCACCGAACATCAGCCAGCGGCCGTTGCCGGACCGCGCGGACTCTCCGGCCCTCGCCGCCTCCGCCAGTGCTTCGTCCCGTTCGAGCAGCACGTTCCCCACGCTCACTCCTCCACCTCGGTGTGCGGCGTCGCTCGATGCGGGCCCCGAGATGAATCATGTACGGGCAGGGAAAGCCGGGAGGGATGCCTGTCGGTCACACTTCCATGGGAAATATGCGATTCCAGCCATGCTGGCATGGTTCGGGATCCGGGGTCGGGGACGGCAGTGGGCAGCGGCAGAGGTTCGATATATGCCCCAAATCGTCACAGCGACCGGGTTCGGCCGGGGAAATTCGACAAGTTCTCGCCCCGAGTTCTAGTGGATGCCTCTCTTCCCCGCTTCGCGATCCTCCTTGAGGATCGTGGGGCATCCGGAAGCACTCGGTCCGCTTCTTCGACTCTGCAACTCGATGAGGACTCATGTTGGCCCCAATCGACTCCCATGCCGCTCCCGGTGAAGATTCCGCCCGCGAAGAATCCGCCCGCGAAGATTCCGCTCTCTCCGCGCCTCGAGGGCGAGGCGCGTGAGATTCCGGATCGGTCGCCCCAGCAGCACATCCGCAGGCCCGGCCCCCGAGGCCCCGGCACCTGTCCGGGCCGTACACGCCGGAGAGTCGGAGCCGGAGGCCGTCGAAGCGCCTCTGTCGGATCACGAGATAGGCCTCGTCAGGACGTCCCTGTCGCTGGTCGAGCCTCTCGCGGGGGAGATAACGGTCTACTTCTACGCGATCCTGTTCGCTCGCTACCCCGAGGTCCGTCCGATGTTCCCGCAAGGGATGGACGCCCAGCGCGATCGTCTCCTGCGCGCGCTGTTGCGCATCGTGGACCTGGTCGACGATCCCGAGAACCTCGTCCAATTCTGCGGACACCTCGGCCGCGATCACCGCAAGTTCGGCACCCTCGCCGCGCATTTCCCGGCTGTGGGCGAGTGCCTCCTCGCCACCCTGGCCCGGTACGCCGGCCCCGCGTGGACCCCGGAGATCGCCGCCGCCTGGACGAAGGCGTACGGCACGGTCGCCCAAGTCATGATCAGCGCGGCCGAGCAGGACGAGGCGGTACGGCCCGCAGTGTGGCCCGCCACGGTGGTGCACCGTGTCTCGCGAGGCCACGGAATCGCCGAAATCACCGTACGTCCCCATATGGCCTACGAGTACGCCGCAGGGCAATATGTGAGCGTCGAGACCCCTTGGTGGCCGAAGCGGTGGCGCTACTATTCCGTCGCCAACGCGCCTCGTGAGGACGGCACGCTCACCTTTCACGTGCGCGCGGTGCCGGGCGGCTCGGTCAGCCAGGCGCTGGTGCACCGAGCGGCGGTGGGCGACGTCATCCAGCTGGGGCCCCCGATGGGCGACATGGTCCTGGACGCGGCCGCCGACAGCGACCTGCTCTTCGTGGCCGGCGGCACCGGTCTCGCCCCGATCCGCGCACTCATCGAAGAGGTCGCCCGCCGAGGGGGAGGGCATCAAGTGGATCTGTTCCTCGGCGCCCGCACGGGGGTCGAGCTGTACGGGGTCGACGACATGCTCCGGATGGCCCAACGGCACCACTGGCTGACGATCAGGGCCGCGGTCTCCCACGAGTACATCCCCGGAATCCGCGGGTCCCTGCCGGAGGTACTGGCCGAGTACGGGCCGTGGTACCAGCACGACGTCTTTCTCAGCGGCCCGGCTCAGATGGTCGCCTCCGCCCGCGAGACGCTCACCCTCCACGGCACCCGGCCCGACCGCATCCACCACGACCCGTTCGAGACCCCCGTCCTCTCCACGCCCTGAACCGCACCCGCCTTGCCCGCCCTGCCAGGAGAACTCCTTCGTGACCTCGCCTCCGCCGCCTTTGGGATCAGCCGGTGAACACCAGCTGCAGCAGCACCTCGGCAGCGCCGACCGCGCCGCCCGGTTCTACGACCAACAGGTGCGTCGCCATCTCACGCCCGAGATGCGGGACTTCATCGGCCGCCAGGCAATGGTCTTCCTGGCCACCGCCGACTCCCACGGGGAGTGCGATGCCAGCTTTCGGGCCGGGCCACCGGGATTTGTCCACGTGCTCGACGCCCACACGCTCGCGTACCCCGAATTCCGCGGGAACGGCGTGATGGCCAGCGCCGGCAACATGCTCGAGAATCCCCACCTCGGCATGCTGTTCGTGGACTTCACCCACCACCACGTGGGCCTTCACGTCAACGGCGTCGCCCACCTCTACCACGACAGCGACCTGCGCCGCGTCCGTCCCGGACTGCCCACCGACGTCGCACCCGGACGCAGTCCGGAAATGTGGGTCCACCTCACCGTCGAGGAGGCCTACATCCACTGCTCCAAGTACATACCCCACCTGGAGCCGGCCCCCCGCCCCGCCGGCCGCGACGCGGCCCGCCCCAAGGACTCGGACTATTTCACCAAGCCCCGTACGACACACTGGCCGAGTCTTCCGTAACAGCCGAACTCTGGGCGGCGATGCGGACCTGGACGTCGGTAACCGTAAGGAGAAGCGCTCGTCATGGACGTTCTCGAGAAGCACCGCGCCTTGCTGGAGCGGCTGTTGCCCGGTGACAAACCCGACGAGTGGGCCGTGCACCGGGGGCAGTTCCACCACGTCGTGATCGGCGCCGGGCGCGTGGTGTGCTTCGCCCGCACCGAGGCCGCCGCAGCCCGGCTCCCCGAGCGGGCCGCCGTCCTGCGCGCCCTGGCCGGCATCGACCTCGGCTTCCGCACCCCCGAGCCGCTCGACGAGGGCGCCGCCTCGGCCGGTGAACCGGCCCACCTGGTGCTCAGCCGCATCCCCGGGGCCCCGCTGGAGGCGGACGCCCTCGCCGACCCCGGCGTGGCCGGGGCGGTCGCGCGGCAGTACGCCGGCCTGCTGGCCGGGCTCGCCGCGGCGGGTGCCGACGAGAAGGTGCGCGCGGCCCTGCCGGAGGCACCGGAGGGCGAGTGGCGGGAGTTCGCGGACGGCGTCCGCGCGGAGCTCTTCCCGCTGATGTCACCCGCCGGCCGCGAGCGGGCCGAGCGGGAACTGGCCGCCCTCGACGCCCTCCCGCACCTCACCGCCGCCGTCGTGCACGGCGACCTCGGCGGCGAGAACGTCCTGTGGGAGACCGCCGGCGGGCTGCCCCGGCTGAGCGGCGTCGTCGACTGGGACGAGGTCTCCCTCGGCGACCCCGCCGAGGACCTCGCCGCCATCGGCGCCGGCCACGGCGAGGCGCTGCTCCGGCAGGTCCTCGCCCTGCGCGGGGCCGACGAGGGCGTGAGCGGGCGCATCGCCGCCGTCCGCGGCACCTTCGCCCTCCAGCAGGCCCTCGCCGCGCAGCGCGACGGTGACGAGGAGGAGCTGGCGGACGGCCTGGCCGGCTACCGCTGAGCCCATGCCGTCGCCTCCCCGGTCGCCGGCGGGCCCTGCTCCCCGAGCCGCTCCTCCCACCAGCGCCGGCCGCTCTCGGGCAGGGCGGACAGCGGGTCGTAGAAGGGGAAGCGACGGGTCAGGGCATCGGGGTCGTCGAGTTCGACCGGGGTGCGGTAGTTCTTCGTCCAGTACGAGATGCCGCGTTCCCTGTCGTACGCGACGGCCTGGTGCACCCAGCGCTTGCCGACGTAGGGCACGTCGCAGACGATGCGCGGCGTGGCGTAGCCCGGCAGATAGCCCATGATCGCGTGCTGGAGGTCCTGCGCCTCGCCGAGCGTGGTCCGCCAGTGCTCGGCGCCGGGGACCATGTCGCACATGTAGAAGTAGTACGGAACGATGCCGGCCTCGCCGTGGAGCGCGAAGCACAGGTCGAGCAGGGCGTCGGCGGTGTCGTTGACCGACCGCATCAGGACGCCCTGGTTGCGCACGTCCCGGACGCCCGCGCCCAGCAGCGCCCGGGTGGCCTCGGCCACCAGTGGGGTGACGGACCGCACGTGGTTGGCGTGCGTGTGCACCGCCAGGTGCACGCCCCGGCGGGCGGCGGCCCCGGCGACCCGGGCCATGCCCTCCACGACGTCGGGCCGCAGCCAGTGCTGGGGCAGTCCGACCAGGGCCTTGGTGGCCAGCCTGATGTCACGGACGGTCTCGATCTCCAACAGGCGGGTCAGGAAGGACTCCAGGTGCGGCCAGGGCAGATTGGCCACGTCCCCGCCGGAGACCACCACGTCCCGGACGTGCGGCGAGCGGCGCAGGTGCCGCTGTCTCTTATACACATCT
>KL569428.1:39228-39834 GCA_000715685.1 Streptomyces lilacinus
TGTGTATAAGAGACAGGCTCCGCGAGGACCTTCGTCGGGTACCGGCTGGTCAGCCCCTCCACGACCCACATCTCCGTCTCGTGCAGGGAGTCGCGCGAGGAGAGCGGGTGGCTGGGCCACCGGGGGTCGCGGTCGGAGCGGACGGGGATCATGTAGCGGCGCACCGGGTCGGCGTGGAAGGCGTCGCGGAAGCCGGCGGAGCCGGGCGCGAGGTGCGGTGCCATGGTGTTGAGCATCTGCGGGGTCACCAGCATGGCCATGGTGGCCGTGCGCTCCTGGTCCTCCGCCAGGTCGGCGTAGAACCTCTCGTCGAGGCCGTCCCCGACCACCGCCCGCAGCTGCCGGGCGTTCTTCACGCAGTGGGCGCGCTGCCACTGGGGGTCGCGCCACTCGGCCGCCGTGACGTCCCGCCAGCCGGGTATGCGCCGCCAGTCGGGTTCGGTCAGTTCTTGGCGGCGGTACGGGTACGGCTGCTCCGGCGGCGGTGCGGTGTCGGGGTTCGTCATGGATGCTCCTGCTCGGCCATCCGGTGGTCTCACGCGGCACCCGCCCCGGCGGCGGGCGACGGGCGCCGTCGCGGCCGGCACATCTCGCGCGGGGCCCGCT
>KL569428.1:40131-43160 GCA_000715685.1 Streptomyces lilacinus
GCCACTCCGGGGCATGCGGTGACAGGCGCCTTGATCTCCGCCGGCTCCACGCGGACGCCGCGGACGGCTGCCGCGGAGGGGACCCTCGCGGGAAGTCCTCGATCGGTTCACGAACGTACGCATCCTGTGCGCGTTGCGAATCCCTGGCGGGGGTCTCGCGGGGCGACGTGTGCCGGACGGCACGACGTTCGACAGTGATCGACGTCGGCCGGACACCTCAGGAGGACTCGTGCCCGATCCGCATCGCCGAGAACTGCTGGGCCTGGCGGCCAGGGGAGTGCTCGCCGGTCTCACCGGTGCCGTCCTCGGCCGGCCCGGGAGCCGGGCCTTCGCCGCCGCCGCGTCCCGTACGCACTTCCGCGCCCTCGTCATCGGCTCCGGCTTCGGCGGCTCGGTCGCGGCGCTGCGCCTGGGACGGGCAGGGGTCGACACCCTGGTCGTGGAGCGCGGCCGGGAATGGCCCACGCTTCCCGCCCGGCCCGCGTTCGGCTCGTCCACCCGGATCACCGACACGATGTTCTGGTTCCGCCGCGCCACCCGCTGGCCCGGCATGCTCCCCGTCCCGGTCGCCCCCGCCCCCGGCGTCATGGAGCTGTCCGAGGAACGCGACCTCGACATCGCGTGCGGCGCGGCCGTCGGCGGCGGTTCCGTCGTCTACACCGGGGTGACGCTCGCCCCGCCGCGGCGCTTCTTCGAGCGGCTGTACCCGCCCGGTCTTCCGTACGACGAGTTCGCCGGGCGGTGGTACCCCACCGTGCGGGCCATGCTGCGCGCCGGCCCGATGCCCAGGGACGTCTACGACTCCGCGCCCTTCACCCACTCCCGCCTGTGGGACCGGCAGTTGGCCAACGCGCGGATGACGACCCGCCCCGTCGACTCGACCTTCGACTGGCAGGTCGTCCGGCGCGAGCTCGCCCACGCCGTCCCGCCGTCGGCGACCATCGGCGAGTCCGACTTCGGCTGCGGCAACGGCGCCAAGCGGGACCTCACCCGCACCTACCTGCCGGCGGCCCTGGCCACCGGGCACGTCCAGCTGCGCGCCCTGCACGAGGTGCGGTCCGTCGGGCGCCGCCGCGACGGCACCTACTCCGTCGTCGTACGACGTCTGGCCGAGGACGGTGCCGTCCTCGGCACCACCGAGTACACCTGCGAGATGCTCTTCCTCGCGGCCGGCACCCTCAACACCAACCGGCTCCTCGTGGCCGCCCGCGAGGAGGGCCGGCTGCCGGACCTGCCGGAGACCGTCGGCACCGGGTTCGGGGACAACGGCGACCAGGGGAACCTGCGCTCCCAGCCCCTGGTGCCCATCGGACCCGTCCAGGGCTCGCCCTGCGCGTCCACCGCCTTCTTCCCCACGGAGTTCGGGCTCCCGCTGCGCGTCGAGAACTGGGTGCTGTCCGGCTTCGCCTCCCTGCCGGTCACCGCCACCTTCGCCATGACCGTGGACACCGACCACCGGGGCACCTTCCGGTACGACCCGTCGAGCCGCCGCGTGGTGCTGGCGGACTGGACGAGGGAGAAGTCGGCGGCCGCGGCCCGGGCCGCGCTCGCCTTCAGCAGCCGGGTCCTCGAGGCCAACCCGGGCAGCCTCCCGGTGACGGTGAACAACCTCCACCCCTTCACCGGCCATCCCGTCGGCGGATGCGTCATCGGCCGCTCCACCGACCTGGCGGGCCGGGTCAAGGGCTGCCCGGGCCTGTACGTCGTGGACGGATCGCTGCTGCCGGGAAACGCCGGTGGCGCCAACCCGTCCCTGACGATCGCCGCCCTCGCCGAACGAGCCCTCTCGGACATCGTCGCCGCGGGCGGATGACCAGGGGCCGCGTCAGCGGTAGAGCACGAAATCCGCCATGCGCCAGGGTTGTTGTCCTTCCTCGGTCAGGGTCGTCACTCCGGCGTACACACCCGGCCGCACCTCGCGCAGCCAGTCCGTGACGAGCCCGCCCGTGTCGCGCGGGTGAACGACGCGGATGGCCTCGCGGCCGTCGTCCGGGTCGGGGGCGTAGTCGACCTCGCCACGGATCGCGCGCAGGCCCGGCCCCACGATCTGGTAGAGGTGGCCGCCGCGCTCGTCGGTGCGGAAGTCCTTGCCGTGCCACACCGCGCCGGCCAGCAGACCGAGTGCTCGGTCGGTGACCGGCTGCCCGCACGCCGTACACCTCAACAGCTGTCCGCGCATCGGCCCGTGGGGCATCCGGCCCGCGGGAGTCTGCGCGAAGAGCGCGTCGTACGCGGTGCGGCCGCACCTCTTGAGCTCCTCGGCGGCCTGCTCGCCGTCACCGCGCACCGTGCACTGCTCCACGGCGGCCTTGGCCGGCAGCGCCGCGGCGTGGGTGGACGTGGCGCAGAGGGACAGCGCGAGGACGGATCCGGCGGCTAGGGCGAGGCCGAGTGCGGGTCGGCGGCGGGCCGGACGGATGGCACGTGTGATGTCCATACCCGGAACAACGGCTTCAGGGGCACCTCGACACGGGACGCGGTTGCCACAAGCGGCGCAGAGCCGGCCGCCGTCGCGGAGCGCGCCGCGAGCGCTTCGAACTGGAGACCCGCAGTATCCGCCTTCCGGTGAACTGTCCCTGGAATCGGCGGTGTTCGTCTCTCCCTCTCCGGCACGCTTGCCGCGGAGGAGCGACCCGTGAGCGAACAACCCGCCTACCGGATCGAGGACCTGGCCCACCGCAGTGGTGTCACCGTCCGGACCATCCGTGCCTACCAGGACCGCAGGCTGCTCCCCGAGCCGGAGCGGCGCGGCCGTGCGAACGTCTACGGGGACGCCCACCTGGTCCGGCTCCGCCGGATCGGCGGCCTCCTCGACCGGGGCTACACCCTCGCCAGCATCAAGGAGTTGCTGGACGCCTGGGACACCGGCCGGGGGCTCGACGGGATCCTGGGGCTCGCGGCGGAGGCCGGCGGGCCCCGGTCGGACGGGCGGGCCGAGCGCGTCACCCGGTCCGACCCCGCGGCCGGTGCTTCGGCCGGCGTTTCGGCGGCCGGTGGCACGGAGAGCGGCTCGTGGACGGAGGTGCGGC
>KL569428.1:43431-45321 GCA_000715685.1 Streptomyces lilacinus
GACCCGACGGCCTCGACGCCTTCATCGCCGCGGCGGCCGAACGCGAGGTTCAGGCCCGCACGATGGACACCCTCGTCTTCCGCACGTCACGTCCGCCGCACAAGTGAGTCGTCCGGCTTTCACTCAAAGGTGTGAGGGTGGCGTCTTCGCGTCAACGGCCGGGCAGTCTTACGACGGTAGTACGGCACAACTGCCGCGGGGGCAAAGGGGGCTCGCGTGATGCCGCAGGAACTCGACCGTCGCCTTTCCCGAGACCCGGTGGCCATCGTGGGGATGGCCGGAATGTTCCCCAAGTCCCGCGACCTCCGCGCGTTCTGGGACAACGTCGTCGCCGGCCGCGACTGCACCGAGGAGGTTCCCGCCGCCTGGTGGGAGCTGGAGGACTACTACGACCCCGACCCCTTCGCCCCCGACAAGACCTACGGCCGGCGCGGTGGCTTCCTCACCCCGGTGACGTTCGACCCGATGGAGTTCGGCATGCCGCCGAAGACCCTCGACTCCACCGGGCTCGTCCAGTTGCTGAGTCTGGTGGTGGGCCGCGAGGTGCTGCGGGACGGCGCGCGCGGCCGCGACGGCTGGTACGACCCGGGCCGTACGGGCGTGGTGCTGGGCGTGTGCGGCACCAACACCACCCTCATGCCGCTCGCCGCCCGGCTGCTCGCGCCCCTCCTGGTCAAGGCGATGCGGGCCCGCGGCATGTCCGAGGAGGAAGCGCGGGAGGCCGCGCGCGACTACTTGCGGGAGCTTCCGCCGTGGACGGAGGACTCGTTCCCCGGGATCCTCGGGAACGTCGTCTCCGGCAGGCTCGCCAACCGCCTGGACCTGCGGGCGGCCAACCACACCGTGGACGCGGCGTGCGCCAGTTCGCTGGCCGCCGTGCGGGCCGCGGTCGACGAGCTGGTCTGCCGCCGCGCCGACCTGATGATCACCGGCGGGTGCGACGCGGACAACTCCATCGTGTCGTTCATGTGCTTCAGCAAGACACCGGCGTTGTCCTTCAGCGGCCGGGTGCGTCCCTTCGACGCCGAGGCCGACGGCACGCTGATCGGCGAGGGCATCGGGATGCTCGCGCTCAAGAGGCTGGCCGACGCCGACCGCGACGGGGACCGCGTCTACGCCGTGCTGCGCGGACTGGGAAGTTCGAGCGACGGCGTGGCCAAGAGCATCTACGCCCCCAGCAAGGACGGCCAGTTGACGGCCCTCCGGCGCGCGTACGACGACGCCGACTGCCCGCCGGACTCGGTGGAGCTGGTGGAGGCGCACGGCACGGGCACCCCCACCGGCGACGAGGTGGAGGTCACGGCGCTCAACGAGCTCATGGGCGTTCCCGGGGACAGCCGGCACGTGGCCGTGGGCAGCATCAAGTCGCAGATGGGCCACACGAAGGCGGCGGCCGGCGCGGCAGGGCTGATCAAGGCGGCGCTGGCCCTGCACCACAGGGTGCTGCCGCCCACCGTCAACGTGGAGTCGCCCGCGCCGGCGGTCGCCCCGGACGGCGCCGTCTACGTCAACACCACCGCTCGGCCGTGGGTGCGCGACCCCGGCCGCCCGGTGCGGCGCGCGGGTGTGTCCGCCTTCGGGTTCGGCGGGGTGAACTACCACGTCGTGCTGGAGGAACACCACGGCGGCACACGAGGGGAGCGGGCGCTGCACCTGGTGCCGCGGGCCTGCCTCTGGCACGCCGCGGACCCCGGGGAGCTGCTGTCGCTCCTCGAGGCCGGCGCGGAGCCGGCCGAGGGCGGCGGCGTGCCGGCGGAGCACGCCCGGCTGGGGTTCGTCGCGACGGACGAGGAGCACCGGGCGCGCCTGCTGGCCGTCGCGATCGAGCGGCTCCGCACGAGCGGCGCGGAGGAGGAGTCGTGGCGGCTCGCCGAGGGCGTGCACTACCGC
>KL569428.1:45532-48206 GCA_000715685.1 Streptomyces lilacinus
GGCGTGCACTACCGCCGTACGGCGCTGCCGGCCGGTACGAAGGCGGCGGCGCTGTTCACGGGTCAGGGCAACCAGTACCCGGAGATGGGGCTGCGGGCGCTGCTGGCGGTTCCGCCCCTGCGGGAGGCCTTCGACGAGGCCAACGCCCTCTTCCCGCCCGGGGAGACGCTGGCCCGCACGGTGTTCCCGCCCCCGGGCGACAAGGACACCGCCCGCGCGGCCCGCGAGCGGCTGAACCGTACCTCCTACGCCCAGCCGGCGATCGGGGCCCTGGCGGCCGGGCAGTACCGGTTCCTGCGGGAGCTGGGGTTCGCCCCGGACGGTGTGCTGGGGCACAGCTTCGGTGAGCTGACGGCACTGTGGGCGGCCGGCGTGCTGGACGACGACGCGTTCCGGGCCCTGGCCCGGGCCCGGGGACGGGCGATGGAGGAGCGGCCGGAGACGGGCTCGGACCCGGGGGCGATGGCCGTCGTCCGGGCGGCGGACGAGACGATCACCGAGATGCTGGCCGCCCAGCCGGAGTTGTCGGTGTGCAATCGGAACGCGCCCGACGAGGTCGTCGTGGGCGGTCCCACCGGGGCCGTCGAGCGCTTCGTGACCTGTCTCTTATACACAGACAGGTTCCACACCCCGCTCGTCGAGCACGCGACGCGCCCGTTCGCCGAGGCCTGCGCGGGGGTGGACTTCGCCGCGCCCGAGGTGCCCGTGTACGCCGGTGCGGCGGGCGCGTGCTACGGGCAGGGGGCGGAGACGGACCGGCGCACCCTGGTCGAACAGCTGCTGCGGCCGGTGGACTTCGTGGAGCGGCTGCGGCGGATGCGGGCCGACGGCTTCGAGGTCTTCGTCGAGTTCGGCCCCGGCGGCACGCTGACCCGCCTGGTGGAGCGCACGCTCGGCGCCGACGCCGTGGTGGCGGTCCCCTGCGACCGGGGCGAGGGCGGCTCCGACGGCGCCGCCGCGCTCAAGGAGGCGGCGCTGCGCCTGGCGGTGCTGGGACTGCCGGTGGCCGGCATCAACCGGTACGACGCCCCGACGCCGGACGAGCACCCGGCCCCCTCACCGGTCGCCCGGATGCTGGAGGGGCCCAACTTCGCGCTGCTGGCCCGCCAGGAGCACGTACGACGGCAAGGGAACGGGAAGCCCGCCGCCCGGCCCCACGCCCCAGCGGCCGCGCTTCCGCAGTCCGCCGTCAACGGTGCGGGCCCCGGTGCCGAACTGGACCCGCTGTCGCGTGCGGCCGCCGATCACCTGGCCGCCCACGTCCGGTACCTGGACGGCCAACTGGCGACCCAGCGGGAGCTGGTGGAGCTGCTGCGCTCCCGGACGGGCAACGGACACGGCCCCGACACGGCCCTGGCCGCGGCGATGAACGCGATCACCGAGCACAGCCTGGGCGTCGGCGAGGCCCACACCCGGGCGGGCGAAGTGGTCGCCGGGCTGCTGGGCGGCCCGGGCACGGCATCAGCGACACCAGTGGCACCACTGGCGGCCGACGGCCGGCTCGCTCCTCCGCTCGGCCCCGGCACCGTACCGTTCCCCGCCGTACAGCCGCCCCTTGTCCCGGAGGCCACGGAGGAGGCACCCGCCGCCGACGGGACGCCCGCCGCCGCGCGCGTCGCCCCGGAGGAGAACGACCGGTCGGCCCTGGCCGAGCTGATGGCCAATGACGGCGTGCTCGACCGGCCCGTCCAGGACATCTCGGAGATCGACCCGGTGGAGGCGGAGCAGGTCCTCCGCCAGATCGTCGCGGACAAGACCGGCTACGACGTCGGCATGCTGGAACCGGACATGTACATCCAGGAGGACCTGGGCATCGACTCCCTCAAGCAGGTGGAGATCGGCGCCGAGGTGTGGCGCCGGTACCCGGTGATCAAACGCGAGGAGCTCTTCCGCTTCAGCGAGGCCCGCACGGTCGGCGACATGAGCACGATGCTCAAGGAGCTGTTCACCTCCCCCCGGTCCGGCCTGCGGCACACCGGCGCCGTCCCCCTCGGACAGGCGTACGTCGCGCTGCGCACCCTGCCCCCCGTGGACGTCCTCGCCGACGCCTGGCACGAGCAGCCGTGCGCCCTGATGCTCGACGACGGTGGTGACCTGTGCGCCGCCCTCGGACAGGCGCTCGCCGGCCGCGGCTGGACCGTGCGGCGCCTGACCGTGCCCGGCGTGCCCGCCGACGGAGAAGGCGCCCATCCGCTGGACAACTGGTCGGACGGTGAACTGCGCGGCCGTATCGCCGAGACCCTCGGCGAGGTATCCCGCATCGACCTGTGCCTGCTGCCGCTGAGCCGGTCGGGCGTCGCGAACGCCGACGAGGCCGTCGCCCGACTGACGCACGGCCTCCTGTTCGCCAAGCGGGCGCGGGCGGCCCTGCTGGAGGCCGCCCGTACGGGCCACCGGGCGGCGTTCGTCACGGTGACGCGGCTCGACGGGGCCCTGGGATGCGCGGGCTCCGGCGGAGAGCCCGTGGCCGCGCTCGCCGGAGGGCTGGCCGGCCTGGTCAAGTCCCTCGCGCTGGAGGCGTCCCCGGTCTTCTGCCGCGCGCTCGACCTCGCCCCGGACATGGCTCCGGACGCGGTGGGCGAGGCGCTGCTGGAGGAGATCGAGGACGTGGCCACCGACGTGCTGGAGGTGGGCCGGGACGGGCGGCACCGGCGCACCCCGACCCTGTCGGACC
>KL569428.1:48493-50812 GCA_000715685.1 Streptomyces lilacinus
CCGCCGACGGCCCGCCCGCGCTCACCGAGGACGACACCCTGCTGGTCACGGGTGGCGCCGGCGGCATCACGGCCTGGTGCGTGGAGGCCCTGGCAGAGGAATTCCGGTGCGGATACGTGCTCATGGGCCGGCGGCCGGAGACGGACGACGGGGTGCGGTCGGTGCTGGAGACGCTGCGCTCACGCGGCGTCCGGGCCGAGTACGTCAGCGCCGAGGTCCGCGACGCGGCCGCCGTACGGGAGGCCCTGGCACCGCACGCGGGGCGCGTCACGGGGGTGCTGCACGCGGCCGGCGTGCTGGCCGACCGGCCGTTCGCCGAGATGACGGCCGAGTCCGTGGCCCCGGTCGTCGGGACGAAGCTCTCGGGCCTCCAGCACGTGCTCGACGCCGTGGGCCTCGAACGGCTGCGGCATCTGGTGGTGTTCGGCTCGGTCGCGGGGCTGTGGGGCAACGTACGGCAGGCCGACTATTCCCTCGCCAACGAGGCCATGGTCCGCCACGTCTGCGCGGTGCGGGTGGCGTGCCCGGCCCTGCGGGTGACCCCCGTCGTCTGGGGGCCGTGGGAGGGCGGCATGGCCGAGGGCGTGTACCGGCTGATCGCCCAGGCCGGCGTGCCCGTGCTGTCGCGCGAGGCCGGCACGGCGTACTTCCGCGGCCTCATGGGGCCGGAGCACCCGTCGGGCGAGGTCACCGTGGTGGGCCCGCTGGCCCCGTGGCTGCGCAGGGCCGACGACCTGCCCGCCGAGGGGCTGACCGCCGTGCGCTCGCTGACGGGCCTGGAGGACGAGCCGATGCTGCGCGACCACAGCGTGGCGGGCCATCCCCTGGTGCCGATGACCGCTCTCCTCGGAGCGGCCCTGCACACGGTGGAGCGGGCCCTGGGCGGCAGCCGCCCGGCCGTACGGTGCGAGGGCCTCCGCATCGCCCGGGGCCTGTACCTCGACGGCAACCACCCGCGGAGGGTGGGCTTCCACCTGACGCCGGACGAGCAGGCCGACACCGTCCGGGCACGGATGCACAACGCGGACGGAACCGCCGGCCAGACACACTTCGAGGGGCTCGTGGTGTGCGCCGAGGGGCCCGAGGACGCGCCGCGCCTCGACCTGCCCCCGTACGAGCCCACCGGCACCCCGCACCCCTGCTACACGGAGCGGATCCTCTTCCACGGACCGTCCCTGGCCGGTTTGCGGGACGTCCTCGAGGAGGACGAGAGGCGGCTCGTGCTGTCGGCGCGGCTGCGCGACCCGGAGTTCGCCGCCGGGGCGTACGCGGGGCGGCTGTTCAGTCCCGCGCTGTCCGACCTCCTGCTGCAGGGAGCGGCGCTGATCACCCACCGGCTCAAGGGCAGCGGCGGCATCCCGGTGAGCGCCGAGCGCGTCGACATCTACGCGCCCCTGCCCGACGACGAGCCGTTCGTGGTCGTCGCCGAGGCCGACCGGACGTCCGTGCTGGACACCCACTGCACCGTCACCGCGTGCGAGCCCGGCGGCCGGGTCCTGCAGAAGTGGACCGGGTTGCGCATGCTGGACGTGAGCGACGCCCAGGCGGTCCGTCTGCTCACCACCTTCGCCTCCGCCCAGGCCGCGCCCGGCCGTACGGGCACCGGCTGAGGGCGGCCGTCATGGACGAACTCGGCTTCGAGGGCACGCCCGTGGGCCACGTGCCCGGGCCCGCTCCCACCACCCCCGCCGTGCCCGCGCCACCGCCCGCGGGGGACCGCTACGACGTCGCGGATGCCGCCGCCCTGACCGCGCGCATGGCACAGCAGCTGCAACGGGCGCACGCGGCCGTCATGGAGGCCCACCGGGCGGTCAGCGCGTGGCAGGTGCGGCGCCTGGTCGCCCCCACGCCGTACGTCGTGCCGCGGCAGCCGGCACCCGAGACCGTGCTGCCCCCGGCCACGCCCCCGGCCGCTCTCCCGCCCGCGGCGCCTCGACAGGCACCGCCGTCGCGGGCCCCGGGCAGCCCGAATCTCGGCCGCGCCCTGAGCAGCCTGAAGGCGGAGTGGTCGGCCTACACCACGGGCACCGCCCGGAGCGGCGACCCCGCGCCTCCTCCTCACGATCCCGTCCTCACCCCGTCCCCTTCCGACTGGTCCCGTCTCGGCGGCCCGGCCGTCGTCGTACGCGAGGCGGCCGCGCGGCTGCGCGAGGCCGGGGCCCCGCCGCCCGGGCAGGTGGAGGTCACGTGGCACGGGCTGCCGCCCTCGGCCCCGGTGCCCCTGCGCGCATCGTGCTCCCGGGACGGGGCGGGCGACCCGGCCCGCTGCACCGTGTCCGACGGGGACGGCCGCACGCTCCTGACCGTGTCCGCCGGCGT
>KL569428.1:51072-51231 GCA_000715685.1 Streptomyces lilacinus
ATGTGTATAAGAGACAGGGCCCGCACGTCCGTCACCCGACTGTCGGCCGGCGACCTCGACGCCCTGGCGCGCGGCGAGGTGGCGGCGGTCCTCGGCGCTGCCTTCGACCAGGGGCATGTCGCTCCCGAGCTGCTGCCGGAGCCGTGGCCCGAGCGGCTG
>KL569428.1:51542-52495 GCA_000715685.1 Streptomyces lilacinus
GATGTGTATAAGAGACAGCGCCTGGCCGTTTCTGCTGGATGCCGTCACCGACACGCTGCGGGTGTTCCTCTTCCACCGGGGCGTCCATCTGTGCCTGCCGGGAGCGCACGCGGTGCCCGTACCGGACGCGACGGCCCATGTGGAGCTGCTCGGTTCGGCCGAAGGGCTGTTGACGCTGCGGGTGGAGGTCACCGGCACCGGCTGGATCCCGCGCCCTTTCGTCACCGCCGACGCCGAGGTCACCTCCGCCGAGGGAGCGGTGGTGGCCCGGCTGCGGGACGTGGCCGTGGCGCTGTACGGCAGGCCCGAGGCCGACCCCCGGCTCCACATCGAGCACGCCGGTCTCCGGCTGACCTCCGGCGGCGGCCCGGCGTACTTCACCGAACTGCACATGGCCCACGCGGCCGAGGGCGACGTGGCGCGGCTGGCCGAGGTGAGCGGGACGGCCGTGTCGCTGTGCCCCGTCCGTCCGCGGCTGCCCCGCGGCGACTTCCTGATGATCGACCGTGGGGTGGAGGTGACGGAGGGGACGGCGCCGGACCGGACCGGCGCGTGCGGCGTCACCGAGTGCGACGTGCCGCCCGACCCGTGGTACTGCCGGGAGAACGGGACGCGCTCGGTGCCGGCGCTGGCGCTGATGGAGATCTCGCTGCAGCCGGCGGGCCTGCTGAGCGGCCTGGTCCTGGGGGTGGTCTTCCAGCACCCCGAGGAGCCGTACATGTGCCGCAACCTCAACGGCAAGGCGACGCTGCTGCGCGACGTCGACCCCCGCGGCTCGGCCGTCACCCAGCGCCTCACCGTCCTGTCGGTCACCGACCTGCCCGGTGCGACGCTGCACCGCTACCGCTTCGAACTGAGCACCGGCGGCGAGGTGTTCTACGCGGGCGAGGCGCTGCACGGCTACCTCACCCAGGGGGTGCTGGACCTCCAGCAGGGCATGGACAACGGCGGGG
>KL569428.1:52814-53522 GCA_000715685.1 Streptomyces lilacinus
CTGGACGCGCGGGGCGACGACCGGCTGGGCACCGGACGGCTGGCCCTGCTGGAGGACCTGGTGCTGGTGCCCCACGGCGGTGATCACGGGGCGGGGTACGTGCTGTGCACGAAACCGGTGCGCCCGGACGACTGGTACTTCCACCACCACTTCTTCCACGACCCGGTGATGCCCGGCTCGGCCGGCGTGCAGATGCTGTTCCAGCAGGTGCGGGCGTTCGCCCTGCACACCGGGCTCACCGACGGCCTGGCGGACCCGGAGCTCGGGCTGGTCACCGGGGAGGAGCTGAGCTGGAACTACGGCGCGCAGATCCTGCGCGAGCACCAGCAGGTCCGGGGCGAGGTGCACATCCGCAAGGTGGTCCGGAAGCGGGACCGGCTGCTGATCCGCGCGGACGGCAGCGTGTGGCGCGACGACCTGCGGATCTACCACGTGCGGAACATCGTCCTCGGAAACCGGCCGACGGAGCCGACGGGCCGGAGGGGCGGCGCCTGATGGACGACCGGAAGGACGGCGCCTGATGGACCGCACGACCGCCGTGCACAGCGACCCCGAGGGCGTCTACGAGGTGCTGTCGTCGCTCGAGCTTCCGTGCCACCTGGTGCGCGCCGGCGGCGGGGTGGGCATGTGCCATGTGCCGCCGCGGGGAGCGGAGGTGCTGGCCACCGCGGGGGCGATGCCGCCCGAGCGGCTCGGTTCCCCCGACTT
>KL569428.1:53775-55010 GCA_000715685.1 Streptomyces lilacinus
AGATGTGTATAAGAGACAGAGCCATGGCCGGCGGCATCGCCGGTCCGCGCCTGGTGGCCGCCCTGTCCCGGGCCGGCGCCCTCGCGGCGTTCGGCGCGGCGGGGCTGCCGGAGGCGCGGATCGACGCGGCGCTGGGCGAGTTGGCGCGGGAGCTGGGCGACGGGCCGTACGCGTGCAACCTCATCCACAGCCCGGTGGCGCCGCACCTGGAACGGATCGTGGTGGACCTGTGCCTGCGGCACCGGGTGCGGTGCGTGGAGGCGTCCGCGTTCGTCCAGCTCACGCCGGAGCTGGTGCGCTACCGCCTCACCGGGCTGCGGCGCGACCGGACGGGCGGGGTGTGCGCGGAGCACCGCGTCATCGGCAAGGTCTCCCGGGAGGAGACGGCGGAGATGTTCCTGCGGCCGGCGCCGGAGGCGCTGGTGCGGGTGTTGCGGGAGCAGGGGCGGGTGACCGCCGAGCAGGCGGAGCTGGCCCGTGCGGTGCCGATGGCCGACGCCGTCACGGTCGAGTCGGACTCGGGCGGCCACACGGACCGCAGGCCGTTGGCCGTGCTGCTGCCCGCGCTGGCCCGGGTGCGGGCGCGGGTCGCGCGGGAGTACGGCGACGGGCTGCCGCCGGTGCACCTGGGGGCGGCGGGCGGCATCGGCTCGCCGCACGCGGTGGCGGGGGCCTTCGCGCTCGGCGCCGACTACGTGGTCACCGGCTCGGTGAACCAGGCCACGGTGGAGGCGGACACCTCCGCGGCGGTCAAGCGGTTGCTGGCGGAGGCGGGGATCGCCGACTGCGTCATGGCGCCGGCCGCCGACATGTTCGAACAGGGCATCCAGGTGCAGGTGTTGGGCCGTGGCACGATGTTTCCCGCCCGGGCCGGCCTCCTGTACCGCCTCTACCACGAGCACGGCGGCCTCGACGAGCTGCCGGACGCCGAGCGACGGCGCCTGGAGGAGCGCGTGCTGCGCCGGTCGCTGGACCGGACGTGGGAGGAGACGGCCGCCTACCTGAAGGAGAACCATCCGGACTGGCTGGCGCGCGCCGAGCGCGATCCGAAGCACCGGATGGCCATGGTGTTCCGCTGGTACCTCGGCATGACCTCCCGGTGGGCCGTCACCGGAGCACCGGACCGCGCGGCGGACCGGCAGATCTGGTGCGGCCCGGCGATGGGGGCCTTCAACGCCTGGACCGCCGGCACGGCCCTGGCGGCACCCGCCCGCCGCGCTGTCTCTTATACACAT
>KL569428.1:55223-60102 GCA_000715685.1 Streptomyces lilacinus
CCCCCGCCCGCCGCGAGGTCGCGGCGGTGGCGCGCCACCTGATGCGCGGCGCCGCCCACCAGACGCGCACCGCCCACCTGCGGGCCACCGGCGTCCGCATCCCGGCGGCGGGCGCGGAGTACCGCCTGCCCGTGGCGCCCGTCGGCTGACAGCGGCCTCCTCGAGCCGGCCCCTTCTCGAGCCGACCCTTTCTGAGCCGGCCGTTTCTCGAGCCGGCCCTTTCTCGAGCGAGCCTTCTCGAGCGGGCTTTCTCGAGCGAGCTTCCTCGCGCGGGTCACCGACCGCTGGTCGACAAACCGTAAGCGTCGTCATGTTCAAGAGTCTTATGGACAACTGCGACTGTTGACGTTGTCCGTTCACCAATTTAAGGTCGCGGGACTCTTGGAAGAGATCCAGACGACGGAGAACAATGACGTACTCTCCCGGTGCGCGGCCGCGTCCTGCCCGCTTGTCCGCACTGCTGCTCGCGGGCGCGCTCGTCGCCTCGGTGCCGCCGGCGGCCGTCGCGCAGGCGCCGCAACCCCCCACCACCGACCGTCCCCCCACCTCCGCCTCCCCGACCGGCAGTTGTCGGACGGGCGACGGCTGGACACTCGACACCACCCGCATCAATGCCGATGACACCCACCACGCCTACGTCGGCAACGGCTACCTCGGGCAGCGCGTGCCACCCAACGGCGCCGGCTACACCGACAGCGACGGCAAGACCGGCTGGCCGCTCTTCACCCCGAGCTACGACGGCTCGTTCGTGTCGGGCCTCTATGCGCACAACCCGCGGACCGCCGAGGACCGGCAGGCCGTCGCGGCCCTGCCCACCTGGACCGGGCTCACCGTCGGCACGGGCGGCGCACACGGCGATACGTTCAACTCTTTGACGAAACCGGGTCGAATATCCGGGTATCGCCAGACCCTCCTCCTGCACTGCGGCATCGTCCGGACCTCCCTGACCTGGACCGCCGCCGACGGACGGCAGACCGACCTCGTCTACGAGGTACTGGCCGACCGGAACGACCCGCACACGGGCGCCGTACGGCTGAGCATGACGCCGCGCTGGAGCGGTGAGGCCACCGTCACCGATGCGATCGACGGGCATCTGTCTCTTATAAGAGACAGGACGAATGGCACCGGTCGGGACGGCCGGACCATGGACGTGGCCTTCCGCACCGACGGCACGGACACCGACGGCGCCGTCGCCTCCACCCTCCGGGCCGGGCACGGCGTACGCACCGACAAGGCCCAAAAAGCGGGCGCGGCCCGTGACTTGAGCGCCCAGCAGTCCCTCACCTTCCCCGTCCGCAAGGGCCACGCGTACGAACTCACCAAGTACGTGGGCGTCGACACCGCGCTGACCTCGCGCACGCCCCGCCAGGACGCCACCGCCGCCTCGCTGCGCGCCGCCCGCCGCGGATGGGACGGGCTGCTGCGCGCCCACACCGCCGCCTGGGCCCGGCTCTGGCGCGCCGACATCGAGGTGCCGGGGCAGCGCGAACTGCAGGCATGGGTGCGCTCCGCACGCTACGGACTGCTCTCCAGCACCCGGGAGGGTGCTGCCAACAGCATCGCCCCGGCCGGGCTGACCAGCGACAACTACGCGGGCCTCGTCTTCTGGGACGCCGAGACCTGGATGTATCCGGCCCTGCTGGCCACCGCACCCGACCTCGCCAAGACCGTCGTCGACTACCGCTACCGGACCCTCCCCGGAGCCCGCGAGAACGCCCGCAAGCTCGGCTACCAGGGCCTCTTCTACCCCTGGAACAGCGGCAGCAAGGGCGACCTGGCCCAGGAGTGCCACAGCGTCGACCCGCCCCACTGCCGCACCCAGATCCACCTCCAGTCGGACATATCCCTCGCCACCTGGCAGTACTACCTCGCCACCCGCGACACCGACTGGCTGCGCGAGCGCGGCTGGCCGGTCATGAAGGGCATAGCCGAGTTCTGGGCCGGACGCGTCAACCGCAACGCGGACGGCAGCTACTCCATCAAGGACACCGCCGGCCCCGACGAGTACAGCAACGGCGTCGACGACGCGGTCTTCACCAACGCCGGCGCCGTCACCGCCCTGCGCAACGCCACCCGCGCCGCACAGCTGCTCGGCGAGCGCGCCCCGGGGGAGTGGACGGCGATCGCCGACCGGATCAGGATCCCGTACGACGCGCAGCACAAGGTCTTCCAGCAGTACGACGGCTACCGGGGCAGCAAGATCAAGCAGGCCGACACGGTGCTGCTGATGTACCCCCTGGAATGGCCCATGCCGGAAGGCGCCGCGGCCAGCACTCTCGACTACTACGCTCAGCGGACCGACCCCGACGGCCCCGCCATGACGGACTCCGTCCACGCCATCGCCGCCGCCGGCACGGGGGAGGCGGGCTGCTCGACGTACACCTACCTGCAGCGCTCCATCAAGCCGTTCGTCCGCGGCCCCTTCGCCCAGTTCTCGGAGGCCCGCGGCGCCAAGGCGGGCGCCGAGGACCCCCTGGCCGGCACGCCCGCCCACGACTTCCTCACCGGCAAGGGCGGCTTCCTGCAGATCTTCACCAACGGCCTGACCGGCATGCGCATGCGCGAGGACCGGCTCCACCTCGACCCGATGCTGCCCCCGCAACTCGGCCGTGGCGTCACCCTGCGCGGCCTGCGCTGGCAGGGCCGCACGTACGACATCGAGCTCGGCGCCCACGAGACCACCGTGCGGCTCACCGACGGCGCGCCCATGACCCTGGACACCCCCCAGGGCGCCCAGGTCCTCGGCAAGGCCGCCCCGGTCGTCCTCAAGACCCGCCGCCCCGACCTCGCCCCGACCGACAACTCGGCCCGCTGCACCGCCGCCACCGCCTCCTCCGAGGAACCCGGCATGTACGCGGACGCCGCCGTCGACGGCAACCCGGCCACGGCCTGGGTCCCGGACGGGCCGCAGGGCAGCCTGACCACCGACCTCGGCAAGCCCGTCCGCGTCAGCAAGGCCACCCCCACCTGGAGCGGCCCGGCACCGGCCTCGTACGACGTCCAGCTCTCCCTCGACGGACGGAATTGGCGGAGCAGCGGGCAGCCGGTGTCCGCGCGGTACGTACGCGTACTGGTACGCGGCGAGGCCGACGCCAAGTCCCGTACCGGCATTGCCGAGCTGACGGTCTCTTAGTCACTGCTGCTTGCCACCGGAGTCGCGCCGCTCGAGCTTGCCCGGAGCGGCGCGACTTCGGCCGGCGCGGAACCACATTCCTCACCGAGACATCTGTTTGATCAACGGGGACCCGGCAAGGCGCACCACAGCGCACACGCAAGGCACCAAGGACAGGTATCGGCATGGCCATCAGCAGGCGCACACTTCTCGCAGCGGGCACGGGACTGGCGGTGACCGCCGCCTGGGGCACCACGGCGGCGACGAACAGGGCGGGGGCGGCCGCCGCGAAGAAGGCCGCCGACAGCGACTGGACCGCCCTCGGCAAGGGCCTCGCCGGCGGCCTCGTACGCCCCGACGACGCCGACTACACCACCGCCCGCCAGCTCTACAACACCCGCTTCGACGCGCTGCGCCCCGCCGCGATCGCCTACGTCGCCGGCACCCCGGACATCACCGCGGCCCTGGCCTTCGCCCGGCGCTTCTCCATACCCGTCTCCATACGCAACGGCGGCCACAGCTACGCCGGCTGGTCCAGCGGCAACGACCGGCTCGTCATCGACGTCTCACGGCTGAAGAGCGTCCGCACGCCGTCCGCCTCCACGGCCGTCATCGGCGCCGGCGCCAAGCTCATCGACGTCTATACCGGCCTTGCCGCGCACGGCGTGACCGTCCCGGCCGGCTCCTGCCCCACCGTCGGCGTCTCCGGCCTCACCCTGGGCGGCGGGCACGGCATCCTCTCCCGCGCCTACGGCCTCACCTGCGACAGCCTCACCGGCGCCACCCTCGTCACCGCCGACGGCAAGAGCGTCGAATGCGACGCCACCCGCAACGCCGACCTCTTCTGGGCCCTGCGCGGCGCCGGCAACGGCAACTTCGGCGTCGTCACCGAACTCCGCTTCCGCACCCGCGCCGTGGGCGAGGGCGTGACCGGCTACGTCTCCTTCCCCTGGGCCAAGGCCGCGGCCGTCGTGCGGGCGTGGCAGGAGTGGGGGCCGAGCCGGCCGGACGAGATCTGGTCCGCCTGCGATCTGTCGGCGGCAGGGGGCGGCTCGCCCCGCATCTCCGTCGCCGCGTTCACGATCGGCTCGTACGGGGACCTGGAGAACGCCTTCGACGAGCTCATCGGCAAGGTGGCCAAGGCAACCGGCGGCAGCGCCGGCATCGGCACCGTCCGACTGCGGCGCCACTCCTACCTCGACACCGTGCGGGCCTACGCCGGATGCGGCGACAAGCCCACCGAGCAGTGCCACCTCCCTGGCGGCACGCCCGGCCGCGAGTCCGCCGGCAAGCTGGAGCGCGAGACGTACGCGGCGCGCTCGGACTTCTTCGACCGCTCGCTGGACGCGGCGGGCGTACGGACGCTGCTCGACCAGGTGGAACGTTTCGGGCGCGGCGTCAAGGGCGGCGGGGCCTCGGTGCAGCTGACGGCCCTGGGCGGCGCGGTCAACCGCGTAGAGCCGCTGGCGACGGCTTTCGTGCACCGACGGTCGCGCGTGCTGGCCCAGTACCTGACGTCGTGGGCGGCGGGCGGCGCGGGCACGGCGCAGACCGCCTGGCTGGACGGGACGCACACGGCGATGCGCCCCCACGCCTCGGGTGCCGCGTACCAGAACTACACGGACCCGGGCCTGAAGGACTGGCGCAAGGCCTACTTCGGGGACGCGGCGGACCGACTGGCCAAGCTCAAGCGGCAGTACGACCCCGAGCGCGTCTTCGCCTTCCCCCAGGCGCTGTGAGGACAGAGCACAGCAGCCCGTCCGGCGC
>KL569428.1:60358-60780 GCA_000715685.1 Streptomyces lilacinus
TTGAGGACACCGCGCGGAGCGCGGTCCGGGGGTCTGGGGGCGCAGCCCCCAGGAAACGGTGAAAGGGCGGGACTGGGGAAACAACCACCCGACCCGTCCTAACCGGTGAGCCATGCCCGGATCGCCTCGGCCGTCGTGCGCGCGTGCTCCTCGTTCATGCTCCAGTGGTCGCCGCGGACGTCCACGGCGGTGTGCGGTGCCGGCCAGGAGGCGCGTCGGTCCCCGTCCCCTGCCCCGGCGCCGAGGGGCGGCAGTGGTTCCCCGGCGCGGACCAGCAGCGTGGGGACGTCCGTCGGTTCCGGGTGCCAGGCGCGGGTCATGCGGGTGTAGGCGCCCAGGGCGGCGAGGGACAGGTCGTCCACGGCGGTGTCGAACCGCTCGCCCATCCGGAGCGGGAGGCGGGCCGGCAGGGCGAGCAGCCA
>KL569428.1:61042-63600 GCA_000715685.1 Streptomyces lilacinus
CGGTCCGGGGTGACGTGGTAGGTGTCGAGGAGGACGAGGCCGGCCGGCGGTGTGCCGGTCGTCGCGAGCCGGGCGGCCACCGAGTGGGCCGGGTAGCCGCCCATCGAGTGGCCGAGGACGACGTACGGGCGCCCGCCGAGGCGTTTCCGCACGGTGTCGGCGTGCAGGTCCACGAGGGTCGCCCAGTCGCGGGGGACGGTGTCCCCGTGCAGGACGCCGGGGTGCGGGAGCTCGAAGACGTCCCGATCGCCGCCGAAGGCCTGGGCGAGCGCCGCGTACCAGGGCCTGCCGAGGGTGGGGGAGAAGCCGGGGAAGCACACGAGGGCGGGACCGCCGGTGCCCTCGGCCAGGTGGAGCGGCGCGAGCGCGTGGCGGGCGCTGTCGGCGCGGTCGAAGGCGGGGACGGTGAGCGAGGCGGTCACCAGCAGGTGCATCGCCGCGACGACCTCGCCCGTCGCGCACACCCGCCGGTAGAGGGAGGCGAGGGTCTGGGGCGGCCGTTTCGTTCCGTGCGGGGCGGGCCCGGCGGCGGGTGCCCCATCGGACAAGGCGCCGCTCAGCTCCTCGTACAGATGGCCCGCCAGTGCTTCGGCGCTGGGCCGGTCGAAGACGACGGTGGCGGGCAGCGGCAGGCCGGTGAGCGTGCCGAGGCGATTGCGCAGCAGCACCCCGGTCAGGGAGTCGAGGCCCAGCTCGGTGAAGGGCCGGCCGGGGGCCACCGCGGTCGCGTCCGGATGGCCGAGCACCGCGGCGACCTCCGCGCGGACCAGCTCGAGCAGGGCGGGCGCCCGGTCGGCCGCGGGCAGCGCCGCGAGCCGCTCCCGCCAGGTCCCGGCCGCGTTGTCGGCGGCATGGCCCCCATCCGCCGTCGCGGTCGGCCGGGCCGGGGGCAACAGGCCGCGCAGGGGCGGCGGGACCGGGTGCCCGGTGGGGGCGGCCGGCCGGGACCGGTCCAACAACAGAGGGGCGAGCACCGGTTCGTCGCTGCTCAGCGCGGCGTCGAACATGGCCAGTCCCTGCTCGGGGGAGACCGCGCGCAGCACGCCGGCCCCGGCCCGGGCGGTGGCGTCGGTGCGCGCCGCCATCCCGTCCCCGTCCCAGGGACCCCACGCGAGGGAGAGCGCGGGCAGACCGAGGGCGGCGCGGTGGTGCGCGAGGGCGTCCAGGAAGGCGTTGGCGGCGGCGTAGTTGGCCTGGCCGGGATTGCCGAGCAGCCCGGCCGCCGAGGAGAACAGCACGAAGCGCGAGAGCGGCAGGTGCCGCGTCAGCTCGTGCAGGTGCCAGGCCGCGTCCGCCTTCGCCCTCAGCACCGCTGCCGTCCGCTCGGGCGTCAGCGCCTCCAGCACACCGTCGTCCACGACTCCGGCGGCGTGCACGACGGCGGTCAGGCGCGGCCCGTACTTCTCGACGACCGCGGCCAGTTGAGTACGGTCGGCGGCGTCGCACGCGACCACGTCCACGCGGGCGCCGGACCGCTCCAGCGCGGTCCGCAGCCGCCGGGCGCCCTCGGCTCGCGGACCACGACGGCTGACGAGCACGAGATGCCGGATCCCGTGCCGGGCGACCAGGTGCCGGGCCAGCAGCCCGCCGAGGGCCCCGGTGCCGCCGGTGAGCAGGACGGTGCCGCCGGCCGCGAAGTCGCCCCCGGTGGAGGGGAGGCGATCGGTCTCGGCCAGTCGGGGGACGCGCAGAGTCCCTTCGGCGAGGGAGAGTTGAGGCTCGCCCGTGGCGAGGGCGGCGGGCAGCAGGCGCAGCGACTCGGGCCGCCCGTCCGTGTCGACGAGCGTGAGCCGGCCGGGGTACTCCGCCTGCGCGGAACGCGCCAGGCCCCACACCCCGGCGGCGGGCAGGTCGGGTGTGCGGGAGCCGGCGCCGCGCGTCACCACGACCAAACGCGCTCCGGGCCCGGGCAGATGCTTCCGCAGGACGGACAGGGCCCGTGCGGTCAGGGCGTGGGTGTCCGCGACCGGATCGGGGGATGCGCCGGAGGGCGTCGGGGCGGACAGGGAGACGACGACCGTCCCGGGGGCGGACCCTGTTCCGACGAGTGAGGAGCGCAGGTCCAGGTCGTCGGGCGCCCCGACGGTCGGGGCCGGTCCGTCGCCGTCTGCCGTACCAGCCGTCACGCCGGTCCATCGCAGGCGGTACAGCCCTCCCGCCCCGGTCGCGGTGCCGAGGGACTCCGGGAGGACCGGGCGGGTGGTCAAGGACTCCACCCGGGCCACCGGCCTGCCCGTGGGGTCGGCGAGGTCCACGGTCACCGTGTCCGCGCCGGTGGGGCGTATGCGGACGCGCAGCGCCGTGGCGCCCGTGGCGTGGACGGCCAGGCCGCGCCAGGCGAAGGGCAGTCGGGCGGGGCCGGTGGGCGGCGCGGCGAGCAGTGCGGCGTGCAGCGCGGCGTCGAGGAGGGCGGGGTGGACGCCGTACCGCCGGGCGTCGGCGTGGGCCGCCTCGGGCAGCCGCACCTCGGCGAACAGCTCCTCGTCCCGCCCCCGCCAGGCGGCCGTGACGCCCCGGAACGCGGGGCCGTACGCGTGACCGGCGGCGGCCAGCCGCTC
>KL569428.1:63770-64240 GCA_000715685.1 Streptomyces lilacinus
CCAGCCGCTCGTAGCCCCCGGCGAGGTCCACGGGCGCGGCGCCCGGGGGCGGCCACGCCGCACCGCCGGCGTCGTCTCCGCGCCGTGCGGTGGCGGGGCCGAGCCGACCGGTCGCGTGGTGCGTCCAGGCGCCGAGCGCGCCCGACTCCCGCGGGCGGGAGTGGACGTCGGCGGTGCGGCGGCCGTCGGCGTCCGGTTCGCCGAGGGTCACCTGCACCTGGAGCCGTTCGCCGGAGCCGGGCAGGGCCAGCGGGGTCAGGAGGACGAGGTCCTCCAGCAGGGCCGTCCCGCACGCGTCGCCCGCGTGGAGCACCATCTCGGCGAACGCGGCGGCGGGCACGAGCACGTGTCCGGCGACCACGTGGTCGCGCAGCCACGGCTGGTCCGCGACGGACAGGTGGCCGGTGCACAGCAGGCGTCGCGTGCCGGGCACGGTGGTCGTCCCGGCCAGCAGCTGTCTCTTATACACA
>KL569428.1:64477-66401 GCA_000715685.1 Streptomyces lilacinus
CGGCAGGTCGACGCGCCGGGCGCCGCTGCCCTCGTACACCCGGTGCCAGTCCACGGGCAGGCCGTGCACGTGCCACCGGGCGAGCGCGGCCAGGACCGTCTCCGTCTCCGGCGCCCCGGCCCGCGCGGTGGCTGTGAACGTCGGCCCCTCGATGTCGGCGGCCAGGGCGGCCGCGGTGAGCTGCGCGTCGGGCCCGACCTCCGCGAAGGCGGTCACCCGCTCGTCGTGGGCGAGGCGGTGCACGGCGTCCCCGAAGCGCACGGTCTCGCGGGCGTGGCGGACCCAGTACGCGGCCGAGCGCAGGTCGTCGCCGGTGGCCTGACGCCCCGTCAGTGTGGACATCAGCGGGATGCGCGGCGCCCGGTACGTCAACCGTGACGCGACGTCGCCGAACGCGGCGAGCATCGGTTCCATCAGCGGGGAGTGGAAGGCGTGGCCCGCCCGCAGCCGCGCGGTACGGCGGCCGCGCCCGGCGAAGCGGTTCGCGACGGCGAGCACGGCCTCCTCCTCCCCGGAGCCGACGACCTGCCGCGGACCGTTCACCGCGGCGATCGCCACGCGATCCACCAGGTCCGCCAGTTCGTCCGTCGCTTCGTCCTCCGTCGCCTCGAGGGCCACCATCGCCCCGTTCCCGGGCAGGTGCCGCATCAGCCGCCCCCGGGCCGCGACCAGCTCCACGGCGTCCTCCTCCGACAGGACGCCCGCGACGTGAGCCGCCGCCAGTTCGCCGACGGAGTGCCCGGCCAGGAAGGCCGGCCGCACGCCCCAGGACTCCAGCAGCCGGAACAGCGCCACTTCGTAGGCGAACAGACCGGCCTGCGCGAAATCCGTCCGGTGCAGCAGGGCGGCGTCCTCGGTGCCCTCCTCCGCCCACAGCACGGCGCGCAGCGGCCGGCCCGGACTGGGGCCGGCGGCGAAGACAGCGTCGAACCGGTCGCACAGGGCGTCGAAGGCGGCGAAGGCGGGGAAGGCGGCGTGCAGGTCCCGGCCCATGCCCGGCCGCTGCGCGCCCTGGCCGGAGAACAACAGCGCCAGCCGGGCAGCGGACGCGGCGGACGCCCTCTCCTCGCCGGCTCCGGTCCCCGCCACGCCGTCCAGGGCGCGCAGCAACGCCTCCCGGTCGCCCGCGGGCACGGCCGCCCGGTGGGCGAGGGCGGCCCGGGTCGTGGCGAGGGAGAACGCGACGTCCAGCGCGGACAGTCGGGGCCGCTGCCGGAGCAGGGCCGCCGTCCGCCGGGCCTGGGCGCGCAGCGCCCGGGGGTCCGAGCCCGACAGCAGCAGCGGCGGCACGGTCGACCAGGGCACCGGGGTGTCCGGAGCCGCTTCGGGACCGGCCTCTTCCAGGATGACGTGGGCGTTGGTCCCGCCGATGCCGAACGCGGACACCCCCGCCCGGCGCGGGCCGCCGCGCCGGGCCGGACGCCACTCCTCCGCCCGCGTCAGCAGCCGTACGGCGCCCGACGACCAGTCCACGCGCGGGGACGGCTCCTCGCAGTGCAGGGTGCGCGGCAGCCGGCCGTGGCGCATCGCCATGACGGTCTTGATGACCCCGCCGACCCCCGCCGCGGCCTGGGTGTGCCCGATGTTGGACTTCAGCGCACCGAGCCGCAGCGGCCGGTCGGCGGGCCTGTCGCGCCCGTACACGGCCAGCAGCGCCCGGGCCTCGACGGGGTCGCCGAGCGCGGTACCGGTGCCGTGCGCCTCGACCGCGTCGATGTCGGCCGGGGACAGCCCGGCGTCGGCCAGGGCGTCGAGGATCACCCGCTGTTGGGCCGGGCCGCTGGGCGCGGTGAGGCCGTTGGAGGCGCCGTCGGAGCCGACGGCCGAACCGCGGAGCAGGGCCAGCACCGGGTGGCCGTGGCGCCGGGCGTCGGACAGCCGCTCCAGCAGGACCACTCCCGCGCCCTCGGCCCAGCCGGTGCCG
>KL569428.1:66661-67109 GCA_000715685.1 Streptomyces lilacinus
CCAGCCGGTGCCGTCGGCCGCGGCCGAGAACGGTTTGCACCGGCCGTCCGGCGCCATGCCCCGCAGCCTGCTGAACACGACGAACGGCGTCGGTGTGGCCATGACGGTGACACCCCCGGCCACGGCCAGCGAGCAGGCGCCGGATCGCAGGGCCCGGGCGGCCTGGTCCATCGCCACCAGCGACGACGAGCAGGCGGTGTCCACCGTCACGGCGGGTCCGCGCAGCCCCAGCGCGTACGCGACGCGGCCCGACGCCACGCTGCCGGCCGAGCCGAGCGCGAGATGCGCCTCCAGCTCGTGCGGGCCGCGATGCAGGAGGCGGCCGGCGTAGTCGGCGTGCATCACCCCGACGAACACGCCGGTGTCGCTGCCGCGCAGGGTCGTCGGGTCGATGCCGGCCCGCTCGCAGACCTCCCAGGCGGTCTCCAGCCTGTCTCTTATACACATC
>KL569428.1:67362-71495 GCA_000715685.1 Streptomyces lilacinus
TGCTGCGGATCGGTGGCCAGCGCCTCGCGCGGCGACATCCCGAAGAAGGCCGCGTCGAAGTCGGCCGCCTGACGCAGGAAACCGCCGCGGCGGGTGACGGAGGTGCCGAGCCGGTCCGGGTCGGGGTCGTGGAGGGCTTCGAGGTCCCAGCCGCGGTCCGCGGGGAAGTCCGAGGTCGCGTCGGTCGCGTCCGCGACCAGCTGCCACAGGTCCTCGGGCGACGCCACGCCTCCCGGATACCGGCACGCCATGGCGACGACGGCCACCGGCTCCTCGGAGGGGGCGGTCCGCGTCGTCCCGGTACCGCTCGTACGGGCCGCCGGGACCAGCGCGGTGTGCAGGAACTCCGCCACCGCGGCGGGCGTCGGATGGTCGAACACCAACGTCGCGGGCAGGTCCAGCCCGGTGTCCGCGCCGAGCCGGTCGCGCAGCAGAACGCCCCCGAGGGACGTGAGCCCGAAGGCCGTGAAGGGCCGGTCCGGTACGAGGTCCCGCGCGGCCACGCCGCCCGTTCGCGCCGTCCGGTCGAGGACGACGCGCAGGACGGCGTCGTAACGCTCGGACGGGGCCAGAACCCGCAGGCGCTCGCGCAGGGCGGACGCGGCGGACTCGCGCGCCGCCTCCAGCTCCTCGGTCAACCGCCGGGCCAGGGAGGGGCGGTCGATCTTGCCGGAGCGCGTACGGGGGACGGCGCCGGTCTCGTACACCTCGTCGGGCACCTTGAAGCCCGACAGGCGCTCCTGGCACAGGGCGCGTAACCGGTCGGTGTCCACACCCTGCGGGTCGGGGACGACGAAGGCGACGGGCACCTCGCCGAGCACGTCGTGCGGCCGGCCGACGACGGCGGCGTCCGCGACGCCGGGGCAGGCGAGCAGCACGTGCTCGACCTCGACCGGGTTGATGTTCTCGCCGCCGCGGATGATCAGTTCCTTGACGCGGCCGGTGACCCGCAGCGGCCCGCCGCGGTGGACGCGGCGGCCGAGGTCCCCCGTGCGGTACCAGCCGTCCTTGAACGCCTGCGCGGTGTCCTCGGGGCGACGGTGGTAGCCGATCATCAGGTTCGGGCCGCGGACCCAGATCTCGCCCTCCTCGCCGTCGGCGACGTCGCCACCGTTGACGGGATCGGTGAGCCGCACCTCCACGCCGGGCACGGGCAGGCTGCCGGAATCGTCGTCTTGGGCGTCGTCGAGACGATTGACCGCGATCTTCCCGCAGGTCTCGGTGCTGCCGTAGCCGTCGAGCAGCGGCGCGCCGAGCAGCCCCGCGACGTCCGCCCGCAGCGCCGGCGGACACGGCGCGCCCGCGGTGACGCACACGCGCAGCCCGGGCAGCGGCTGCCGGCCCGCGCGTACGGCGTCGACCAGCAGGCGGTACGTGGCGGGCACGCCCGCCAGGACGGTGAACGGCTGCCCGGCGAGCGCGTCCGCGACGCTCGCGCCCCTGTCGAGGAGGTGCGCGCTCGCCCCCACCGAGACCACGCCCAGCAGGCACAACGAGTGCGCGTAGGCATGGGACATCGGCGGCGGCCACAGCAACCGGTCCCGCGATTCAAGCCCCCACAGCGGGACGTAGGCCGCCGCCACCGACCACAGTGCGGCGCGCTGACTCGAGACCACGCCCTTGCTCCGCCCGGTGGTGCCGGACGTGTAGAGGATCCAGGCCGGCTCGTCCAGACCGAGGTCGTCCCGCGGCGGCACGCCCGGATCCGTCCCGGCCAGTTCCTCGAACCCGAGCGCGCCCGCCGGCGCCTCGCCGACCACCACGACCCGCGGCCGCGGGCGTCCGGCCGCCGGCCGGGCGATCCGGGGCAGCAGCGCCGCCTCGGTGACGACCGCGACGGCGCCGCTGTCGTCGAGGAAGTACGCCAGCTCCGCGTCCGTGACCCCGGCGTCGAGCGGAACCCCTACCGCCCCCGCCCGCAGGACCGCGAGGCAACTCTCCACCGTCTCCACCCGGTTGCCCAGCACAACGGCCACCCGCTCGCCGCGCCGCACCCCCAGCCTCGCCAGATGCCCGGCCAGCCGCCCGGTCCGCCGCTCCAGCTCTTCGTACGTCACGCTCCGCCGGGCATCCTGGAAGGCGGTCTTGCCCCCCACCCGTGCCGCGTGCGCCGTGAGCACACCGGGCACTGTACGGATCAACTCGCTGTGGATCCTCGCCATCCCCACCCCTTTGGCCACCCGTCGCACAGAGCGCCCCTCCCGGACACCGTACGGGCTCACCACTTCGGATTGCAGTCCGTCCCGTACAGGGTGAAGGTTGAGTAAGAGGGGGTTGCAACGCGCCTGAATCCCGATGAATCGAGGTGCGTGATGAGTACGAACAACCCGCCTGTGAACGGCAGCGGCGAACACCGTTCCGGACCCGTCGTCGGCACGGCGCTGGTGAGCGGTGTGACGTTCCGCGCCAGGGGCGTCCAGTACGCCGAGGTGGACGGGATGGCGATGTTCGAAGGCGACATCGTTCTCGGCTCCGTCGACGAGATACGGGCTGCCGCCGGGTCGTCCGTCCAGGACGAGCTGGTCCTCGCCTCGGTCGGGATCACGGGTCAGGAGTTCCGCTGGCCGAACGCGACCGTCCCCTTCGAGATCGACCCGGCGCTCCCCAACCCGCAGCGCGTCACGACCGCCATGCAGCATTGGACGTCCCGCACCCGCATCCGCTTCGTGGAGCGGACTCCCGCCAACGCCGCGCAGTTCGAGGACTTCGTGCGCTTCGTGCCGGGCGGCGGGTGTTCGTCCAACGTCGGTCGGCGGGGCGGTATGCAAACCGTGACGCTGGGCTCCGGCTGCTCCGCCGGCAATGCCATCCACGAGATCGGACACACCGTGGGACTGTGGCACGAGCAGAGCCGCGAAGACCGCGACCAATTCGTCACCATCGTCTTCGCGAACATCGATCCGGCCATGCAGCACAACTTCGTCCAGCAGATAACCGACGGCGACGACCTGGGCCCGTACGACTACGGCTCGATCATGCATTACCCGGCGGGGGCTTTCGCCATAGACACCAGTCAGCCGACCATCGTTCCAAGGCAACCACTGCCTCCGGGCGTGGTGCTGGGGCAACGAACAGGGCTGTCCCAGGGCGACATCGACGGAGTCCACATGATGTACCCGGCGCCCGCCGTGACGTCCAAGGAAGTCGCCAAGGACCCCGCCGCCGACTTCACCCTCAAGGAACTGTCCAAGGACCCGGTGACGGACCTGCCGCCCAAGCAGCCCAGCATGGAATTGATGAGCCCGGGATTCGCCAGCCCCTTCGTCCTGAGCAATCCGCACCAGGCTCCTTCCCTGACCGGTCAGCCCGACGGGCTCGTCGAACAGGTCCGCCAGCTCACGCAGACTCTGGCTGCTCTTCAGCAAGGCCTCTCCGTCGCGATGGCCAACCAGAACAGCCTCATCGCGCAACTCGGCACCGGACAGCTTCGATGATTCTGGTCGTCTCTTACGACGAGGACCACACGGTCGAAGTGATGCGCCAATTGGAGGCGGCCGGGCGGGAGGTCGTGCGGGTCGACCTGGCCGACCTCCCCGCCCGCGGCGAAATCACCCTCGACTACCCCGTGGGCGGCCCACCGGAGTACGCGCTCGCCACCCCCGCGGGGCGTACTCCGCTGGACGAATGCCGCGTCGCCTGGTGGCGGCGGGTCCGCCCCTTCACCGTCGACCGCGCCCTGGGCGCGGCTCGGGACCAGGGCTTCGCGGCCGCCGAAACCGGCCACGCACTGCACGGCCTCTTCCACTCGCTCGACTGCGCCTGGGTCAACCCGCCCGCCCTGGACGCCATGGCCCACCACAAGCCGTACCAGTGGGAGACGGCGCGCCGCGTCGGGCTGACGCTGCCGCGCACCCTGGTCACCAATCAACCCGAAAGGGCCCGCCGTTTCATCGAGGAAGTCGGTGTCGGACGCACCGTCTTCAAGGCATTCCTGGCCAGCACCGATGCCTGGCGCGAAACCCGACTCGTCCGTGCCGAGGAGTTGGAGAACCTCGACGCCGTGCGCTACGCCCCCGTGATCTTCCAGGAGTTCGTCCCCGGAGCCGATCTGCGGGTGACCGTCGTGGGCGATCGCGTCTTCGCCGCCGAGATCGATGCCTCGGCCACCAGCTATCCGGTCGACATGCGGATGG
>KL569428.1:71704-73704 GCA_000715685.1 Streptomyces lilacinus
CCGCCGAGATCGATGCCTCGGCCACCAGCTATCCGGTCGACATGCGGATGGTGGTCGACGAGGCCCGGGTGCGGCCGGTGACCCTCCCGCCCGCTCTCACCGCCGGACTCCTCCGGCTCATGCGCCGCCTCGGCCTGGTGTACGGCGCCGTCGACCTGCGCCGCCGTCCCGACGGGTCGTACGTGTTCTTCGAGGTCAATCCGGCGGGGCAGTGGTTGTTCGTGGAGGAACGCACCGGCATGCCGATCAGCTCCGAGGTCGCCGCACTCCTCTCCCGCCTCGACGCAGACGCACGCGAGCCCGACGGCGACCGGGAACGGCTCGCGGCACGGCCCCTCGCCGGGAGCCCGGGATGAGCGGCACCGTCAGGGGCCACGTGTCCCTGCCCCCCGACTCCCCCCGGCTGCGGGCGGCCCGGCTCCTGGTGGAGGTCCGAGACGTCTCCCGGGCCGACGCGCCGTCCCAGGTGGTGGGCGCACAGGTGCAGGCGGACGTGCCCCTGTCCCCGGGAGGCCGCGTCCCCTTCGCGGTGGAGGTGCCCGACCTCGACCCCACCAGCTCCTACGGCCTCCGCGTCCACGTCGACCTCTCCGGGACCGGAACGCTGGAACCGGGCGACCTCATCAGCACTCAGGCCAGCCCCGTGTCGGCGGATACCACCGACGAGCTGATCGCTCCGGTCAACAGGGTGTGAGCACATAGCGGCGGCGACCAGGAGCACGGCGGGTGGCCGGTGGTGCCGTACGGCACCACGAGGTCTCTCAACTGCCTTGTAAAGCTGAGTGATTCGCCTTCATGATGCGCGTTCTGAACTGCTACGGTGCCCCACGTCGCCAGCGGCTGTCGGGCGACAGCCACGTCACGGCATGCGTACGTACCCCGTTCTCCCCCTCACTCTGCCCTTTCCTGTGCGGAGAATCTCGATGCCCACAACAGCACATGCACGGTGGAAGCGGTCCGAGCCGCTGGACGACGACGAGCGCATACTCAAGGAGCTCGGCTACACCCAGCAACTGCGCCGGCGCATGGGCGCTTTCGGTAACTTCTCCGCTTCCCTCTCGGTCATCTCCATCATGTCCGGGACGCTGCTGCTTTTCGGCTACGGCCTGAACAGCGGTGGACCCGCGGTGGTGGTGTGGGGGTGGCTCGCCGTGGGGCCGCTGACGCTGTGCCTGGCCGCGGTGCTGGCCGAGATCACCTCCCGCTACCCCACCAGCGGTGGCCTGTACTACATGGCCCGCCAGCTCGGCGGTGAGCGGTGGAGCTGGTACACCGGCTGGCTCAACCTCCTGGGGCTGCTCGGTGGGATCGCGGCACAGGACTACGGCATCGCGACCTTCACCGCCGCCTGGGCGAACCTGCAGGTCGGGTACGTGCCGACCCCGGGGTCCCTGCTGGTCCTCTACGCGGTCGTCCTCGCGCTGCACGCGGTCCTGAATTTCTTCGGCACCCGGCTGATGAACGTCCTGACCTCTCTGAGCGCGTGGTGGCACTTGGCCGGGGCCGTCGTCATCATCGGCGCCCTGACTCTCCTCCCTTCTCACCATCAGCCGGCCGGCTTCGTGTTCGCCGAGTTCACCAACAACACCGGCTGGTCGAGCCCCGTGTACGTGATCCTGTTGGGCATGCTGCTGCCGTGCTTCGCCCTGGCCGGCTACGACACCTCGGCCCACCTGAGCGAGGAGACCAGCGGGGCTTCCGTGGCCGCGGCGCGCGGGATCGTCCGCTCGGTGGCGGTGTCCTGGGTCGCCGGCGGTGTCCTGCTGGGCGCCTTGCTGTTCGCCGTCCAGGACTACGCCGCGACGCTGGGCAGCGAGACCGGGGTGCCGGTCGCGCAGATCTTCCTGGACGCTCTGGGCGTGGCGACGGCGAAGGCGTTGCTGTTGGTGATCATCGTTGCGCAGTTCCTGTGCGGCTACACCGTCACCGCCTCCACCAGCCGCATGATCTACGCCTTCGCCCGGGACGGCGCCCTGCCCGGCTCCTGTCTCTTATACACA
>KL569428.1:73987-78525 GCA_000715685.1 Streptomyces lilacinus
CCGCCGTACGGCCGTCCCGGCCAACGCTGTCCGGCTCGCCGTCGGTGTGGCCTTCGTACTGGCCCTGCCGACCTTGTATTCCGCCACGGCGTTCTCGGCGGTGACCGCGATTTCCGTCGTGGGCTTCACCCCGGCCTACGCCATCCCGGTGCTGCTGCGACTGCGCCACCGGGACCGGTTCACCCCCGGGCCCTGGCACCTGGGCGGCTGGAGCCGGCCGATCGGCTGGGCGGCAGTGCTCTGGGCAGCCGGGGCAACGGTGCTGTTCCTGCTGCCGCAGTCCAGCCCGGTCACGGCCACGAGCTTCAACTACACGCCCGTCGCCCTGCTGGTGGCCCTCGTCATGGCCGCCCTGTGGTGGCGCTTCGGACGCCGTTCCTACGGTGTGCCCAGCGCCGGCACGGCGAACGCCCACGATTCCCAGCACAACACGTCAGGAGGCAGCGTGACCGTTTCCGCGGAGTCCATCGAGTCGGTACAGCAGCTCACCACGGTCTGGCGGACCATGGTGCTCGACCGCGACGCGGACGCCGACGTGCGCGACCTTCCGGGCATCACTGTCCGCTGGGCCGACAGTCGGTTCGGGTTCTTCAACTGCATCACCTTGACCGAGACGGAAACGGGAGCAGAACTCCTCAGGCACCGTCTGAGCCAGGCCGCGGGCATCATGCGGACAAAGAAGCACCCGGGCCTCGTGTGGCTCTTCGAAGACCTCCTCGACGACGAGGCCCGCTCCGCCCTGGAAACGACGGCCGAGCAGGCCGGCCTCCAGTACGCCTTTCCCGGTACGGGTATGGCCGGCGACCTGCTCCCCGTCCCCGAGCCGGCCCACCCCGACCTGACGTTCGCCCGCGTGCGCACCGACGAGCAGTTGCGGGCCTACGCCGACCTCCAATCACGAGCGTACGGCTTCCCCTTGGAGGAGGGCCGCGACGGCCTGGTGGGATCCACGCTCTGGAAGAACGAGGTGTACGCCTACCTGGCCATGCGAGGCGACGAACCGGTGGCGTGCGCCGCCACGGTCGAAGCACAAGGCCGCCTGTTCGTCGCATTCGTCGCCACGGACCCGCAGTGGCAGCGCAAGGGCTACGGCGAGGCGGTCACGCGCAAGGCGCTGCATGAAGGCGCGCGGGCCACCGGACTGACCCGCGCCACGCTGCACGCCACCGCCGCCGGAGCCCCCGTATACCCGCGCATCGGGTTCGAGCCGAACACACGAATCCACTTCTACGGCCTCAAAAGCTGATCCGCGCGAGGCGGCCGCCACCGAGGGAGCGCGCGGCCCCGGCGGGCGCCGTCAGCCGGTGGGGCCGGGACGGTCCGGCAGGGCGTCGAGGGACGCGCGCTGGTGCGGGATCACCGTTTCCGCGCTCTGCTGCAGGGAGACGGTCCGCGCCGGAACGGGGATGCGGATGCCCTCGGCGCGGTACCGCTCGTGCAGCCGCTTGATGAATTCGTGCTTGATGCGATATTTGTCGCTGAATTCGCCGACCCCGAGGATCACCGTGAAGCCGATCCGGGACTCGGCGAACGTGTGGAAGCGGACGGCCGACTCGTGGTCGGGCACGGCGCCGCTGACGTCCTTCATCACGCTGTCGGCGACCTCGATGGTGACCCGCTCGACGTGTTCCAGGTCGCTGTCGTAGGCCACGCCCACCTGCACGGTGACGGACAGCTTCTGCTCGGGCCGGCTGAAGTTGGTCATGTTCGTGCCGGCGAGCTGGGCGTTGGGGATGATGACCAGGTTGTTGTTGAGCTGCTCCACCACCGTGATGCGCCAGTTGATGTCGCGGACGTATCCCTCCTCGCCGCTGCTCAGCCGGATGTAGTCGCCGGGCTGGACCGTCTTCGAGACGAGGATGTGCACACCCGCGAAGAGGTTGGCCAAGGTGTCCTTCAGCGCCAGGGCGATCGCCAGACCGCCCACGCCGAGGGCGGTGAGCAGCGGGGCGATGGAGATGCCGAGGGTTTGCAGGATGACGAGGAAGCCGATCGCCAGGACCGCGATGCGCGTGATGTTGACGAAAATCGTGGCCGAGGCGGCGACGCCGGATCTGGACTGCGCGACGGACTGCACCAGGCCGCTGATCACGCGGGCGGCGGCGAACGTCGCGGTCATCATGACGAAGGCCGTCAGCACCTGATTGACGGTGTGTCCGACCTGGTGGTTCAGCGGGAGGGCCGCGGCCGCCACCGCCACGCCGCCGGCCACCGCGGACCAGGGGGCGAGCGTGCGCAGCACGTCGACGATGATGTCGTCCCCGATCCACTGGGTCCGAAGGGCCTGCTTGGCGAGCCAGCGCAGCAGCACCCGCAGGAGGAGGGCCAGGACCAGGCCGGCGGCCACCGCGATGCCGGCGACGACGACGTCCTGGAGTGTCAGGGCGCGGTTCATCGGCGTATGCCCTCCGTTCCGGCGTCGCACGCCGCCCGAAGCCCGTAGTAATGATGCGTCGTCACCTTGTCCATACCTGCCTGTCCCGACGGAGCGTGAGCGCGCCGGGCCACCACAGCGACCGGCGCGAGAAGTCATCCTGCACCACCCCCCTCGCGCCCCACGCGCGGGGTGAGCGACCGTCAGCCCGGCGGACGGCCGTCGTCCGCTCCGTGGCCGACGAGCCGCTCGCGGGGCGTCACGGGCTCGCCGCGCCGGACGGCGCCGGGGGCGCGGCGGGCGGGGTGGTCGGCCCGGGCCGAGGAGGTGAGCTGCCAGGGGACGCTGGTGACCATGACGCCGGGGGTGAAGAGCAGGCGGCTCTTGAGCCACAGCGCGGACTGGTTGTGCAGCAGGTGCTCCCACCAGTGGCCGACGACGTACTCCGGGATGAAGACGCCGACCACCTCCCGGGGACTCGTGCGCCGGATCGAGCGGATGTACTCCACGACCGGCCGGGTGATTTCGCGGTACGGCGAGTCGATCACCTTCAGCGGTACGTCGATGTCGAGCGCTTCCCACTGCCGTTGCAGCGCGCCGGTCTCGTCCCGGTCGACGGCGACGGTCAGCGCCTCGAGCTCGTCCGGCCGGAAGGCGCGGGCGTAGGCCAGGGCCCGCAGGGTCGGCTTGTGGATGGTCGAGACCAGGACGACGGCCAGCACCTTCGAGGGCCGGGCGAGCTCGGTGTGCGGGTCGGTGACCGCGAGTTCGGCCGAGGTCGCGTCGTAGTGGCGGCGGATGGCCCGCATCACCAGCCACAGCAGTACTGCGGCGACCACTGCCAGCCAGGCGCCCTGGACGAACTTGGTGGCCAGCACGATGACCAGCACGAGCCCCGTGACGACGGCGCCGATCGCGTTGATGACCCGCGCCACCCGGCCCCGCCGGCGCGTCTCCGGATCCGGCTGGGCGCGCAGCTCGCGGTTCCAGTGCCGGACCATGCCCGTCTGCGAGAGGGTGAAGGAGGTGAAGACGCCGAGGATGTAGAGGTGGATGAGGCTGGTGACGTCGGCGTCGTAGAACCACAGCAGCAGGCCCGCGGCCATGGCCAGGGCGAGGATGCCGTTGGAGAAGGCGAGCCGGTCGCCCCGGTTGTGCAGCTGCCGCGGCAGGTAGCGGTGCTGGGCGAGGATGTCGGCGAGCAGCGGGAAGCCGTTGAAGGCGGTGTTCGCGGCCAGGATCAGCACCAGGGCCGTCGCGGCCTGCAGGAAGTAGAAGCCGACGCTGTGCTCGCCGCCGAAGACCGCCGACGCCAGCTGGGCGATGACGGTGCGCTGGGTGTACGAGGCGCAGTCGCCCGGCAGGCCGGTGAGCCGGCAGGGGTCGTCGGTGATGTGCACCTTGGTGATCAGGGCCAGGGCGGTGACGCCGACGAACATCGCCACGGCGATGGTGCCCATGACGCTCATGGTGCTCGCCGCGTTCTTCGACTTGGGCTTCCGGAAGGCCGGCACACCGTTGGAGATCGCCTCCACGCCCGTCAGCGCCGTACAGCCGCTCGAGAAGGCGCGCAGGCAGAGCATGACCAGGGCGAAGCCCGCCAGGCCCGCGTCCGCCGGCTCCGCCGCGACGCCGAACGAGGCGCTCTCGGCCGTCGGCGCGTGACCGAGCAGGTAGCGGATCAGCCCGGTGACGACCATGATCAGCACGCCGGTGATGAAGAGGTACGTCGGCGCCGCGAAGGCCTGGCCGGACTCGCGCACGCCCCGCAGGTTCACCCCGGTCAGCAGGGCGACGAAGCCGACGGCCAACCCCACCCGCTGGTCGGCGAGCCCGGGCACCGCCGAGATGATGTTGTCCACCCCCGAGGCGACCGAGACCGCCACCGTCATCACGTAGTCCACCAGCAGCGAGGCGGCGACCACCAGGCCGGCCGAGGCGCCGAGGTTCGTCGACACGACCTCGTACGACCCGCCGCCGCTCGGATAGGCGTGCACCACCTGGCGGTACGAGAGCACCACGACCGCCATGAGCGCCACGACCGCGGCCGCGATCCACGGCGTGAAGTGCAGGTAGGCCAGCCCGCCGAGGGTCAGTACCAGCAGGATCTCCTGGGTGGCGTACGCCACCGACGACAGCGGGTCGGAGGCGAAGATCGGCAGGG
>KL569428.1:78805-80547 GCA_000715685.1 Streptomyces lilacinus
AGATGTGTATAAGAGACAGCGTCTCGTGCAGCTCCTCGCTGCGCATGGCGCGACCGATCGCCAGTCGCTTCAGAAACCCCGTCACATTGATCACAGCGCGAGCGTATGACGTATGACCGGAATGTACGGTGATGTCGCCTCGAGGCGTCGTCGGGGAGGGTGGCCCCTTCCGCTGCCCCGGCCCGGTCGGGGTCCCTGTCGCGGTACGGGGGAGAACGTCGCACGCTGGAGGCAGGGCCGGCCGGCAGGGACGGGCGTGGCCCGATGACCGGAGGGAGGCTCCGGATGGAGCGGAGGCGCGGGCCCGTGCTCGTGGGCGTGTCGCACCGGCCCCTCAGCGGTCACGCCGTCCGCCAGGCCGCCGACGACGCGGCCGCCCGCGACCTCCCGCTGTGGCTGGTGCACGTCGAGGAGTGGCCGGGCGGCACGCCACGGCACGCCGAACGGGGGACCCGGGCCGAGTCCTGGGCCACGCACCTCCACGCCCGCGGCGAGGCCCTGCTGCGCGAGGCGCAGGACGCGGCACTGACGCGTCACCCGGCGCTGGAGGTGCGGAGGGAGCTGGCCACCGGTCGGCCGGCGCACGTCTTCCGCGAGGCCGCCGAGACGGCGAGCCGGCTGGTGCTGGACGTGCCGCGGTACACCGGTGCGAGCTCGCTGTTCGGCCCCCGGGACGCGGCGGACGCCCTGGTCGGACACCTGCACTGCCCGGTGGTGCTGGTCCGGGAACCGCCCCCCGACGTGCCGGCCGACGCGCCGGTCGTGGTGGGGGTGGACACCTCGTCCTCGGCGGCGGTCGCCGTCGAGCTGGCCTTCGAGGAGGCCTACCTGAACGGGGTCGGCCTGGTCGCCGTGGAGGTCCGCAGGTCCCGGGACGCGGAGGAGCCCGCCGTCCTGGAGGAGGCACGGGTGGAGGTGTCGGAGGTCCTCGCCGGACACCGGGAGCGGTACCCGGGGGTCGAGGTCCGGCAGGAGGTGCTGACCGGCGACGTCGCGGCGATGCTCGCCTCGACGTCCCGCCGTGCGCGGTGCCTGGTGGTCGGATCCCGTGGCAGGGGCGGCCTCCGGGGCACGCACCTCGGCTCGACCGGCCGCACCCTGATCCACGGCACTCACTGCCCGCTGATCGTCGCACCGGCCCCGTCGGCGTAGCGACACAAGGCCCTACGCACAGTGCTGCGGGCGGTGCTCACCCGCTGCGGGTCGGGAGGACCCCAGCGGGCTCGGCGGGCATACGGGTGAAGGTCAGAGCTTGCCCATACGGGTGTACGGGCTGGCGATGCGGGCTGTGTGGGAGCCGAAGTCGACAAGCATCGCTATGCCCTCCTCGACGCCGATGACCTCGCCCAGACCGAACTGGTCGTGCGAGACGCGGTCTCCCAGGGCGAATTTCTTGACCGGCGGTACGGCCGGGGGGTCGAAGGGGCTCGTGGGCAGGTGGCGCCGGGGCACGGATGGTTTCGTCATCGTGGAGCCAGTATGCGCCCTCCAGCCGGCGAACGGGCGCGACCGGCGGGTTCCGCTCGCTCCTCGGGTGCCGCCGGGCCCCCTCGTACGGCCTCCCGCGCCGGACGTCCGGCCTCCGCGAAGCGGCCGTCCGACCGGCCCGCGCCTCGCCGAACGGCGACGCGGCGAGCACCTCCCCGGACGGCCCCCGCGCGACGAATTCGCCGGCGTCCGGGACGGCGACACGGGTCGCGGTCGCCGCGGCGTCGAGGTCGCGGCTCAGCAGGACTACGGCG
>KL569428.1:80793-85201 GCA_000715685.1 Streptomyces lilacinus
GCGACGCGCTGCTGCTGACTATCCGACAGCTGACACTGATGCGACCTCAGCAGGCCATCCTGCTCCGGGAGTTGCGTCAGTGAGAGGGCTGCCGGATGCGGTTCGCCGGGCCGCCGTCGGCCGGAACGCGTCGCCGCCGATCGCCGGTCGCCACCGGGTCGGTTGGAAATGGGATCCATTTTCATATACGCTCGCTGTCGCACCATCCCGGAGAGGACCCGAGAACCATGGCCGTACCCAAGCGGAAGATGTCCCGCAGCAACACCCGTCACCGCCGCGCCCAGTGGAAGGCCGCCACGCCGCAGCTGGTGCCGATCACCGTCGACGGCGCCACCCACCTCGTACCGCAGCGGCTCGCCAAGGCGTACGAGCGCGGTCTGCTGCGCCCCGAGGGTTGACCGGCATGCGCCGACGGCTGCCCGTCACCGTTCTGTCCGGCTTTCTCGGGGCGGGCAAGACCACGCTGCTCAACCACGTCCTGGGCAACCGCGAGGGCCTGCGCGTCGCGGTGATCGTCAATGACATGAGCGAGATCAACATCGACGCCGCGCTCGTGCGCGGCGGCGAGGCCGCCCTGTCGCGGACCGAGGAGCGCCTGGTCGAGATGACCAACGGGTGCATCTGCTGCACCCTGCGCGACGACCTGCTCGAGGAGGTCGACCGCCTCGCCCGCGAGGACCGCTTCGACCATCTCCTCATCGAGTCCAGCGGCATCTCCGAGCCGATGCCCGTCGCCGCGACCTTCGCCTTCCCCCGCGACGACGGCGCCACCCTCGGCGACCTGGCCCGCTTGGACACCATGGTCACGGTCGTCGACGCGGCGAACTTCCTGCCGGAGTTGGAGAGCGGCGACGGGCTCGCCGAGCGCGGCCTCGACCAGTACGAGGACGACGAACGCACCGTCAGCGACCTGCTGATGGACCAGGTCGAGTTCGCCGACGTCATCGTCCTCAACAAGCTCGACCTCGTCGACGCGGAGAGCGCCGACCGGCTCCGGGCGACCCTCGCCCGCCTCAACCCGGCGGCCCGCGTCGTGCCCGCCGTCCACGGGCGCGTGGACCTCGGCGACGTCCTCGCCACCGGGCTGTTCGACCTCGAGCGGGCGCAACAGGCCCCGGGTTGGGTGCGGGAGCTCAACGGCGCCCACGTTCCGGAGACCGAGGAGTACGGCATCTCCAGCACGGTCTTCCGCGCGGACGCGCCGTTCCACCCGGGCCGGCTGTGGACGTTCGTCACCGAGGGCCTCGACAGCGGGGACCACGGACGCGTCCTGCGCTCCAAGGGCTTCTTCTGGCTGGCGAGCCGCCCCCGGGTGACCGGCCTGTGGTCGCAGGCCGGCTCCGTCGCCCGCTTCGAACCCTCGGGCGCGCGGGACGCGGACAGCGCGCAGGGCCAGGAACTGGTCTTCATCGGCACCGGCCTGCGCGCCGAGGCCCTGCGGGCGGCTCTGGCCGAGTGCCTCATGAAGGAGGGCGAAGGCCTTCCGGACGTCGATCCGTTCCCTGCCTGGGACACCTACGGGATCGACGACGCCTGCGAGCACGAGCACCCCGAGCTCGTGGCTCAGGCATGAAGCCTCCGGGTCGGGCAGTGGTCGCAGCCACGGCACTGCCCGACCCGGGTTCCTCCTTTGGCCTCGCCGGGGTTCGGCGTCACCCCACGTGGATGCGGGGGCGGCGGGCCAGGTCCGGTTCCGCGCGGCGGAGGACCTCGCGGGTGACCGGGGCGACCTCGCCGTCGCCGAAGACGAGGAAGCGCAGCAGGTGGCTGACGGGGTGGCCCTCGGTCCAGTTGAAGTAGGCGTGCGGGACCTGGTCCGTGCGGTTGCGCAGCTCCATCAGGACGGCGGCGATGGTGTTGGCCACGACCGGGCCCTCGACGCGCAGGACGCGGGCGCCGTGGCGCTGTTCGCCGGTGACCTTCAGGTCGGCGGTGAAGTCGGAGGAGTCCTGGACCGTGACCTCGAGGAAGAGCACGGGCGAGCCGTCGGGGATGTGGGTCTCCTCGCGCTGGCTGTACTCCTTCTCGCGGTACTCGGCCTCGTCCCGCTCGTCCGGCTCGTTGGCGATGATGCGCAGGGGGCCGGCGGCGGCCGCCTCGTCGATGAGGCGGTCGGCCGTCTCGTCGAAGGCGACGTCCACGGCGCGGAGTTCGAAGGCGCGGTGGACGCGGGAGGCGAGGGAGGAGAGGAGGATGCCCACGATGAAGAGGGAGGCGATCTTCAGGCCGTCGGGGCGCTCGATGACGTTGGTGACCAGGGTGTAGCCGAAGACGGCGGTGATGACGCCGAAGCCGATGGTGGCGGCGCGGTGGCCGCGGTGGCGGGCGGCGATGGTCGCGGCGAAGGAGGCCGAGAGGATGAGGACCAGCACACCGGTGGCGTAGGCCCCGCCCTGCGCGTCGACGTCGGCGTCGAAGAGGACGGTGACGGTCACGGCGATGGCCATGAAGAGCAGCACGAGGGGGCGGACCGCGCGGGCCCACTCGGGGGCCATGCCGTAGCGGGGGAGATAGCGTGGTACGAGGTTGAGCAGGCCCGCGAGCGCGGAGGCGCCGGCGAACCACAGGATGGCGATGGTGGACACGTCGTACACCGTGCCGAACACCTCGCCGAGGTAGGTGTGGGCGAGGAAGGCGAGGGCGCGGCCGTTGGCCTCGCCGCCCTTCTCGAACTCGGCCTCCGGGATGAGGACGGCGGTCGCCAGGCTGCTGACGAGGAGGAAGCAGCTCATGATCACGGCGGCGGTGGTGAGCAGCCTGCGGGTGTCCCGGATGCGGTCGGCGGGGTTCTCGTAGGTGTCGCCGGCGCCGCCGCGTATCTGGGGCATGACGGCGACGCCCGTCTCGAAGCCGGACATGCCGAGCGCGAGGCGCGGGAAGACGAGGAGCGCCACGCCGATCATGCTGAGTGGCGAGGAGTGCTGCTTGGTCAGGGCGCTCCACCAGTCGCTGACCACGACCGGGTCGGCGGCCACGTGGACGACGGCGGTGGCCAGGACCACCAGGTTGAGCCCGAGGTAGACGGTGACGAGGACGACCGCGAGGCGGATGGCCTCCCGGAAGCCCTTGAGGAACACCGCGCCGAGACCGGCGATGAGCAGCAGGGTGATCCACATGTTGGCGTGGTGCATCCAGCCCGGGGCGAAAGGATTCTCCACCACATGCGCGGACGCGTCGGCCGCCGAGAGGGTGATCGTGATCATGAAGTCGGTGGCGGCGAAGCCGAGCAGTACGAGGACGAAGAGCTTCCCCGCCCACCAGGGCAGCAGCCGCTCCAGCATGGCGATCGAACCCTCGCCGTGCGGGCTCTCCTTGGCGACCCGCCGGTAGACGGGCAGTGCCCCCAGCAGGGTCAGGGCGATGAGCACCAGGGTCGCCAGCGGGGAGAGGAGGCCGGCGGCGAGGGCGGCGATGCCCGGCTGGTAGCCGAGGGTGGAGAAGTAGTCCACACCCGTCAGGCACATCACCCGCCACCAGCTGTGCCCCTTGTGTTCCTCCGGCGGCGTGCCGTGCGGGCCCGGGTGCCGCGCCGACTGCTCGCTCAGCCCCTCGAGCACCCACGCCCGCCAACGGCGGCCGGGGGGCTTCTGTTTGGAACGGGTGGGGTCGACGTCGGTGACGGTCATAGCTCTTCCTGCCGATCTGCGTGCTGTGAGGAACGAGGAGGGAGTATTCCCCATACCGGTCGGCCGGTTCCGGCCGCGTCTTCCGCGGGGCCGGGTCACCCGGCCCACGTGCTGTCCGGGGCCCGGCTCAGCCGGCCCGCGGCAGTACGGCGACCGCGCGCAGGCCCCCGCCGTCGGCGCGGCCCAGTTCGAGGCGGCCGCCGGAGGAGGCGAGGAGCGCCGCCGCGATCGTCAGCCCGAGCCCGGTGCCCCGGCGCCCGTGCCCGGCGCTGCCGCGCCAGAAGGGTTCGCAGGCCCGGGCGATCTCGTCGGCCGTCATGCCGGGCCCCTGGTCGCGGACCTCCGCCCGGACCTCGCGGGCCGTGGCGTGCACGGTGACGAGCACCTCGCCGCCGGCCGGCGTGAGGCTGACAGCGTTGTCCAGGAGGACGTCGAGGGTCTGCTCCAGCGCGCCGGGGACCTGCCGTCCCGTGGCCGTGACCCCGTCCAGGCACAGGCGGACGCCGCGCGCCGCGGCGGGGACCGACCAGGCGTCGACGCGGGCCGCGGCCACGCCGAGCGCGTCGACGGACTCGGCGGCGGAGACGGCGGCGTGGCCGCCGCTGCCCCAGGCCAGGACCTGCTCCAGCACCGTGGACAGCCGCTCCACCTCGCGCAGGACGCCGCGCACCTCCTGCCGGGCCGCCGCGTGCGCGGCGTCGGACAGTTGGTCCTCCAGCAGTTCCAGACGTAAGCGGATGGAGGTCAGCGGGCCGCGGACCTGGTGCTGTCTCTTATACACA
>KL569428.1:85481-85698 GCA_000715685.1 Streptomyces lilacinus
CCGCCGCGGCGTGGGCGGGCGAGCCCGCCGCGGGCAGCGCGGGCGCCCGGGTCGGGGTCGGTAAAGGGAAGCCGATGGTCATCGCGGTGCCCCCGGCCTCAGGCGTGCGCGGCCGACGGCACCGTCAGCCGGTAGCCGACCCCGCGGATGGTCTCGATCCACTGCGTGCTGCCGAGCTTGCCGCGCAGCGAGCGCACGTGGACATCGAGGGTGCGGC
>KL569428.1:85961-90434 GCA_000715685.1 Streptomyces lilacinus
CCGAACCAGTTCTCGTCCCACACCCGGGACATGATGTCCTGACGCTCCATCACCGTGCCCGGCTCGCGCATCAGCAGGAGCAGCAGGTCGAACTCCTTTCGGGTGACGTGGACCTCCTCGCCCTCCAGGAACACCTTCCGGGTGCGCGGGTCCAGCCGCAGCGGGCCGGCCCGCAGCGGATCCCGGGCGGTGCGCCGCGGCCCCGGGTCGACGTCGGCCGCGCCGGGCGCGGGCGGGGGACCGGCGGACGTGGGTGGGGGACCGGCGGGCGCGGCGGTCGTCGCCGGCTCGCCCGCGGTCGCCGCCCCGTGCCGGACGCAGTCCCGCGCCCGGCGCAGGACGGCCTCGATGCGGGCCACCAACTCGTAGCGGCTGAAGGGCTTGGCGACGAAGTCGTCGGCGCCCAGGTGCAACGCCATCACCCGGTCCAGCTCCCCGGTCCGGCCGCTGAGGGCGATGACCGGCACGCAGGACGAGGTCCGGATGCGCCGGCACACCTCGTGGCCGTCCAGGTCGGGCAGGCCGAGATCGAGCAGGACCAGGTGCGCCTCCGCGTGCCGGTCCAGGGCCTCGGTGCCGGTGGCGACGCGGTGGGTCGCGTACCCGTGGGCGGCCAGGGCCCGTTCCAGCGCCTCGGCCACGCCATCGTCGTCCTCCACGATCAGAACGTTCATGGATCTGTTGCCTCCCCCGCCGACGGGGCACCGCGTGGCGCACGGTTCCGACCCCGCCGATCGAACAGCTTTCCGGATTGTTTCTGAATTGTTGTCCATCGGACCGGTGGGGCTCAACGCGCCGTGGCCGGTCGGGCCGAGGGGGGTACGACGGCATGCCTCTTTCGGGGCATGCGGCTGTACCCCCACGTGTCTCCGGAGCCGCTCGACCGATCTTGACGATTCCTTGACGCCCTCGGACGCCCTCGCCGAAAAGGGCGTTGTACGCTGCACAGATCGAAAGGAAGCGCAGGTCAGAAGGCTTGCCCGGCCGCAGGGGGGATCTGCGTGGCAGCGCTGTCGCACACGCGGCGCGGTCCGCGCACACCGTCGGACCCGGACGCGCGCGTCGACGGTCCGCCGGAGCACGCGCACAGTGCGCGGGCCGACGAACGCCGACGCGTCGCGAGGGAACTGCACGACGACGTCGCCGCCCGGCTCGCCGCCGCCCTCAACGCCTTCGAGCTCCACGACATCCACCGGGACACCGACCCCGAACTGGCCCTGGCCAAACTGGAAACGGCACGACGGACCGTACGGGAGTCGCTGGACGCCCTGCGCGACGTCATGGCGGGCTTACGGACGCCCCCGCGCACCGAACCCCTGCGTACCGAACCCCTGCGCACCGAGTCCCTGCGGACGGCGCTCCTCGAGGACCTCGAGCACATGGGCGCGCACACCGCCGACGTACGCGTCGAGGTCACGGGCGACCCGTCCGCGCTGCCGCCCGGAACCGCCGAAGAGGTCCTCCTCATCCTGCGCGAGGCCCAGCGCAACGCCGTGCGCCACGCGCGCGCCCGACGCGTCGCCGTCACGGCCCGCCTCACGCCGGGTGAAGTACGCGCCGCCGTCGAGGACGACGGCGTCGGCTTCGACCCGCGCGCCGCGGTGCCGCGCGGCCACGGCGGCCTGCACTCCATGCGGGAGCGGGCCGAACTCCTCGGCGCGGGCCTGACCGTGGAGAGCCGCCCCGGTCACGGCAGCCGCGTCCTGCTCTCCGTACCGCTCACCGGGAAACACCGTGCCGACCACCCCTAAGCCGATCAGGATCCTGCTGGCGGACGACCACACCCTCTTCCGCGACGGCGTCTCCGAGATCCTCGCCGCCACCCCCGGCCTGGAGGTCGTCGGCGAGGCCCACAACGGCCGGGACGCGTGCGACAAGGCCGCCGAACTGCGTCCCGACGTCGTCCTCCTGGACGTCGAGATGCCCGGCCAGGGCGTCCGCGAGACCCTCGCCCAGCTGCGCACCGTCTCGCCCGGCTCCCGCGTCGTCGTGCTCACCATGCACGACGACGTCGTGCTGGCGCGCGAACTGATCGCCCTGGGCGCCGGTGCCTACCTCGTCAAGGGATCCACACGGCACGAGCTGATCGCCGCGATCCACAGCGTCCGGGTCGACCGCGGCCCGGGCCACGTGATCCTCTCCGTCTCCCGGCACGGCCTCGACCGCGTCGACGAGACGCCGGGCGAGACCCTGTCGGCCCGCGAGCGCGAAGTGCTCGCCCTGACCGCCGAGGCCCTCAGCAACGCCCAGATCGCCCGCCGGATGTCCATCGCGGAAGGCACCGTGAAGCGCCATCTGCGCAGCGTCTACGGCAAGCTGGGCGCCGTCTCCCGCATGGACGCGGTGAACAAGGCGGTCGCCGCCTCCGTCATCCCGGCACCCCGGCCGAGAGACGATTCCTGACGGCGGAGCCCGCGCCCGCGCGCCGATACGAGAAGTATTCGGGCGCCGCGAATGGCGCCGCGAATTCCGCCTCCCGCGTCATCTCCGTGCCGTCTCAAATCATTCACCGGGAGATGGGCCGCCGCATCGGGATGTGGCACGCTGCCGACTGTCCCGACGGCATACGACTTCAGAGACGAGAAGAATGGCACGCGGTAAGTTACGGATTTACCTCGGCGCCGCCCCCGGCGTCGGCAAGACCTACGCCATGCTGTCCGAGGCACACCGCCGCCTGGAGCGCGGTGCCGACTGCGTCGTCGCGTTCGCCGAGCACCACGGCCGGCCGCGCACCGAAGCGATGCTGCGCGGTCTCGAGCGGGTCCCGCTCAAGGAACTGGAACACCGCGGGAAGACCTTCACCGAAATGGACGTCGACGCCGTCCTGGCCCGACGCCCCGCGGTGGCACTGGTCGACGAGCTCGCGCACACGAACGTGCCGGGATCGCGGAATGCCAGGCGCTGGCAGGACGTCGAGGAGCTGCTGACCGCCGGCATCGACGTCGTGTCGGCCGTCAACATCCAGCACTTGGAGTCGCTGGGCGACGTCGTCGCGGCGATAACCGGCGTGCGCCAGCGGGAGACCGTCCCGGACGAGGTGGTGCGGCGCGCCGACCAGATCGAGCTCGTCGACATGTCGCCGCAGGCACTGCGCCGCCGCATGGCCCACGGCAACATCTACCAACCGGACAAGGTCGACGCCGCCCTCTCCCACTACTTCCGCCCGGGCAACCTCACGGCGCTGCGCGAACTGGCCCTGCTGTGGGTCGCCGACCGGGTCGACGAATACCTGCAGCAGTACCGCAGCGACCACAGCGTCTCCACGATCTGGGGGTCGCGCGAGCGCATCGTCGTCGGGCTGACCGGCGGCCCCGAGGGGCGCACGCTGATCCGCCGGGCCGCCCGGCTCGCGGAGAAGGGCGCCGGCGGGGAGGTGCTCGCCGTGCACGTCGCGCGCGGCGACGGACTCGGCCCGGCCTCGCCGAAGGAGCTCCTGACCCAGCGCACCCTCGTCGAAGACCTCGGCGGCACGTACCACCGCGTCATCGGCGACGAGATCCCCGTCGCCCTCCTGGAGTTCGCGCGCGGGGTCAACGCCACCCAGATCGTCCTGGGCTCCTCGCGCCGCAGGGCCTGGCAGTACGTCCTCGGGCCCGGCGTCGGCGCCACCGTCGCCCGGGACTCCGGGCCCGACCTCGACGTGCACATCGTCACCCACGACCAGGTCGCCAGGGGGCGCGGCCTGCCGGTCGCGCGCGGCGCCCGGCTCGGCAGGTCCCGGGTCGTCTGGGGCTGGCTCGTCGGCACGGGCGGGCCCGCCCTCCTGGCGCTGCTGCTCACCCACGTCGCCGTGGACCTAGGCCTCGGCAACGACGTGCTGCTCTTCCTCACGCCCACCGTGGCCGCGGCCCTGCTCGGCGGACTGCTGCCGGCCCTCGCGTCGGCGCTGTTCGGCTCGCTGCTCCTCAACTACTACCTCACGCCACCGCAGTACCTGTGGTCCGTCTACGGCGTCAAGAACGTCCTCGCCCTCGTCGTCTTCGTGGGGGTGGCGGTGGCCGTGGCCTCGGTGGTCGACCTCGCGGCCCGACGCACCCACCAGGCGGCCCGGCTGCGCGCCGAGTCCGAGATCCTCTCCTTCCTGACGGGCAGCGTGCCGCGGGGCGAGAACAGCCTGACCGCGCTGCTGGAGCGGCTGCGCGAGACGTTCGCCATGGAGTCCGTGGTCCTGCTGGAGCGGGGGAGCGACGTCGAACCGTGGACCCGCGTGGCCGGCGTGGGCCCGAGCCCGCTGGTCGAACGGCCCGAGGACGCCGACGTGGACGTGCCGGTCGACGACCGCACGACGCTCGCCCTGTCCGGTCGCGTGCTGCCGGCCGAGGACCGCCGCGTGCTGGCCGCCTTCGCCGCGCAGGCCGCCGTCGTCCGGGACCGCCAGCGCCTGCAGTCGGAGGCCGACGAGGCCCGCACCCTGGTCGAGGGCCATCGCATCCGCACCGCCCTGCTCGCCGCCGTCAGCCACGACCTGCGCAC
>KL569428.1:90693-91481 GCA_000715685.1 Streptomyces lilacinus
GCCGCTCGCCGCGATCAAGGCGTCGGTGACCTCCCTGCGCTCGGCGGACGTGCGGTGGTCGGCCGAGGACCGGGCCGAACTGTTGGCCGGCATCGAGAAGGGCGCCGACCGCCTCGACCACCTCATCGGCAACCTGCTGGACATGTCCCGCCTGCAGACCGGCACGGTCGTCCCGCTCCTCCGCGAGACCGACCTCGACGAGGTCGTCCCCATGGCCCTCGCCGGGGTGCCGGAGCACAGCGTGGAGCTGGACATCCCGGAGACGCTGCCCATGGTCGCCGTCGACAGGGGCCTGCTCGAGCGGGCCGTGGCCAACGTCGTCGAGAACGCCGTCAAGTACAGTCCCGCCGGACGACCCGTGCTCGTCTCCGCCAGCGCGCTCGGCGACCGCGTCGAGATCCGCGTGGCCGACCGCGGGCCCGGCGTCCCCGACGAGGCGAAGGAGCGCATCTTCGAGCCCTTCCGACGCCACGGCGACACGCCGCGCGGCGCGGGCGTCGGCCTGGGCCTCGCCGTCGCCCGCGGGTTCGCCGAGGCGCTCGGCGGCACCGTCGAGGCCGAGGACACCCCGGGCGGCGGGCTGACCATGGTGATCACCCTGCGGGCCGTGCCGGGACCGGCGCCGGCCGTGAGCGTCGCGCTCGACTGAAGCCCACCGCCCGGCGCTGTGGGGGCAGCCCGAAGCCGAGCCCGGACGCGCGGGGCCGCCCCGGCGCTCGTACGGGCGTCAGCCGGCCGCCGAGCGGTCGGTCGCCCGGACGCGGTGCAGGAGCTGTCTCTTATACACA
>KL569428.1:91722-93590 GCA_000715685.1 Streptomyces lilacinus
CGTCCTCCGCCTCGTCCAGCGAGAGGAAGCCCCGGTCGTGGGCCGCCGCCCCGAGTTCGTCCGGTCCCGCGCACTCCCAGACGTCCGCGAGGTGCCGGCGCACCAGGGTGCCGGGCAGGTGACGCGGGGTGCGCCGGCTGCCGGTGCGTGCCATCTGCTCGTTCAGCCGGTCCGCCGCGGCGACCGCGTCGGCGCTCAGCGCCCACGCCTGGTCCGTGTCCCGCAGTTCGGACGGCACGTCGTTGAAGGGCGCGGCCCCCGGCGCGCTGCGGAAGGACCGCACCAGCAGCGTCAGCAGCCTGCCCTCGGCGGTGCCGGAGTCCCGCTCCGCCTCGGCGGCGATGCCGCGGTCCTCGGCCGCCGCGAGCGCGGCGCGCTCGAGCGCGCGGTCGTCGGCCGCCGCGTGGTCCCCGGCGATCCGCCGCAGCGCGAAGCGACGGTAGCGGAAGGCGAAGTCGGGTGCGTACAACTGCTGGAAACGCAGCAGGTCCAGTTCGGACACCGTCCCCTGCCGTCCGTCCCGGGTCGCCGGCCGGAAGACGGCGCGCCAGCGCTCGAGGAACATCGTGCGGGGCACCAGCCAGGCCGGGGTGTCCGCCGGCGGCCTCGCGGCGCCCCGGGTCCGGCCCGCGTGCGCGAGGGCCAGCAGGGCGTCCCGGCGCTTGAGATCGGACAGTTCGGGATTGCGCTCGGCGAAGGCCCGCAGGGCCGTGGCCGCGTCGAGCACGTCCGGGCGCGTGCGGCGCGTCGTGTGGACGATCGCCCCCCAGGACCGCCGGGTGTAGTGCAGCGACCGCGCCACCTCCAGCAGCGCGTCCCCCTCCTCGGGGGTCACGACGTCCTCGCCGGCCGCGTTGGCGATCGTCCACCGGATGTTGACCAGCGGTACGGTCAGCATCCGGTAGTCCTCGGACGGGAGATGACCCACCGCGACCTCGTCGTCGGCGTCCAGGTCGCCCCGCGCGTACATGCCGAAGACCAGGCCGACGCCCTCCATGCCGTACGGCCACAGCTCGGCGGCCCGCAGCGCGCCCATGCTCGACGAGCCGATGACGCGCGTCCCCCGCTGGAGAACGTCGGTGATCTCCTTGTGGCGCACCGGCGCGGTCTGGTGGAAGACCCCGTCGATGATCAGCACGGTGTCGTCCGGACCCGTGTCCAGGGCGAGGAGGTCGCCGTGGCGCACCGGCGGGTGCACCACCGCGTGCGGCGCCGCCTCGCGGACCTCCCGCGCCGTCAGGGTGGGGCCGAGGAACACATGGGTGGTCACGGGGTCTCCTTCGGGCCGGGGGCGGGCGAGGCCGGTGCGGTGAGCGGGCGGGCGATCTCGTGCCGGCCGTCGAACTCCAGGCCCGCGGCGACGACCTTGACCACGCTGAAGTCGGCCTCGGTGCTGAGGTCGACGACCACGGGAGGACGGCCGGTGACCTCCAGCACCCGCTCCGCGAGCCACCGCGTCTCGTCCGTGTCCTCGGCGAACTCGAGGTCGGGGGAGGAGAGTTCCTGCCAGGAGACGATCTCCCCCTCGGTGACGGGCGGCTTCCCGGCGGCGACCGACGGCTCCTGCGCGAAGAGGGCGGCGGCCAGGTCGTCGCGGCTGCCCGCGATGGCCGTGAGCCGGCTCTGCGCCGACTCGGTGACGGCGCGGCTGAGCGCGACCGCGGCCGAACTGTGCACGCCCGCGCCGACGGCGAGCGCGGGGAAGTCCTCGGACCAGATGTACGTGACGAAGCAGGGGAGGCCCCAGCGGTTGGGCACGTCCACGATCTCCACCCACGCCCCGGCGTCGGCGATCCGCTCCAGCACGGCCGCGCACCCCGGATCGTCCACGCTCGCGGGATCCACGTGGCCTGTCTCTTATACACATC
>KL569428.1:93839-95109 GCA_000715685.1 Streptomyces lilacinus
GTCCCGCTCGACGACCTCGTAGAGCGCGTGCGCGACCGCCTCGTCGTAGGTGTTGCCGCTGGCCAGGCCGTTGGTCGAGCCGTGCAGGAGCGGCGGCTGCCAGGCGTCGGACACCTGGTAGTCGACCTCGACGTAGGAGCGCGGCACCAGCGTCGGGGTGCCGGTCAGCGCCTCCCTGCCGGCCACCCAGTCCAGCGGGGTGCGCCCGCTGAGCAGGCTGCCGTGGTGCTGCTGCAGGTCCCGTACGTCGTAGGGCAGTTCCAGGGCGTCGGCGGGGGTGTGCTTCACCTCGGCGGCCGGGCAGGCGTACTCGGCGTGCCACAGCTCCACGCACTCCATGACGGCGGAGACGCGCGCCAGCAGCGGCGAGGTGCCCTTGCCCTGCGAGACGGTGAGGGTCCTGGCCGCGGGGCGCACCGCCATCACCACCGGCACCCCCAGGGTGTCCAGCCCCGTCACGTCGGCGACCCGCGTGATGCCGAAGGCCTCCCGCCGGCCGTCGATGACCGCCCAGGTCTCCTCCGGACGCCGCACCCGGTGCGTGCCGTCGAAATGAACCTTCCTCAACGCGCCCCCTCCTCCCGCTCTGTGGCCAGGTCAATAGCATCGGTCGCGGCACAAAAACCCCCCGGAAGGCGGCGGGAAGTGGGCGGTAAATCATGGAGAAAAACTCTGCGAGACGAGTGTTAGGGGCGCGTTAAGAGAGGCGAAGAGCTGTTGCAGGAGAACCCTTTCGATGGGTCATGCATGCAGGTCAGAAGAGTGTGAGAGACCAAATTCCGCTTCTTTGGGCGAGGGTGGCCGGATTCCGGAGTCCCGGGATATCAATGCGTTGTCCATCGTTGGTCAAACGAAGGGAATGAGGAAAATGGAGAACGCAGCCCTCCTCGACCTCGAGCAGCTCGGCGACGAGATGTTCGAGGTCGTCCAGCCGGAGACGGCCGGCGACACCGACGCGAACTCCGCGTGGGCGTACGCCTGTTGCCACAGCGCGAGCAGCTCCTGCCGCCTGTCGTAACACCCGGGCCGGTCTCCGGCGGCGCGCTCGCCGCGCCGCCGGGGGCCGGCCTCCTCATGCCCACGCGAAGAGACCGCGAAGACCGCGAAGAGACACGGAAGACCGGGGAGAGGGGAGCCTGCCGTGGGCCGCCGACTGACACCGGTGCCGCAGGTGCGGTACGCGCCGACCGCCGACGGCGCCGCGGTGCTCGGCCCGTCGGGCACCCTCGCCCTGCGCGGCGCCACCGTCCACGCCTGGCTGGACCGGCTG
>KL569428.1:95417-99910 GCA_000715685.1 Streptomyces lilacinus
CTGCTGGACGGTGCCCAGGACGTGGACGCCGCCCTCGACCGGCTCCCCGCCGGGCCCCGGACGGTCGCACTCCGCCTGCTCGACACCCTCCGGGCCAACGGCTTCCTGCGCGAGGCCACCGCGACGCTGCCGCACGGCCTCACCGAGGACGAACTCCATCGCCACGCCCACGAGATCGCCTACGTCCGGCACTGGCTCGACTCCCCCGAGCACCACTTCGAGCGCTACCGCACCGCACACGTCCTGCTCATCGGCGACGACGGTCTGTTGGCCGCCACCCGGAACGCCCTGCTCGCCTGCGGACTCCGGCGCGTGCACACCGAGAGCCCGCGGGCGGACCACGCCACCCTGCGCGCCGCGGCCGAGCGGGCCGACGCCGTGGTGTACGCGGGGGACGGGACGACCCCCGCCGCCGTACGCGCCGTCGCCGCCGTCGAACGCGTCTGCGGGGACACCACTCCGCTCTTCCGTGCGCTGTCCCGGCACGACGCGTGCTGGCTCCTCCCGCCCGGCGTCCCGCTGCGGGCGGCCGACCTCGCGCACCGCCTCGCCCACCACTGCGCGACGCCGGCCCCGGCACCGCTGTCGCCGGCCGCGACCGCCCTCGTCGGCGGACGGCTGGCCCTCGCGGTCTTCCGGCTGCTGACCGGCATCCCGGACGAGGACACCACCGAGCCCGGACCGGTGCCCGAAGCCCTCCGCCTCGACCCGCACACCCTCGCCACGGACCGGCACCGGATCCTCCCGGCCCCCGCGCCCTTCCGCCCCGACGGCCTTGGCAGTACGGCGGACTTCGCGCTGCGCGTGAAGGCCTTGCGGGCGGCCCCCGCCCTCTCCGCCGACGAGCTGACGGAACGTCTGGCCGCGTGCGCAGACGGGGTCGCCGGGCCGTACGGGCCGCCTACCACGGAGTACGGCAGCCAGATACCCCTGACCGTGGTGCGGTGCGCCCTCGCCGGCGGCGGGGAGGCCGTCGGCGCCGCCCTCGACCCCCGGGCCGCGCGGGACGAGGCGCTGCGCCGCGCGGGCGCCGCCCACGCCCTGGCGGCGGCCCGGGCAGTGGACGCCGATGCCGACTTCTTCGTCTTCGCCGAGCGGCTGACCGACGGCCGCCCCCGACTCCTCTCCGCGGACCGCGCGTTGACTTCTGCGGGCCGTGAGTCGGCGCCGGCGGATCATGCACCGGCCTCCGAGGCCCAGGCCCGCCCCCATGCATCCCCGGCCGCCGTCGGCACCGCCTGTGCCGAGAGCTGGGACGCCGCCGTGGAGGCCGCGCTCCTCGACGCCGTGCGCGCCCTCGCCGCCGACCGTGCGGCGGTGCCGGACGCGTGCCCGGCGGTGGACCCGGCCGGTCTCCTGCACCACACCGAAGCCGCCCGTCTCTGGCGCCTCCTGCGCACCCTGGGCCCGCTGCCCGACGTACGGGACGCCTCGGCCGGCCTGGGCGTCCCCGTCATCGCCCTGGTGGCGGAGGGCGAAGTCGCCGCCCTGGGCTGTGCCTCGACGGCAGCCGTGGCGTTCGCCGACGCGGCCCGCTCCCTGCTCCTCGCCCGGCAGCTGGACGACGACAGCGGCTCTGTCCGTGGCCCGGTGCCCGTCGCACTGCCCGGCGCGGACCCCGCGGAGCGGATCTCCGCCCTCGCCGCCCGTCTGGCCGCGCAGGGGTACGCCGCCCACGTCGTACCGCTCGACCAGGACAGGGACTTCGCGGCGCTCGTCCCCTTCGTGGCCCGGGTGGTGCTCGATGACGTCCGCTGAGACCCGAGTCGCGGTGGTCGGGGACGGCGGTGTGCTGCACCGGGCCGTCACCGGCCTCCTCGGCGCCCGCGCGCTCCCCGCCCCCGCGGACGAGCCGTCGGCCCCGCGCGGCGTCGTCGCGCTCCTGACGGTCACCGACGCACGGCTCACCGACCCCGCCCGCGACCGCCACCAGCACCGGGCCGCCGCCCTCGGCATCCCCCTGCTCTCCGTGTGGACCGAGGGCGACCGCGCCCTGGTCGGGCCCACGGTGACCCCCGGCGTGCCGGGCTGCCTCCGCTGCCTGAGCATGCGACGGGCCCACGCGCGGGACGACCGGGCGACCGCACGCGCGGTGCTCGAGCACGCCCCCGAGCCGGCGTCGGAGCCCTCCTCCCTCCTCACCGGCGCGGCCGCCGCGGTCACGGCCCACCTCCTGTCTCTTATACATGTGTATAAGAGACAGTCGTCGGCCTGCGCGGCCTCGAGGTGAGCCGGCACCCCTTGCTCCCCGACCCGTGCTGCCCGACGTGCGGCGGGCTGCCGGACGACGGGCCGGAGGCCGCCCCGGGCGCCCTCGTCCCGCGCCCCAAGTCCCGCCCCGGCCACCGGCTGACGCGCCCGGACGCCCGGTGGCTGCGGGCCCGGCTGGCCGACCCCGAGACCGGGCTGCTGCGCGGCGTGACGCGCGTGCCCGCCGCCGTGCCGCTGGCCCGCGCCCCGCTCGCCCTTCCGGACCGCGGCGAGCCCGAGGCGGGCCTGGGCACCGGCCACGACTGGGACGCCGCGACGGCCGCCGCGCTCCTCGAGGGGGTCGAGCGCTACGCGAGCGTCCGGCCACGGGCCCGACGCACGGCCGTGCGGGCCGCCTACGCCGACGTACGCCACGACGCCGTCGACCCGCGCACCCTGGGACTCCACCCGGACGACCACTACGACCTGCCCGGCTTCCCGTTCCGGCGGTTCGACGAGGAACAGGTGACCGACTGGACGTGGGCCTGGTCGCACCGGCGCGCCCGGCCCGTGCTGCTGCCCCGGTCCTACGCGTACTTCCTCTCGGCCACGGAGGACGACCGCGCCTTCGTCTTCGAGGTCTCCAACGGCTGCGCCCTGGGCAGCTGCCCCGAGGAGGCCCAGCTGCACGGACTGCTCGAAGTCGCCGAGCGGGACGCCTTCTTCACCGCCTGGTACCGGCGCACCCCGCTGGACGCCATCGACCCCGACAGCGCCCGCGACCGTACCGTCCCGCTGCTCGTGGAACACCTGGCCCAGCTCACCGGCCACCGCGTCCACCTCCTCGACGCCACGCGGGAACAGCACATCCCGTGCGTGGTGGCGCTCGCCGTGGACGAGCGGGAGCGGCCCGACACGCCGCGCGCGGCCCTCGCGGCCGGGGCCCACCCCGACCCCGAACAGGCGGCCGTGCGCGCGCTGATGGAACTCGGCCCCCACCTGTCGCTGCTCACGTCCCGCTACCCGGCCCAACGCGAGCGCGCCCGGCGGCTGGCGCTCGACCCCTCCCTCATCGACCACCCCGCCGACCACGCCCTGGCCGCCGCCGCCCCCGAGGCCTTCCCGCGCCTGGCCTTCCTGCTCGAGGGCCGGCCGCCCCGCGGCTTCGACGCCGTGCACGAGGGCCGGCGGCTGCCCGCGCACCACGAGGACCTCACCGACGACCTCCGCGATCTGATCCGGCGCTACCTCGACACCGGACTCGACGTCGTCGCCGTCGACCAGACGACCGCCGAACTCGCCGCGCTGGGCCTGTCGGCGGCCAAGGTCGTCGTCCCCGGCACCGCCACGGTCACGTACGGGCCCCTCATGCGGCGCACCGAGGGGCTGCCCCGGCTGACCGGCGAACTGTCCACCGACCCCCATCCCTTCCCGTGAACCCCCTGTCCCCCCACGCCGTCCGCCTGCCCCTGCCGCCGGGCCTCGGCACGGTCGACGACGCGCTGCGGGCCGCCGCCCGTACGTGCGCCTGCGCCACGGGCGCGGCGCGACCGGCGGCGCTGTGGCAGCTGGCCGCGGTCCTGGGCCACGCCTGCGGGGTCGGCTTCTTCGAGGCGCGCCCCGGCGAGGCGCCCGGTCTGTCCCGCGCCCGGGCCGCCCGGACCCGGCTGAGCGCGGGCGCCGACGCCCCCGTACCGCCCGGCGCCTACGCCTACGACCACCTCACCCACACCCTCGTCCCGGACGTCGACGCGGCCGGCCCCGCGTACCCCGCGGACCTCGCCCTGCACGCGCCGGACGACGCGGGGGAGACGGCCCGGATCGCGCTCGTGGCGGCGGCGGTCGGGCTGTGCGTCCACCCCGAGCCCGGCGACACCTCCCGCACGCTGCTCCTGCGGGCCGGCCGCGTGTCCCGCCCGCCGGCTGCCGCCGGCCTTGAGACGGCCCTGGCCGCGCTGCCCATCGAGCCCCCCGTCCACACGGACTCCGCCGAGTTCACCTCCGACGAGCTGCGGGACCTGCTGCTCGAGGCGGCGCCCGCCCCGCCGTACCGGGTGACCGCGCGCGCCGTACGGGGCCTGGCCGCCGGCGTGTACCGGGCCGTCCCGTACGGGCCGCTCGCCCCCGTCTGGCACGGGTCCACCGCCCCCTTCGCCCACGTGCTCACCCGTGGCGGGCCGGCCGCAGCCGCCGCCCTCGCCGCCGCCCCCGTCACCGTGCACCTGATGGGGAGCGGGCCGGCGCGCGCGGCCGAGGCGCTGCGCCTGCGCGTCGCCGCGCACCGCGCGGGGCTGTCTCTTATA
>KL569428.1:100166-101806 GCA_000715685.1 Streptomyces lilacinus
GGCCGGGCCGCTGCTCGGACTGGCCGCCGGCGACGACGTCGCCTGCCACGTGACCATCGGTCACGCCTCGCCCGAACCCCGCCTCCGCATCCCCGCCCTCGTCCCCGGAGTGCTGCCATGAACACCCCGCCCGACCCGGTGGTGCGCGTCGCCGGCGTCCCCCGGTCCGCGCTGGACGCCCTGACCGCCGGTCAGAGCTTCGCGCTGGCCGAGGAGATCCTGGACGAACGGCGCCGGATCGCCGCCGAGGGCCGTGCCGTCGCCGACGCGCTGCACCCCGCCATCGGGGCGCTGACCGATCCGGCGCTCCGTCCCCGCGTCATCGGTCTGCGCCGCGCCGCCCACCGGGGCCGGGCGCCGCGCGCCGCCGAGTGGGACCCGGCCGTGCGCGCCGCCCTGCCCGCGCCGCTCGTCGCCCGCGTGCACGGCTGGCTCGACGACCGGGCGCGCCACGAGCGGCGCCGGGCGACCCTGGCCGACCTCCTGCAGGAGGAGACCCGCGGCACCGTCGCCGGCCTGCGCCGCGCCCTCACGGACCCCCGCTTCCGGCAGGGGTTGCTGCACGGCAGCCGCGACCTCGACGACGTCGTCGAACGCTGGCTCGGCGCGCCCGACGCCCCGGCCCCCGGCACCAAGGCCCTGGTGAGCCTCGCCCGTTACCTGTCCCGCGCCGCGGCCAAGACCAGCCCGCAGAGCACCCTCACCGCCACCGGCCGGGCCCGGTGGAGCGCCGACGGCCCCTGGCTGCGCCTCCACGACCTGGAACGCCGCTCCACCGGCACCGAGCTCAACCTCGCCCGGCTGCGCCGCCTCGCCGACGGACTGCCGCGGTCCCGGCCGGAGCTGCGCGGGACCCTGCGCCTGCGGCCCAACCCCACGCTGGACGCCTCCTCGGGCAGGCTGCTCCTGATCTCCCCCGGGGCGGGGGCTGCGATCACGGCGTTCCCGGCGACGGACGGACTGCCCCGGCTCCTCGAGGCGGTCGCGCGGATCGACGGGGTCACCGCGGCGGAGGCGGGGCCGGCGGCCCGGCGGTTCGTGGCCGCGGGCATCCTCCAGGAGGACCTGCCCCTGGACGACCTGGACCCCTGTCACCTCACCGCGCTCATCGCCTGGCTCGCCGACGGCCCGCTGGCGGCGAGTGCTGCCGAAACGGCCCTGACCGATCTGCGCACCACTTTGACCCGGCACCGGGAGGCCGCCGACCACGCCGAGCGCCGGCGCCTCGACCTGGCCGTTCGCGACCGACTGCGGGCCGTGGAGGACGACCTCGGCCTGCCGCCGCCCCGCGAGGCGTTCGAGCGCCGCCCCTTCCACGAGGACTGCGTGCTCGACGACACGGCGGTCACCCTCGGCCACGCGTCCTGGCGCCCGCTGCTCGCCGACCTCGCGTCGGCGGGCCGTGCCCTGGCCCTCCTCGACCGCGACCTGCCCGCCCGGCACGCCGCCGCCGCGTGGCTCACCGAGCGTCACGGGCCCGGCGTCGACGTGCCGTTGCTGACCGTCCTCCACGGCCTGCAGGACGACACCTCACCCGCCGCGGACCACCTCAGGGACCTGCTGCGGCCCGGCTTCGGCGTCGACGACGCGCTCCTGCGCGAGAGCCCCCTGCCCGCCCTCCGCCCTGTCTCTTATACACA
>KL569428.1:102110-102615 GCA_000715685.1 Streptomyces lilacinus
TCCCTCGCCCACTACGTCCAACCGCTGCCCGGGCCCGACGGACCGCGCGCCGTCCTCAACGCCGTCACCGTCGGGCACGGCCCTGTCTCTTATACACCGGGACCTGCCGCCGCCGTCTCCCGCGGCCGTGACCGGCGGCCCGATCCCGGTCGACATCGGCGGCCTGTACGCCTCCAACACCAACCTGCGCCACCCCACCCTCACCCACACCTTCGACCACCCCTTCACCCGGCACACCCGCCCCGCGCACCAGCGGATCCGGCTCGCCGACGTCACGGTCCGCGTCGACCCGACGACCGGGCTGCCCACCCTCCGCGCCCGGCACCTCGGCGCCGACCTGGTGCCGGTGCACCTGGGCCTGATGAGCCCGCTGCTGCTGCCGCCCCCGCTCGCCACCGTCCTGCGCCTCTTCGGCGACCCGCACACCCTCTACCGCACCGGACACCCCCTGCTGCCCGGGCCCTTCACCGACGACGTCCCGGCCGACGCCTGTCTCTTATACACA
>KL569428.1:102878-105538 GCA_000715685.1 Streptomyces lilacinus
GTCCTGCGCCGGCGCGGCTGGCTCACCCGCGCCGCGTCCGTACCCCGCCGGGCGCCCGGCGAGCCCGACCACGAGCACCTGCTGCGACTGCTCGCCTGGCGCCGCGAACTGGGCCTGCCGCGGCGCTGCTTCGTCCGCACCCGCGCGATCGGCGGCCCGGCAGGCGACCCGTTCGCCGACAAGGGGTACAAACCCGCCTACGTCGACTTCGCCTCGCCCCTGCTGACCGGCGCCTTCACGCGCTCCCTCACCGCGCCGGACACCGTCGTCCACCTCGAGGAGGCCCTGCCCGACCCGGGCGCGCCCGATTCCACCACCGGCCCCTACACCAGTGAACTCGTCGTCGAACTCCCCGGAGACCACTCCCATGCGCCCCACGTCTGACACCCCGGCGGACCGGGCCCCGGCACCCGACGCGCCCACGGGGTCCGGGCACTGGACGGCCGTGCACCTCTTCCACCAGGGCGACCTCGACGCCCTGTTGCTGGACGCCGTCGCCCCCGCCCTCGACCGCCTTGCCCGTACCGGGGACATCAGCGGCCACTTCTTCCTCCGGTACTGGGAGGGCGGCCCCCACCTGCGGGTGCGCATCCGCTCCGCCGCACCGCTCGGCGACGCCGACCGCGGCCCCGCGAGCGAGCTCATCGGTCAGTGGAACGACTGGCTCGCCCGCCACCCCTCCCCGCGCGCCGTCGACGAGGAGGCCTACCGGCGCTTCGCCGACGCGGCGGCCCGCCGCGAGCACATGCCCGGCTACGAGCCCTGGCACGGCCTGCACGACCGCGCCCAGCTCCGCGCCTACCGCCCCGAGCACGACCGCTACGGCACCGGCGCCTCCCTCGCCGCGGTCGAGCGGCACTTCACCGAGGCCAGCGACTGCGCCCGGACGCTGCTCGCCGGCCGCCTCTCGCCCGCCCAGCGACTGTCGGCCGGATTCGCCGTCCTCCTGCTGACCTGGGCGGTGATCCAACCCGACGCCCACCGACGCCGCGACGCCCTCCGGGCGGGGGCGCGGGCCTGGAGCCGCATGCTCGGCCCCGAGTACGACACCGAAGGCTTCGACCGCGCCTACGAACGCAGCCGCGCCGCCCTGACCCACCGGGCGGAACAACTCCTCGCCACCGACGCCCCCGAGCCGTATGCGTACGAAACCCCCGACCCGTCCGAAGCCCCCGAGCCGCCCGGCACGACCGCGCCGTCCAGCGGCGCCTCGGGCCCCCTCGCCGCCTGGCACCGCAGCGTCGCCCGGCTGCACGCGACCCTGGGGACGCTGGAGCGCACCGGTGCCTTCGCCCCCGACCTCGACGCGCTCCGCGACGACCCGGCCTCGCTCGCCCTCCCCGCCCCCCGAACGGCCCTGACCGTCAACCGCTGCGCCCACCTGATGTGCAACCGGCTCGGGCTGTACGGACCCCAGGAGGCCATGCTGCGCCACTTCGCCGCCCGGGCCGCCGCCGACCTGAACGCCGCCCCGACGGGGGACCCCCGGCCGTGAGCGGTCTCCTCCTCTCCCTCGAGCCCGGCACCACCGTCCACGAGGACAACGGCCTGCTGACCGTCCGGCACCGCTGGGGGCGCACCCCCCTCGGCCCGCATACCCCGCCGCTCGCCGAAGCCCTCCGCGCCCTCGCCCACGGCCCGGCGGCCCCGGACGAACTGGCCGGCCGGGTACGCGCCCTGGCCCGCGACGCCGACACGCCCGCCGAGCCCCACCTCGCCCTGCTCCACGACGGCCTGGACCGGCTCCCCCCCACCCTGCGCCGCCACGCCGTCGACCGCGGGCGCCCGCTGGCGACCGCCGTACCGCTGGCACCCGAGGCCGCCCCGCGGCCCGGGCCCGTGCCCGACGCGCCGCTCGCCCTGGACCACGCCGCCCATCTGCGCCCGGCGGACGGCCGATCGGTGCTGGAGTCACCGCGCTCGCGGTTCCGCGTCCACGTCGAGGACCCCGCCGTGGCGGCGCTGCTCGTTCCCCTCGCGCGGCCCGTCGACCGCGACGGGATGCGGCGGGCGGTGCCCGGGCTGCCGGAGGACGCGCTCACCGACCTGCTGACCCTGCTGCACGGTGCCGGGTTCCTGCGGCCGGCGGACGACGACGGACCCGAAGGCGCCGCGCTCCCGGCCGGCTGGGCCTTCCACGAACTCCTCGCCCACGACGGCAGCCGGGCGGGCCTCCGCGACCGGCTCTTCGGGCCCGTCTTCCCGCTGCACGGCACGGAACCGCCCGCACCGCCGGTCGCGGCCGTCCCCCCGGGCCGCACGATCCCCCTGCGCCGCCCCGACCTCGACCGGGCCCGCCGGGAGGACCCCGCCTTCACCGACGTCCTCGAGTCGCGGGCCTCCCGGCGCGCCTACGGGAAGCGGCCGCTGACGGTCAACCAGCTCGCGGAGTTCCTCTACCGCGCGGCCCGCGTGCGCACCCTGCTCGCCGCCCGGCCCGAGGACGACCGGCCCTACGCGGTCACCAGCCGCCCCTACCCCAGCGCCGGGTCGGCCTACGAACTGGAGCTGTACGCGGCCGTGAACCGCTGCGACGGGCTCGAGCGCGGCCTGTACCACTACGACCCGCTCGGCCACGCCCTCACGGCCCTGCCCGGCGACCCCGGCCGGGTCGACGGCCTGCTGCGCGAGGCCACGGCCGCCACCGGCGGGCCCCCCCC
>KL569428.1:105819-106162 GCA_000715685.1 Streptomyces lilacinus
TGTGTATAAGAGACAGGCCGCCACCGGCGGCCCCCCGCCCGACGTACACCTCACCGTCGTCTCCCGCATCAAGCGCCTGTCGTGGAAGTACGCGGCGCACTCCTACGCCCTCACCCTGAAGAACACCGGAGTGCTGCTGCAGACCCTCCACCTCGTCGCCACCGCCATGGGACTGTCCGGCTGCGCCGTGGGCGGCGGCGACGGCGAGCACCCCGCCCGCGTCCTCGGCCTCGCGCCGGACACCGAGATCCCCGTCGGAGCCTTCCTGCTGGGCAGCGCCCCGGACGCCCCGCCGCCGGGTGGCGTGTCGTGACCGCCGCCGGCTCTGTCTCTTATACACATC
>KL569428.1:106387-106784 GCA_000715685.1 Streptomyces lilacinus
GTGTATAAGAGACAGGCCGGGACGTCGTCCGCGACGCCGGCTGGGCGGCCAGGGCCCGGGGCGCGGCGTACTGCGCCGTCCTGCTCCTCGGCCTGCTGGTCCTCATCGACGCCGGCACCCTCGGGCTCACCGCGCCGCGGACGCTGCTGTGGTCGGCCCTGAGCGGGCTGCTGCTGGTCGTCCTGCTGCCGTCGCGGGTGACCGCCGGCGAGGGATGGCTCGCCACGCGGGGGCCGCTGCGCCGGCGCCGCGTCCTGACGGACCGGCTGGTGGCCGTCCACTGGGGCGGCGCCTTCGCGCAGCGGCTCGTCCTGCGCGACGCCGAGGGCGGCCGCGTGGAGGTCGAGACGCACGTCCTCGTCGCCAACCCGCCCTTGTGGCTGTCTCTTATACACAT
>KL569428.1:107016-108256 GCA_000715685.1 Streptomyces lilacinus
GCATCCGCCGGTCCCGTGCGCGGGGAACGCTGCGGGTCGGCGTTGCGGTGGACGAGTTGGCGCGCACGATCGACGCCGCGACGGCGGAAGCGGTCCTTCGCGTGTCGGGGCTGTTGTAGGGGCCGGCTTTCGCGCTCAGGAGTCGTCGTGGTGCCGGTGGCCGGGGTGGCGCAGGTGCATCCAGAGGTCCCGGGCGCGGCGGCCCGCCTCCGCGCGGCTGTGGGCGACCAGGCGGCGGGCCTGCTCCGGCGTCTCGACCATGGGGCCCGACCCGCGCAGCGGCTTGCCGGCCGTCTCGTGCAGGAAGAAGGCGGACACGAAGCCGATCAGCCCGGCCGCCATCAGGTAGTAGGCCGGGATCATCTCGTCGTGCGTCGACTCCAGCAGCGCGGAGACGATCAGCGGCGTGGTGCCACCGAAGAGCGAGACGGAGATGTTGTACGACACCGACAGCGCCCCGTAGCGCATCCGGGTGGGGAAGAGGGCGGGCAGGGTCGCGGCGGCGGTGCCGGCGAAGAGCACCAGCAGCAGGCCGAGGACGAAGCAGCCGAGGGCCGGCAGGAGCGTGCCGCCCGCGCGGATCAGCAGCAGCGCCGGGGCGGCCAGGACCACCAGGGCGACGCTGCCCGCCATGAACAGCGGCCGGCGGCCCCACTGGTCGGAGGAGCGGCCCACGATCGTGATGGTCAGCGCGACCAGGATCATCGTGGCGAGGATCAGCACCTGGGCCGTGGTGGCGTTCTGATGGAGGGTCTCGGTCATGTACGTCGGCAGGTAGGACGTGACCATGTAGTTGGTGACGTTGTAGAGCACCACCAGGCCCATGCAGATCAGCACCGCGTGCCAGTGCTCGGTGAAGATCTCCTTGAGCCGCCCGTGCCCGGACTGGCGCGCCTCCTCGGCGTTCTCCAGCTCCGCCTCGGTCTCCGCGCGGAACGCGGGCGTCTCCTCCAGGCGCATCCGCATGTACAGCCCGATCAGGCCGAGCGGGCCGGCCAGGAGGAAGGGCAGGCGCCAGCCCCAGTCCGTCATGCCGTCGGTGCCCAGCGCCGCGGTGAGCACGGTCACCAGGCCCGAACCGAGGGCGTAGCCGACGAAGGTGCCGAAGTCCAGCCAACTGCCCAGGAAGCCACGGCGCTTGTCGGGCGCGTACTCGGCGATGTACGTCGTGGCCCCCGCGTACTCGCCACCGGTGGAGAAGCCCTGGACCAGGCGGCACAGGAGCAGCAGGACGGGGGCG
>KL569428.1:108566-114264 GCA_000715685.1 Streptomyces lilacinus
CGCAGACCAGCCCGCCGAGCGGCCGGACCAGGAAGGCGGCCGCGAAGGTGGCGAAGGCGGCGATCACCTGCGCGCCGGGGGAGCTGGCGGGGAAGAAGACCTTGCCCAGGGTGGCCGCCATGTAGGCGTACACGCCGAAGTCGAACCACTCCATCATGTTGCCGAGCGCCGCCGCCGACACCGCCCGGTGCACCTCGGGCCGGTCCGTGACCGTGACGTCCTCGATGGTCAGCGGGCTCTTGCGGCGCCGCAGCAGGGTGCGGAGCATCCGGTCCGTCGCCGAGGTGCCGCCGCGCGAGGGGACACCGCGCCCCGGGGTGGGCGGCTGCGGTTTCTTTCTGCGATCGGCGCTCATGGTCACCTGCCGGGTGTCGGGGGCCGGGGCGGGGAAGCCCAAGGGGTCTTTCTCTGCTTCTGAGCGGTTCGTCACAGTTTATTCCTGTGACGTGGATCAACCCCGGTGACGCTCCCGACGCGCGGGCGCTCCTGCCCGGTGGCAGGCGGCGCAATCATCGAGGGGCCCCGGGCCCGTCCCGACGGACGGACCCGGGGCCCCTCGCCCCCCTCCTCAGTGAGGTCAGCTGCGCAGCGGACCCTCACAGCTGAAGTCCGCCGTGCCCGCGGACCGGCCGGACCAGATGTCGACCTTGCCGAAGGAACAGTTCATGTCGGCGAAGTTGTTGGCCCCGGTCTTCGCGCGGTCGAGGATGAAGTAGTCGACCGTCTCCGACATGTCCTTGAAGATCAGGTCGGTGTTGCGCGGGTCGCTCAGGTTCGCGGTGACCCGACCGGTGCACACGAAGCGCTTGCGGTCGGGGGAACCCGCCTCCCGGCAGTCGTTCGGCGCCTGGCCCGTGGCCGCGGCGAAGGACGAGCGGATCGCGGAGGCCGAGGCGTCCTGCAGCTGGTTCACCGGCGTGAACGCGGTGGACGGCACGTAGAGGTCCTTGACCTTGGCGATCTGCTTGTCCAGGAACGCGTTGTAGTCGCGCTGCACGTACCAGTCGCGGCCCATGCGGTTGCGCCACGCGTCGAAGCCCGCCACGTCGTTCGCGCGCAGGTAGCCGTACATCTCCCGCAGCAGCGAGGGCCGCTCGGTCCACAGGTACTCGAAGAAGGTGCCGGCGTAGTTGTAGAAGCGGAAGCCGTCCCGGTCGTACTCCGCGTGCAGCAGCTGGTCCACGGTCATGCGCGGGGTGCCGCCGGAGGTGTCGTTGATGATGCCCTGCACCAGCGACTTGCGCACGCGGATGCCGTCGTCACGGGTGGCGCCGTCGAAGAACTCCGCCGTCCCCTCGTCCATCGCGGTGGTGCGGTCGTTCTGGTACCACGGACCCTCGCCGAAGGTGCCGGGCACCGCCCAGCGGCCGTTGAGGTAGTGGGTGTACTCGTGGCGGAAGAGCTCCTCCAGCGTGAGCGTGGAGTCCTGCGGCACCCGGCGCTCGTAGGTGTAGAAGGTGGCGCCGTTCTCGATGTAGATGCCGCCGTTGTTGGTGCTCATGCCGGTCAGCAGCGGGTGGTAGATCTCGTAGTCGGACCGCGAGGCGTACAGCACGATGTTGAGCGTCGTGTTGGTGTCGCCCGCCAGCGGCTGGTCCGTGCCCAGCACCCGGTGGTACTGCGCCTTGACCTGCTTGCTCGCGTAGTAGAGCTTGTCGACGGTGGCCCGGGGCAGGGCGGTGCGGACCTTGATGCCGCCGTTGTCGTACGTGTACGTGTACGGGAAGAGGCGGCGCTCGATGTCGGCCTTGCACACCCCGTACTGCTTGCAGACACCCAGCTCGTTCAGCCAAGTGACGACCTTGCCCCAGGGGGCGCTGCCCTGGCCGAAGTTGCGGGAGACGGTGTCCAGCATCCCGCCCAGCGCGGCGCTGATCTCGCTCTTCACCGCGGCGACCTGGCTGAGCCGGCCGTATTCGTTGATCGCGTCGCGGGCGACCCACTCGTTCTCGGTGCCCTTGAGGTGGGTGTAGCCGGCGAACGCCTTGAAGGCGGCGCGGTAGGCGGGGTCGGCGGCGACGGCCGCGTGGAAGGCGGCGTCGTTGTTGTAGACGCCCAGGTAGCTCACGGACAGCGCGCCCAGTGCGGCACCGCCCCAGGCCCGGTCCTTCGCGGTCTCGGGGTGGGAGGGGTCCATCATGGCCAGGACCCGCTTGATCAGCGGCAGCTGGTGCTCGCGCAGGCCCTGGGAGCTGGCGGCGTAGAGGGCCTCGCGCAGGGTCTCGCCGTTGGTGGGCGTGGCGTCGAACGTGTGCTGCCCGAGGCCGAAGTAGTACACCGCGCGGCGAATGGCCTCGACGGTCGTGGCGTCGGAGAGGTCGATCTCGTCGTGCGAGAAGTCGTGGTAGGCGGCGGCGTGGAGATAGGTGAACATCTCCAGCAGGTGGGCGCTGTTCTTCCCGTCGTGCCAGTAGCCGTAGCGCTCGGCGCGCAGGGCGACGGCCCGCACGTTCTCCTTCGAGAAGACCCGGACCAGCCGCTGGTCCCAGGTCCACAGGATGTCGCGCAGGCAGCCGTCGGCGGTGACGGCCGGGTCGGCGAGGAAGTCCGCGAGCTGCTCGGGGCCGAGCCGGGAGATGCCGTCGACCGTGCAGGGGACCGCGGTGCCGCGGACCGTGACGCTGGGGGCGAGGCTCTGCGCGGTCCCCTTGGCCGGCTTCCGCTTCTCCGTGCGGGCGCCGGGCACGCGCCCGTCCTTCAGGTCGCCCGGCGCGGTCGGCTTCTGGGCGGCGGGGCGCGGGGCGTTGGCGAGGCGCTGGACCTCGTCGAACGGGTTCGGCGCCGCCGGGGCCGCCGGGCGCGCGGCGGCGGGGGCGGCGGCCGGGGCGGGCGCGCCGGCGGGGGAGTCCGCGTAGCCGGGCTGCACGGCCGTGGCGCAGAGCGTCACGGATATGGCGGCGAGCAGGGTTCCGCGCAGGGATCTGCGCAGGGTTCTGGACTGGGACACCGATGACTCCAGTGGTGGGAGGTGTGGGAGGTGAATACGTGACGTCTGCGTGACAGAGAGTCAACTGCCCTGGGATGAGCGGTATGTGGGGGTTCTCGGCGCAGCGCCATGTGATGCGTAACGTAGTAATGTGAAATGGCACTGACAACCCCTCAGCCCCCACGAGTTGTCCGCCCGTTCATTCGGACGGCCGGCTTCCGGAAGGAGTCCCCGTGCACGAACCCGTCGTTCCGGCGATCCGCACGGTCAGCCACGACCTGCCCTTCTCCCAGGAGTTCGAGGCCTTCATGGCGGCCGGCTGGACGGCCACCCCGCTGGCCGGCGACCTCCGGTTGCCCGTCGCCGACCTCGCCGCCGCGCGCCGGGCGAAGCTGTCCGCGCGCTTCCCCGGCGAGCGGCTGATCGTGCCCGCGGGCGAGCTCAAGGTCCGGTCCAACGACTGCGACTACCGCTTCCGGCCGCACAGCGCGTACGCCTGGCTCACCGGGCTGACCGGCGAGGATCAGGCGGGCCACGTGCTGGTCCTCGAGCCCGACGGCCCGCACCGGCACGAGGCGGTGCTCTACGTCCGGCCGCGCTCGTCGCGCGACGGCTCCGAGTTCTACCGGGACCGCCGCTACGGCGAGTTCTGGGTCGGCCGCCGCCCCGACCTCGCCGAGGCCGAGCGCATGAGCGGCATCCGCTGCGCGCACCTCGACGCCTACGGGCTCCTGCCGCCCGGGCGCGACGCGTCCCGCGACGCCGAACTCGCCACCGTCCTGAGCGAGCTGCGGCTGGTGAAGGACGCCTGGGAGGTCGCGCAGCTGCAGCTCGCCGTGGACCACACGACCGCCGGCTTCGAGGACGTCGTCCGGGCGCTGCCCCGCGCCCTCGCCCATCCGCGCGGCGAGCGCTGGATCGAGGGCGTCTTCGCCCTGCGCGCCCGGGCGGAGGGCAACGGCACCGGCTACGAGACCATCGCGGCCTCCGGCGCCCACGCCTGCGTCCTGCATTGGATACGCAACGACGGCCCCCTCGACGCCCGCGACCTGCTGTTGCTGGACGCCGGCGTGGAGACCGACACCCTCTACACCTCCGACATCACCCGCACCCTCCCGCTCTCGGGGCGCTTCTCGCCCGTCCAGCGGCAGGTCTACGACCTCGTTCTCGCCGCCCAGGAGGCCGGCATCGCCGCCCTCAAACCGGGCGCGAGCTTCCGCGACTTCCACCGGGCCGGCATGCGGGTCATCGCCGAGGGCCTCGCCGAGTGGGGCGTCCTCGAGAGCGCCGAGGGCGACTTCCACCGCCGCTACACCCTCTGCAGCAGCGGGCACATGCTCGGCCTCGACGTCCACGACTGCGCGCGGGCGCGGGCGGAAGCGTACCTCGACGGCGTCCTGGAGGAGGGGCAGGTGCTCACCGTCGAGCCGGGGCTCTATCTTCAGGCCGACGACGAGACGCTGCCGGCCGAACTGCGCGGCATCGGGGTGCGCATCGAGGACGACCTGGTGATCACGGCCGACGGCGCGCGGCTGATGTCGGGCGCCCTGCCGCGCACGCCCGACGCGATCGAGGCGTGGATGGGCGAACTCCTCGAGGGGTAGCCGGACCTGGGGACGGATCAGGTCCGGACCAGCTCTTGGCAGCACCCAGTGCAATGTGAAATATTACTGACGTGCTCATGGGCAACAACTCCTCGGACGTCATCGTCGTCGGCGCGGGCGTGGTCGGCGCGGCCTGCGCCTACTACGCGGCCCGCGCCGGCCTCTCCGTCACCGTCATCGACCGCGGCCCCGTCGCCGGTGGGACCACCGGCGCCGGCGAGGGCAACCTGCTGGTCTCCGACAAGGAACCCGGACCCGAGCTCGACCTGGCCCTGCTCTCCGCCCGCCTGTGGCGCGAGCTGGCCGACGAGTTCGCCGCGCCGGTCGAGTACGAGGCCAAGGGCGGCCTCGTCGTCGCCTCCGGCCCCACGGGCATGAAGGCCCTGCGGGACTTCGCCGCGGCGCAGCGCACGGCGGGCGTCACCGCGGACGAGGTCCCCGCCGACCGACTCGGCGACCTCGAGCCGCACCTCGCCCCCGGCCTCGCCGGGGGCGTCCACTACCCCCAGGACGCCCAGGTCCAACCCGCCCTCGCCGCCGCCCACCTGCTGCGCGCCTCGGGCGCCCGGGTGCGCACCGGCGAGGAGGTCACCGCGATCCTCACCGGCGCGAACGGCGAGATCCGGGGCGTCCGCACCCCGGCCGGCGACCTGCGTGCCCCGTACGTGGTGAACGCGGCCGGCACCTGGGGCGGCGAGGTGGCCCGGCTCGCCGGGGCGCACCTGCCCGTCCTGCCCCGCCGCGGCTTCGTCCTCGTCACCGAACCGCTGCCGCGCGTGGTGCGGCACAAGGTGTACGCGGCGGACTACGTCGCCGACGTGGCGAGCGGCTCCGCCGCGCTGCAGACCTCGGCCGTGGTCGAGGGCACCCCGGCGGGCCCGGTCCTCATCGGCGCCAGCCGGGAGCGGGTCGGCTTCGACCGCACCCTGTCGGTGGAGGTGCTCCGTCGCCTCGCGGCGCAGGCCGTCGAGCTCTTCCCGGTGCTGGCCGGGGTGCGGGCCATGCGGACGTACGCGGGATTCCGCCCGTACCTCCCCGACCACCTGCCGGCGATCGGCGCCGACCCGGGCGTGCCCGGCCTGCTGCACGCCTGCGGCCACGAGGGCGCCGGCATCGGGCTCGCGCCGGCCACCGGGCTCGTCGTCGCCCGGCTGCTGACGGGCGACGA
>KL569428.1:114489-114994 GCA_000715685.1 Streptomyces lilacinus
CCTTGCCAGCCCGCTCAGAGATGTGTATAAGAGACAGACGCCGTTCCGCCCCGGCCGCTTCGCGCCGGCGGCGTGAGGGGCGGCCGCCGGGCCCTCCGACCGTCTGGCCTTCCGACCGTGTGACCCTCCGCCCCTCCGAACCCGACCGCCGAACCCCGGCCCGTACCTCCGGCCACCCGCCCCTGGACCGTCCGAACCCCGATCGGCCGCCTCCCGGCCGCCCGAACCCCCGGCCGTCCGACCCCCGATCACCCGCCCCCGGCCGCCCGCTCCCGGGCAGCCCACCCGGCCGTCCGAGCCGTCCACCCGTCCGCTCTCCGAGAGGAGCCCCGCCGTGGCCCGTACCCCCGCCGAACTGGCCGGGGCCGATCCCGGTCCGCCGTTCGAGATCACCTTCGACGGCCGCCCGGTCACCGCCCTGCCCGGGCAGACCGTCGCCGCCGCCCTGTGGGGGGCCGGCATCCTCGCCTGGCGCACCACCCGCCACGGCGGGCGCCCCCGCGGC
>KL569428.1:115308-117102 GCA_000715685.1 Streptomyces lilacinus
GGCCAGTGCTACGACTGCCTGGCCACCGTCAACGGACAGCCCAACCGCAGGGCCTGCCTGGTGCCCGCCCGGCCCGGCGACGCCGTCACCACCCAGGAAGGACACGGCCATGCCGGACTCGGTGTCTGAGCCGTACGACCTCGCCGTGATCGGCGCCGGCACCGCCGGCCTCGCCGGCGCCGTCACCGCGTCCGCCCTCGGCCTGTCGGTCGCCGTCCTCGACTCCGCCGCGCAGGCCGGCGGCCAGTACTTCCGGCACCCCGCCCCCGGGCTGCGCGCCGCCCGGCCGCAGGCGCTCCACCACGACTGGGCCGCCTTCACGGAACTCCGCCAGCGCCTCGAGGCCGGCGACATCACCCACCTCACCCAGCACCACGTCTGGACCGTCACCCGCGACGGCGAGGACGCCTGGACGATCCACGCCCTCCACGGCGCCGACGCCGCCGGCGAGCGGTCCGTGCGCGTCCGGGCCCGCGCCCTCCTCCTCGCCACCGGTGCCCAGGAACGCCACCTGCCCTTCCCCGGCTGGACCCTGCCCGGCGTCGTCGGCGCCGGCGGCGTCCAAGCCATGCTCAAGTCCGGGCTCGTGCTGCCCGGCCGACGGATCGTCGTGGCCGGCAGCGGACCGCTCCTGCTCGCCGTCGCCTCCTCGCTCGCCGCCGCCGGCGCGGAGATCCCCGCCGTCGCCGAGGCCTCCGGCTACCTCGCCTACGCCCGCCGGCCGGGCGCGCTGGCCACCAACCCCCACAAGCTCCTCGAGGCCGCCGTCCACGGCACCGCGCTGCTGCGCCACCGCGTGCGGCCGCGCACCCGCACCGCCGTCACCGCGGTGCACGGTACCGACCGCGTCGAGGCCGTCACGCTCTCCCGCCTCGACCGCCGGTGGCGGCCGGTGCCCGGCACCGAACGCCGCATCGCCTGCGACGCGCTGGCCGTCGGACACGGACTCGTCCCGCAGATCGAGCTCGCCACCGGCCTCGGCTGCGCGACCCGCCCGACCCCCGACGGCGCCCACGCGCTCGTCCTGGACGCCCTGCAGCGGACCTCCGTGCCCGGCCTCTGGGCCGCCGGTGAGACCGGCGGCGTCGGCGGCTGGCAACTCGCCCGCGTCGAGGGCGAACTCGCCGGCGTCGCCGTCGCCGCCCGACTGCGCGGCGAACCCGCGCTCACCGGCACCCCGCGCGCCCGCGAACTCCGCCGCCGCCGCGCCCGCCTGCGCGCCTTCGCCGACGCGATGGCCGCCGCCCACGCCCCCGGCCCCGGCTGGACCGAGTGGCTCCACGACGACACCGACGTCTGCCGCTGCGAGGAGGTCACCGCGGGCGAAGTCCGCGAGGCCGTCACCGCGCTCGGTGCCCGCGACGCGCGCACCGTCAAACTCCTCACCCGGGCCGGCATGGGCTGGTGCCAGGGCCGGATGTGCGGAGCGGCCGTGGCCTGCCTCGCGGCGGCCGGTACGGCGGAGGGGACCGTACCGCCGTCCGCCGAGCGCAGGCCGCTCGCCGTGCCCGTACCCCTCGGGGTCCTGGCCACCCAGCCCGCACCACCATCCACCGATTGATGAAAGGGACCTTCGCATGACCACCACTTCCTGGACCGCCGACCGCCCCTGGCGCGGCATCATGGTCGCCACCACCCTCCCGCTGCGCGAGGACCTCTCCGTCGACTACGACGCCTACGCCGAGCACGTTCGTTGGCTCGTCGACAACGGCTGCGACGGCGTCGTCCCCAACGGCTCCCTCGGCGAGTACCAGACCCTCACCGCCGACGAGCGCGCCCGCGTCGTCCGCACCG
>KL569428.1:117366-119200 GCA_000715685.1 Streptomyces lilacinus
GTGTATAAGAGACAGGCCTACGGCAGCGCCGAGGCGCGCCGCTGGGCCGACCAGGCCGCCGAGGCCGGCTGCGGCTCCGTCCTGCTGCTGCCGCCCAACGCCTACCGCGCCGACGAGCACGCCGTGCGCGCCCACTACGCGGAGGTCGCCCGCGCCGGCCTGCCCGTCGTGGCGTACAACAACCCCATCGACACCAAGGTCGACCTGACGCCCGCCCTGCTGGCCCGCCTCCACGGCGACGGCCACATCGTGGCCGTCAAGGAGTTCAGCGGCGACGTCCGGCGCGCCTACGAGATAGCCGAGCTCGCCCCCGAGCTCGACCTGCTCATCGGCGCCGACGACGTCCTGCTCGAGCTCGCCACCGCCGGCGCCGTCGGCTGGATCGCCGGCTACCCCAACGCCTTCCCCGCCACCTGCGCCCGGCTCTACCACGCCGCCGTCGCCGGCGACCTGGAGACGGCCCTGCCGCTGTACACCTCGCTGCACCCGCTGCTGCGCTGGGACTCCAAGACCGAGTTCGTCCAGGCCATCAAGCTCTCCGCGGACCTCGCCGGCCGGCACGGCGGCCCCACCCGACCGCCCCGCTTCCCGCTCACCGGCGACATCGAGGCCGCGGTGCGCGCCGCCACCGAGAAGGCCCTGGCCGACGGCCACCACTGATCCGTACGACTCCCTCAGCGGAAAGGACGTCCGTGCGCACCCGTCACGTCTTCCACGCCGTCGACTCGCACACCGAGGGCATGCCGACGCGCGTCATCACCGGTGGCGTCGGCGTGATCCCCGGCGCCACCATGGCCGAGCGCCGGCTGCACTTCATCGAGCACCTCGACCACCTCCGCACGCTCCTGATGTACGAGCCGCGCGGGCACGCCTCCATGAGCGGCGCGATCCTCCAGCCGCCCACCCGGCCCGACGCCGACTACGGCGTGCTGTACATCGAGGTGTCCGGCCTGCTGCCCATGTGCGGGCACGGCACCATCGGCGTCGCCACCGTGCTCGTCGAGACGGGCATGGTGCCGGTCGTCGAGCCCGTCACCACCGTGCGCCTCGACACCCCGGCCGGCCTGGTCACCGTCGACGTGCGGGTGGAGGACGGCGCGGCGAAGGCCGTCACGTTCACCAACGTGCCCGCCTTCTCCGTGGGCCTCGACCGCAAGGTGGACGTGCCGGGGTACGGGACGGTCACGTACGACCTCGCCTTCGGCGGCAACTTCTACGCCTTCGTCGAACTCGAGGCGCTCGGACTGCCCTTCGAGCGGTCGCGCAAGGACGACCTGCTCGCCGCCGGGCTCGCCGTCATGGACGCGATCAACGCCTCGCCGGACCGGCCCGTCCACCCCGAGCGCCCCGAGATCAGCGGCCTCAAGCACGTCTACCTGGCCGCCCCCGGCTCCGACGCCCACAGATCCCGGCACGCGATGGCCATCCACCCGGGCTGGTTCGACCGCTCCCCGTGCGGCACCGGAACCTCCGCCCGGATGGCCCAGCTGCACGCCCGCGGCGCGCTGCCGCTCGACCGCGACTTCGTCAACGAGTCCTTCATCGGCACCGCGTTCACCGGCCGCCTGGTGGGGGAGACGGAGGTCGGCGGGCTGCCGGCGGTCGTGCCCACCATCACCGGACGCGCCTGGATCACCGGCACCGCCCAGTACTTCCTCGACCCGGACGACCCCTTCCCCGGAGGTTTCCTCCTGTGACCGCCGACCCGAACCCCTCCGTCACCCCCTTCGTCTCCCGCAACCCGGCCGACCCCTCCGACGTCCTCGACGAGTTCGTCCCGCCCGGCGCCTTCGCCGCGGCCGACGCCGTCGAGCGGGCCCGTGCCTGTCTCTTA
>KL569428.1:119483-119867 GCA_000715685.1 Streptomyces lilacinus
ATGTGTATAAGAGACAGACCGAGGCCCGGGCCGAGGTCGCCCGCACCGTCGCGATCTGGCGCTACTACGCCCAGGCGCCCTACGAACCCACCGGCGCCGTCCACGAAACGGCCGGCGGCCCCGGCCTGTTGCTCACCCGGCGCCGCCCGCACGGCGTCGCGGGTCTGATCACCCCCTGGAACTTCCCCTTCGCCATCCCGAGCTGGAAGGCCGCCCCGGCCCTGGCGGCCGGCAACGCGGTCGTCCTCAAGCCCGCGCCCGAGGCCACGGCCTGCGCCCGGCGCCTCGCCGCGATCGTCCAAGCGGCCCTGCCCGAGGAAGTGTTCACCGTCGTGCCCGGCGGGGCCACCGAGGGCGGCGCGGTCCTCTCCGCCGCCGACGTCG
>KL569428.1:120147-123156 GCA_000715685.1 Streptomyces lilacinus
GCACCGAGGTCGTGCGTGCGGCCACCGCCCGGGGCGTCCCCGTCCAGGCCGAGATGGGCGGCCTCAACGCCGCCATCGTGCTGCCCGACGCCGACTTCGGACAGGCCGCCGCCCACATCGCCGCCGCCGTCGCCGGCTACGCCGGCCAGAAGCTGTCTCTTATGCAGGGTCGTCGCCGTCGGCGCCGCCCTCGACCCGCTGCGCGAGGCCCTCGCCGAGGCGCTGCGCGCCCTGCCCGTCGGCGACCCGGCGGACCCCGCGACGGTCTGCGGTCCGCTCGTCTCGGCGGCCGCGCGCGACCGCTTCGACCGGGCCACCCGCGGCGGGCTCTCCGTCGCCGCGACCGGCACGGCTCCCGACGGCCCCGGCTGGTACGCGGCCCCCGTGCTGGCCGAGAAGGTGCCGCAGGGCCATCCGCTGCTGCACGAGGAGGTCTTCGGCCCCGTCGCCGCGCTCCTGCCCGCGGACGACCTGGCGCACGCCGTCCGGATCACCAACTCCGTTCCGTACGGCCTGGTCACGTCCGTCCACACGGCAGGTCTCGACGCGGTCCTGCACGGGCTCGACCGCCTCGACACCGGCATGGTCCGGGTCAACGCCCCCTCCACCGGCGTCGACTTCCACCTGCCCTTCGGCGGGACCAAGGCCTCCAGCCACGGGCCGCGCGAACAGGGCCGCGCGGCCCTGGAGTTCTACACCTCGAGCCGGACGTACACCCTGGCGCCCATAAACGCCATGTGACATTGTACGCTGATGGTCCAGTCCAACGGGCCATGAAAGGGACACCATGGGGCACCTGACGCGGCGCAACCTCATCACCGCCACCGAGCGGCTCCGCGACCAGGTCGCCCACGCCCTGCGCGCCGCCCTGATCTCGGGCGAACTCCGCCCGGGCCAGGTCTACTCGGCACCGGTGCTGGCCGAGGACTTCGGCATCTCGGCCACCCCGGTGCGCGAGGCGATGCTCGACCTGGCCCGCGAGGGCCTGGTCGAGCCGGTCCGCAACAAGGGCTTCCGCGTCACCCAGGTCACCGACCGGGACCTCGACCAGTACACCGAGATCCGCACCCTGATCGAGGTGCCCATGACCGGCCGCGTCACCCGCCTCGCCGCCCGCGCCGACCTCGAGGCGCTCCGCCCGGTCGCCGAGGAGATCGTGCGCGCCGCCCGCGACCACGACCTCATCGGTTACCTCGAGGCCGACCGCCGCTTCCACCTCACCCTCCTGGGCCTCGCCGGCAACGAACGCCTCGTCGAGACCGTCGGAGAGCTGCGCAAGCGTTCCCGGCTGTACGGTCTGACGGGCCTGGACGAGCGCGGCGAGCTGCTGCCCTCGGCCGAGGAGCACCTGGAGCTCCTCGACCTCATGCTGGCCGGCGACGCCGACGGCGCGGAGGCCTGCATGACCCGGCACCTGGGCAAGATACGGTCCCTGTGGGCCGACGGCGACGCCCTGGCGGCGGCCCGGCGGGCCTAGCGTTTCCGGTGGGTTCTGCCCCAGTCCCGCCCTTTCACTGTTTCCCGGGGCTCCGCCCCGGACCCCGGTCCGCAGACACCGGACGGGCTGACTTCGGCGTTACCGTCCGGCGCCCGGCCCCTGCTGTCCGGGCCCCTGCCCCGGGCCTCCCTCCGACGGGTAACCCTCCTGCTGACCCGCGACGCCGCCCAGCAGGGGGCCGACGAGGGGGACCTGGCCCAGCAGCGACTGGACCGGGGCGACCGCCTGGCGCAGCAGCCCGCCGCCGTCCTGGGCCTGCCCCTCGTCCGGCCCCGGCTGGGGCGCGAGCGCCCGCGGGCCCGGCAGGTCGGCCGCCGCCCGGAAGGACAGGGCCTCCGGGAGCTCGGGGGCCACCGGCGCGGCCACGGCCTCCACCGGGGCGAGCGCGGCGAGGGACAGGGCGGCCAGCAGCGGGGTGACCGTGTGACGCAGACGCATGGGGAGCCTCTCCAGTCAGTATCGCGACGTTCACCACGAAAACGAACAAAAGCCGCCCAAGTCACTGTCCTCCCCACCGGGCCCCGACGGCCGGTACGGTGATCGCATCCTCGCCGCACGCCGCCCGTCCGGCGCCGCGAGGCGGGGGCCGTGGCCGGAACGGACCAGATGGGGTGGGCAGATGAACACAACGGACGCGCGGGACACACTGCATACAGAGGGTGGGAGAGGGACCCGGCACGCCGTCGTCATAGGCGGCGGACTCGCGGGCCTGCTCGCCGCCCACGTGCTCACCGCCCATGCCGACACGGTGACCGTGGTCGAGCGCGACCGCTTCCCCGGAGGACCCGAGTCCCGGGCGGGTGTGCCGCAGGACCGGCACACCCACGTCATGCTGGAGAGCGGTCAGCGGGCGCTCGAGGAGCTGCTGCCGGGCATCGTGGCCGAACTGGTCGAGGCGGGCTCGCCGCGGGTCGGCATGCCCAGCGACGTCATGCAGTGGCAGACCGGCCGCTGGTACCGCCGGACGGCGGCGACCACGCACATCCTCACCGGCTCCCGGCCCCTGACCGACTGGGTGGTGCGCCGCCGCGTCCTCGCCCACCCCCGCATCCGGACCGTCGAGGGCGCCGAGGTGACCGGCCTGCTCGGCGACGCCGCCCGCGTACGGGGCGTCAGCCTGCGCGAGCGGGGGCGGTCCGCCGCGCCGGCCGTCCGGGAGCTGACGGCCGACCTCGTCCTGGACGCCACCGGCCGCTCCTCCCGCGCCTCCGCCTGGCTGACCGCGCTGGGCGCCGAACCGCCCCGCGAGGAGCTCCTCGAGACGGGCCTCGCCTACGCGACGCGCTTCTACCGCGGCCCCGAGGGGGAGGCCGAGCCGACCTACCGGGGCATCTACGTCATCCCCAATCCCACCCAGCGCATCGGCGGGATCCTGCTGCCCCTCGAGGGCGGGCGCTGGTCCGTCATCCTCTCCGGGCTGCGCGGGTCCGAACCCCCCACCGACGAGGCGGGGTTCGTCGACTTCGCGACCCGGCTCCCGCACCCCGTCCTCTGTCTCTTATACACATCTC
>KL569428.1:123404-124273 GCA_000715685.1 Streptomyces lilacinus
GCTCAAGGCGGAGCCGGTCTCGCCCATCCACGGCTTCCGCAAGACCGCCAACCTCCGGCGCCGCTACGACCGGCCCGGCCGCCGCCCGGCCGGCTTCCTGGCCGCCGGCGAGGCCCTGTGCTCCTTCAACCCCGTCTACGGGCAGGGGATGTCGGTCGCCGCCCTCAGCGCCGTCGCCCTGCGCGACGCCCTCGCCGACCCGCGCCGCACCCCGACGACGCGCCGCGTGCAGCGGGCGCTGTTCGACGCCGCGCGGCAGGCCTGGGACATCTCGGCCGGAGCGGACAAGAACATGCCCGGCGCCACCGGCAACGCCCTGCGGCCCCGGGCCGTCGACAAGCCCGCCGACTGGTACCTGCGCCGGGTGCAGGAGTACGCCAGCGGTGACCCCGCGGTGGGCGAGGTCTTCCGCAAGGTGTTGTCCCTGAGCGTCCCGGCCAGTGCCCTCTTCGCGCCGGCGGTCCTGCGCGCCGTTCTCTTCGGCCCCCTGCCCGACGCGCCCGCCGAACCGCCCCTGCACCGCGAGGCGTGAGGGCGGTCCGGTACGGCGGCCGCTCGGCTCAGCCCACGTCCCGGCGGCGGAACGCCGTCAGGCCTGTGGCGGTGAGCACGGCCGTCAGGCCCAGCAGCCACCCGTAGGGGGTGAACGACAGCTCCGCGCCCGGCAGTTTGGGCAGGTGGCCGAAGGGCGAGAGGTCCATGACCGCCCCCGGCAGCTTCAGGGCGGGGCCGAGCCAGCCGATCGCCAGGCAGGTCCCGGCCGCCGCCCACGCGGCCGCCGACGCCTGCGGCCTGACGCCGAAGAGCAGGACGGCCACGGCGGCCAGGGTCCACGCGGCCGGCACCTGCGCGAGGGCCGCGCCGAGCAC
>KL569428.1:124531-129259 GCA_000715685.1 Streptomyces lilacinus
GCCGGCCGCCGAGGTCACCGGCCGTGATGCCGTAGCCCAGGCCCATCGTGAGCCCGCCCACCAGCATGACGACCACCGTGCCCAGGAAGGCGAACGCCAGATGGCCGGCCGCCCAGCGCGGTCGGCTCACCGCCCCCGCGAGCACCGGCTCCGCGTGCCCGGAGGTCTCCTCGGCCCGCAGCCGGAGCACGCAGCCCACGGCGTACAGGGCGGCGACCATGCCGAGGATGCCGATCGTCGCGGAGAGGAAGGCGTCGGTGAGGTCCCGGTGGCCGCCCATCCGTTCGAAGATCTCGCGGGTGGCCGTGTTGTTCCCCACGAGGTCGGTGGCGCCGTCGACGACGGCGCCGAAGACGGCGCCCGCGACCGCGAAGCCGGCCGCCCAGCCCAGCAGCGAGCCGCGCTGCAGCCGCCACGCGAGCCCGAGGGCGCCGCTCAGCCGGCGGGACGCGGTCGCCGCCCCCGGCCGCGTGGCCAGGAGGCCCGCACCGATGTCGCGCCGCCCGGCCAGGGCGTACGCGGCCGCCGCCGCGAGCGCCGCCGCCCCGTACGGCAGCACGAGCACCCACCAGCGGTCGCCCGCGAAGGCCCGCACCTGCTCGCCCCACCCGATGGGGGAGACCCACACCAGGGGAGAGGAGGCGTCGGTGCTCGCGGCGTCGCCCGCGGCGCGGAAGAGGAACGCGAAGCCCACCGCGGCGCCCGCGATGCCCCGCGCCGCCCGGGCGGTCTCGCCCAGCTGGGCCGTCACCGCCGCGAGGCCCGCGAAGCACAGCCCCGTACCGCCGACCGCCAGGCCGAGCGCCAGCGCGCCCGAGCCCGGCAGCCCGAGGCGGGCGAGCCCCGCCGCGCTGACGAGGGCCACCAGGCCGTTGGCGCACACGGCGGTGAGCAGCGCCGCGGTGAGCGGCGCCCGGCGGCCCACCACGGTCGAGGACAGCAGCTCCTGACGGCCCGTCTCCTCCTCCTCGCGGGTGTGCCGGACCACGAGGAACACACTCATGATCGCGGCGAGGACGCCGCCGAAGGCCATCATCCGCCAGGCGACCAGCCCGCCGGCCGAGTCCGAGAACACCGGCCCGTACAGCGCGCGCAGCGAGCCGTTGGCGTTCGTCGAGCGGGCGACGCCGGCCCGGTCGGCCGCCGTGTCGTAGAGGGTCCGGAACGCGTTCGCGGTGCCGACCACGGAGAGCGCGAGGGCGAGCACCCACACCGGCAGCATCACCCGGTCGCGGCGCAGCGCGAGCCGCAGCAGTGTGCCGGTGCCGGTGAGCGGGGAGGAGCGGACCGCGCCGACGGTGGCGCTCATCGGGTCACCGCCCCGGGGCGCGCGTCGTTCTGGTAGTGGCGCAGGAAGAGCTCCTCCAGCGTGGGCGGGGTGCTGGTCAGGCTGCGCACCCCGCACGCGCCGAGCCGCAGCAGCACGGGGCCCAGCGCGTCGGCGTCGGCCTGGAGCCTGACCTGGCGCCCCTCGTCCCCGGGCAGGGCGCGGACGGCGAGGTCGTGGACGCCGGGCAGGTGGGCCAGCCCGGCGGGGGAGCCCGTCAGTTCGGCGGTGACCGACGTACGGGTCAGGTGGCGCAGGTCCGCGAGCGAGCCGGTCTCGACGGTCACGCCGTTGCGGATGATGCTGACCCGGTCGCACAGCGCCTCGACCTCGCTGAGCACGTGGCTGGAGAGCAGGACCGTGCGGCCGCGCTCGCGCTCCTCGGCCACGCACCGCTGGAAGACGTCCTCCATCAGCGGGTCGAGGCCGGAGGTCGGCTCGTCGAGGACGAGCAGGTCGGTGTCGGAGGCGAACGCGGCCACGAGGGCGACCTTCTGACGATTGCCCTTGGAGTAGGTGCGCCCCTTCTTCGTCGGGTCCAGCTCGAAGCGCTCCAGCAGATCGGCGCGGCGGGCCCGGTCCCCGCCGCCGCGCAGCCGGACGAGGAGGTCGATCACCTCGCCGCCGGAGAGGTTGCGCCACAGGGTCACGTCGCCCGGCACGTACGCCACGCGCCGGTGGAGTTCCACGGCGTCGCGCCAGGGGTCCCGGCCCAGCAGTCGGGCCGTCCCGCCGTCGGCCCGCAGCAGCCCGAGGAGGACGCGGATGGTGGTGGACTTCCCCGCCCCGTTCGGACCGAGGAAGCCGTGCACCTCACCGGTCCCGACCGTGAGGTCGAGGCCGTCCAGAGCGCGGGTGCGGCCGAACGACTTGCGAAGGCCGGACACGGAAATCGCGTTCGTCATACCTCCGAACGTACGCTTCTTTCACAAATTTGTGAACCTTGGAAAAGGTGTAAATTGTGCCGGTGGAGGGGCCCGTCAGGGGCCGGCACGCGCGGTGGAAGAGGGCGAAGCGATGGCGAAGACCGGCGGGGCGGCGCGGGACGAGGAGGCGGTGTCCCGCTTCGTGGAGCGGTTCGCCGCCGAGCTGACCGCGGCCGGCATGCAGCGCATGGCGGCGAGGGTCTTCGCGGCGCTGCTGGCCTCCGACTCCGGGACGATGACCTCGGCCGAGCTCGCCGAGAGCCTGCGGATCAGCCCCGCCGCGGTCTCGGGGGCCGTCCGCTACCTCGCGCAGGTCGACATGGTCCGCCGCGAGCGGGAGCCGGGCTCGCGGCGCGACCGCTACCGCCTCGACAGCGAGGTCTGGTTCGAGGCGCTGACCCGTCGCGACCAGCTGATGGGCCGCTGGGAGGGCATCCTGCGCGACGGCGCCGCCACCCTCGGCCCCGGCAGCCCCGCGGCCGAGCGCGTGGCGGAGACCGCGGAGTTCATGGCCTTCCTGCAGAAGGAGTTCCAGCAGGTCCTCGTCCGCTGGCGGGAGCACAGGGCCGCCGCCCCGGACGGCCCCCAGCGGGGCGGGCGACGGCTGCCCTAGCAGGGCGGACGGTGCCGACGACAGGGCCGAACGGCCCCTGCGTCCCGGGCCGTTCGGGCATGTTCTGTCCCTGACATACTGCCTGGCGCTCCGCTCCTTCGGCGGCACCATCCCCTACCCCAGTCAGGAGCCCGCTCCATGCCCCACCGCACCGACGGCCGCGGAAACCCCACCGGGGACAGCGACTACTACGCGCTCCTCGCCCGGCACGACGCCATGCGGCTGCGCCGCCAACTGCTCGCGCCCGACCGGCCCCAGGCCCCCGCGAGCGCCGCGCCCCTCGCACCGCCACGGCCCGCCCTCCACATGGACGACCACGATCTGATAGCTCGTCAACTCTCCCTGGTCACCCCGTTCGAGGACCTCATCGCGCACTTATACGACGTGATGTTCCGGCGTCACCCGTACCTGCGCTCGCTGTTCCCCGAATCCATGGCGTTCCAGCGCGAGCACCTCGCGCGGATGTTCCACTACCTCACCGAGAACGCCGACAGCCCCGACGAGGTGACCGCGACCTTCACCCGGCTCGGCCGCGACCACCGCAAGCTCGGCGTCCGACCCGTGCACTACGACACCTTCGAGGACGCCCTCCGCGAGGCACTGCGCCTCCAGGCCGGCCGGCAGTGGACCCCGGAACTCGAGGGTGCGTGGGTGCGCATGCTGCGCCACGCCGTCGACGCCATGGTCGCCGGCGCCGAGGCCGCCCTCACCGAACCCCCGTACTGGCACGCCGTGGTGGTCGGCCACGAGCTGCGCCGCCCCGACCTCGCCGTGCTCCGCGTCAAGACGCACGAGCCCTACCCCTACCGGGCCGGCCAGTACGGCGCGCTGGAGTCCCCGGCGCTCCCGCACGCCTGGCGGCACTACTCGATGGCGTGCGCGCCGCGGCCCGACAACGTCGTCGAGTTCCACGTCCGGCGCACCGGCCCCGGCGGGGTGAGCGACGCCCTGGTCGCGCGCACCGGCGTGGGCGACGTGCTGCGGCTCGGGCCGGCGACCGGCACCATGACCATCGACGACGACCTGCCCACCGAACTGCTGCTGGTGGCCGGCGGCACCGGGCTCGCCCCGGCCAAGGCGCTGCTCGAGGAGCTGGCGACCCGCCGGCCCGGGCACCGCCGGGTGCGACTCTTCCTCGGCGCCCGGGAGGCCGCCGACCTCTACGACGGCGCGTGGCTGGCCGAGTTCGAGCGCCGGCGCCCGTGGCTGCGGGTGGTGCCCGTGCTCGAGGACCCGGCGGCGGGCGGCCCGGCCGCGCTGCCCGGGGCGCCGGCGCGGCACGGCGTCGTCCGGCCCGACTCCACCGCCTACGTCAGCGGCCCGCCCGCGATGGTACGGGCGACGGCGGCCGCGCTGCGCGCCGCGGGGCTGGACGCCGGGCGGATCCTTCACGACCCCGTCGGCCCGGAGCCGGCGGCGCTGCCGGCGGCGTCGTCCGTGTCGTCGACCTCCGCGGCCAGGTGGTGATCGACGCTCACCACCCCGTCCACGCTCTGGCACAGCTGGACGAGCACCGGGACGAGGCTCGCGCGCCGCACCGAGCCGCTGAGCCGCACCTGGCCGTGGTTGACCTCGACGCCGACGGCCGAGGGCGGCTCGCGCAGGGTGCGGACCAGGACGTCCTCGATGATCTCCTCGCGGATGGCCCGGTCGGTGCGGAGGAAGACCCGCAGCAGGTCGCCCCGGCTGACCAGGCCCACCAGGCGTCCCTCGTCGTCCACGACCGGGAGCCGCTTGACGCGGTGCTCCTCCATGGTGCGGGCGGCCTCGACGACGCTCCAGTCCGGGCGGGCGCACACGGCGGGGCTGGTCATCAGCCCCTCGGCCGTCGTCGCCGCGTGCTTGGCGCCCGCCCCGGAGCT
>KL569428.1:129511-132724 GCA_000715685.1 Streptomyces lilacinus
TGTATAAGAGACAGCCCCGGAGGCGTCCCGCGGCCCCGACGCCTTGGCGAGCAGGTCGGCCTCGGAGACCACGCCCACCGGCCGGTCCTCGGCGTCCACCACCGGGACCGCCGTGATGTCGTGCTCCTGCAGGACGTGCACGATCTCCGTGAACAGGGTGCCGCGCTGCACCCGGACGACCGAACGGGTCATCAGGTCGCCCACGGTTCTGTGCTGCAGCATCTTCCACGTCCCTCGGTGAGTGTGCGGGGAGGTCCGGGCGGCGAAGACCGGTGACCTCCCGTCAAGTCCCTTCCAGCCTCGCACAGCGACCGTGGACGACCGCCCTATGTCGATCTTGTGTCGGAGGCCCACAAACCCCTGCCGTGACCTGCGCCCTCTCGGTTATCGTCCAGTTCAGCCGCGATCGATCCACGACCGCGACCGACCGTGTGCCGGGCCGTCACCACCGTGGCCGCCCGTGCCCGAAAGGACCTCCGTGCGAGTCAATCTCCGCCGGCGCGCGATATCGGCTCTCGTCTCGACCGCAGTGGCCACCCCGGTCCTGCTGGCCGCGGCCGCCCCCGCCGACGCGCTGTCCACGACCTCCGCGCAGCACAAGAGACAGGCCGAACAGCTCGCCAAGAAGCTGGTCAAGGCCTCCTCCGGAAAGAGCGCCTACCGACACCTGAAGGCGTTCCAGGCCATCGCCGACGCCAACGGCGGCAACCGCGCCGCCGGCACGCCCGGCCACCAGGCGTCCACCGAGTACGTCTACCGGCTGCTGAAGAAGGCCGGTTACGACGTCTCGTACCAGGACTTCGACTTCTACGAGTCCAAGACGCTGCACGAGAAGCTGACCGTCGTCTCGCCCGACCCGCGGGAAGTCAAGGTCACCGCCTACAAGTTCAGCAAGGCCTCGCCCGAGGGCGGCCTGATCGCCCCGCTGGCCGCGGCCCGCGTGGACGCGACCCCCGGCTGCGAGCTGGACGACTACGCCTCCGGGACCTTCACCGGCAAGATCGCCCTGGTCAAGCGTGGTTCCTGCACCTTCCAGCAGAAGGAGGCCGTGGCCGCGAAGGCCGGTGCCGTGGGCCTGATCGTCTACAACCACTCCGGCACCACGCCCCCGCGCGGCACCGTCGAGGAGCCGGCCAACGCCCACATCCCCGCGGGCGGCGTCTCCCTGGCCGACGGCGAGGCCCTGGCCGCGGCGGTCGCCAAGGGCGAGGTCACCGTCAACCTCGACGTGCGCACCGAGGCCCTCAAGCGGCAGACCCGCAACGTGATCGCCGAGACCCGGGGCGGCAGCGCCGACCACGTGGTGGCGCTCGGCAGCCACCTGGACTCGGTGCCCGAGGGCCCGGGCATCAACGACAACGGCTCCGGCTCGGCCGGCCTGCTCGAGGTCGCCCTGCGGCTCGCCGACGAGACCCGCAAGCCCGGCCACAAGCCCACCAACAAGGTGCGGTTCGCCTGGTGGTCCGGCGAGGAGCTGGGGCTGCTCGGCTCCCAGCACTACGTCAAGCAGCTGAGCGAGCAGCAGCGCAAGCAGATCGCCCTCTACCTGAACTTCGACATGATCGCCTCGCCGAACCCGGTCGAGTTCGTCTACGACGGCGACGACTCCGACCACAAGGGCGAGGGCCCCGGCCCGAAGGGCTCCGCCCAGATCGAGCGGCTGATCAACGGCTTCCTCGACCGCAAGCGCGTCCCGCACGAGGGCACCGACTTCGACGGCCGTTCCGACTACGGGCCGTTCATCGAGACCGGTATTCCGGCGGGCGGCACCTTCACCGGCGCCGAGGGCGTCAAGACGCCCGAGCAGGCGGCCCGCTTCGGCGGCACCGCCGGTGTCGCGTACGACAAGAACTACCACTCCGCCGGTGACAACCTGTCGAACCTGGACCTCAAGGTCTTCGACACCAACATCGACGTCATCGCGCACAGTGTCGGCATCTACGCCCACGACCTGAGCTCGCTGGACGAGCCGGCCGGCTCGTGAGCCCGGCGGTTCCCCGTGCGCCCCGCCCGAGAGGGGGCGCACGGAGAACCGCGCGGCCGGGGGTCCCCGCCATGGCGCCCCCGCCGTGACGTTCCTGCCATGACGCGCTTCCCACCTTTTCGGTCGGGCATCGGGTGTACTCGGTACAGCCCTCGTTCGCTCCGGACCGTCAGGAGAGCGCGTCATGCAGAAGATCACCCCCTGCTTGTGGTTCGACACCCAGGCCGAGGAGGCGGTGAACCACTACCTGTCCGTCTTCCCCGACTCGCGCGTCCTCGACGTCCAGCACTACGGCGAGGCCGGCCCGAGGGAGGCGGGCATGGTCATGGTCATCTACTTCGAGCTCGCCGGGCAGCGGTTCATGGCGCTCAACGGCGGCCCGGAGTTCACGTTCAACGAGGCGATGTCGCTCTGCGTCGACTGCGTGACGCAGGAGGAGGTCGACGAGCTGTGGACGAAGCTCTCGGCGGGCGGCGAGGAGGGGCCGTGCGGCTGGCTGAAGGACAAGTTCGGGGTGTCCTGGCAGATCACGCCGAGGGTGCTCCCCGAGCTGCTCGGCGACCCCGATCCGGTCAAGTCGCAGCGCGTGATGAAGGCGATGATGGGGATGAAGAAGATTGACATCCAGGGCGTGTTGGACGCCTACGAGCAGTAGGTTCGCACCGCACGGACCCGGCTCCCGCCTCCCGGGAAAGGGTCGGGAACAGGGCCGGGCCCACGGCGCGAAACGATCCCAGCGGCGATCGTTTTACTTCTTCAATATTGCTGCATGACCAAAGCTTGACTAACGTCCCGTCGCGTCGGCCGATCCGTCGGTCGGCACGGAAAAGCCCCCGGGAGCCACGCGCCTGACAGGGCGTCGGCGTCGGTCCCCGGGGACTCCTCATCTCGGTCCGTGACGCCGGAAGGCGACCGCGAGCTGTAGCGGGCAGCGGTCCCTACCACGCGTCGGCGCAACCCACCCGGAGGGTACCGTGAATCACCCGAATCAGCTACGTGCCGCGATAGCCTCGAGCGGCACCACGCCGCTCATCGGCGTGTTCGACATGTTCTCGGCCTCGGTCTCCGCCCAGCACTACGACGGCATGTTCGTCTCCGGCTTCGGCTTCGCCGCCTCGCACTACGGCCTGCCCGACATCGGCTTCATCGCCTGGCCCGACATCGTCGCCTTCGTCCAGCGCCTGCGGCTCGCCTTTCCCGCCCAGCACCTGCTCGTCGACATCGACGAC
>KL569428.1:132936-135188 GCA_000715685.1 Streptomyces lilacinus
GATGTGTATAAGAGACAGGTGCAGCACCTGGAGGCCATCGGCGCCTCGGGCGTCATCCTGGAGGACCAGAAGCGCCCCCGCCGCTGCGGGCACGTCAACGGCAAGCAGATCCTGCCGCTCGAGGAGTACCTCGAGAAGCTCGACCTGGTCCTCGCCGCCCGCAGGGACCTCGTCGTCGTGGCCCGTACGGACGCCACGGAGGAGGACGAGATCCTGCGCCGCGCCGAGGCGCTCGCCGCGACCGACGCCGACGTCGTCCTCGTCGACGGCGTCCGCAGCGTGGAGTGGATCCGCAAGGTGCGCGACGTCATCGGCGACAAGCCCCTGCTGTTCAACCAGATCGCCGGCGGCAAGTCGCCCCGCCTGAGCCTGACCGAGCTGACCGAGCTGGGCGTGGACGTGGCGATCTACAGCACCCCGTGCCTCTTCGCCGCCCAGACCGCGATGGACACCGCCCTGGCCGACCTGAAGCGCGACGACGGCCGCCTGCCCGAGGTCACCCCCGGCAGCGTGGGCGTCGCCGAGTGCCTGGGGCTGCTGGAGAAGAACATCAGCCGCCACCACGCGCCGGCGGCGACCGCGGTGACCGCGGGACGCTGACCCCACGGAAAGGCGAACGAGCGGGGCGGGACACCGGAAGGGTGCCCGCCCCGCTCGCGCCCGTTCGCCTACGCGATGGGGAAGGTCGCCGGCGCGGTGGCGTTGTCGGCGTTGTCGTAGCCGATCGCGCAGTACGTCCAGGGGCCCTCGGACGCCTTCAGGGTCGTCGGAATGCCGAGGTAGGGCCGGTAGCCCTGCGGGTCGGCGCAGTCGGTGGTCGCCTTGGGGCCGTACTTCACCTTGTACATGCTGAGCTCCCAGGGGGCGTACACGGGACGGACCCAGTAGCTCGCCCCCTGCTCGCCGTCGAAGCGCTGGACGTCCAGCTTGGGGGCCACGGTCGGCGGAGTGTTGTCGACGCGCGCGAAGGCGTACGACGGGTGGGCGAGGGAAGCGGCCCACCGTGCGCCGCGCAGGGTGCCGTCCGGGCCGCCGGCCGCGCACAGGACGTAGAGCTGTCTCTTTGTGTATAAGAGACAGGCGTGCCGTACCCCTCGGGCCGCGTGCAGTCGGTGGCCCCGAACGGGCCGCTCTTGAAGGCGACGTACGTGTGCCGCCCGGCGGCGTCGGGCGTGACGCGCGCGTCCCACCGGGCGGGGCCCTCGGGCGTGGTGGACTGCGTCTGCTTCCCCGAGAACTCGACGTTCACCTGCTCGCCGCGGTCCAGGCGGCAGCCCGGCCTGTTCAGCCGCAGCCCGGCGTTCTCGAGGCAGGAGGCGACGGCGCCGACGGGCGTGACGTAGACGGTGTCGTCCTTCGGCACGGTCAGCCCCGCCGCGCCGCCCTCGCAGGGGCGACCCAGTCCGCAGCCGAGGTATCCGGGCGTGGCCACGGTGGTCGGTGCGGTTGAAGTCCCGCCACAGCCAGGTGTATTCGTGCAGCGCCACGGAGGACGCCGTCACCGCGCACGTCGACAGGCGCAGGAAGCGCTTGCCCTCCTCGACCCCGTCGGTCGGCGCGTGCGCGGCCTGCAGCGGCGTCCCCGGGGCGGGGGCGGCGGCGAGCGTCCGGGACGTCACGTTCAGCGCGGCGAGCTCCCCGTACGTGGCCGAGAGCCGCAGCACCGAGACGTCGATGCCCTTCATCGTCGCGTAGACGACGCGCTCGACGGCGACCTTCTTGTGCTCGGCGGTGTTGTCGTGGAAGTAGGCGGGGGTGAAGGTCCACTCCTCGGACGCCGGCGGGGCCTGGTCGACGACGACCTCGTTGGTCCGCATCGTGTCGCTCACGCAGTGGCCGTTGCTCAGGATCAGCGCCTTCTGCCCGGGATCCGGCTTCCCCGAGCCGTGCACGACCGTCGCCGTGCACGTCGTGCCCCCGCCGCCGACGAGGCGGCCGGAGGCCCGGAACTTCTGACCGGCGGGCGAACCGGCCGATATCAGAAGATGTGTATAAGAGACAGTCCGCACCCCCCTCCGCGGCCGCCGCCGGCCCTCCCCACAGCAGCCCGGCAGCGACGACCCCGGCCGCGCCGGCGGCCAGGGCCCTGCGGACTCTCGTCGATATCACGGCAATCTCCTTGATCGTCAACGGATGACGGCCCGACTGTGGCAGAGGGTGCGGGGTGCGTTCGAGGTGACCGGTCCGCTTTCGGCCAGGAGAGGAATCAGCCCCCACGCCGCCCCTTCCCGAAACCGGGCCTTGCCCGGACC
>KL569428.1:135485-135734 GCA_000715685.1 Streptomyces lilacinus
GCGTTTGAGGACACCGCGCGAAGCGCGGTCAGGGGGTTCGGGGGCGAAGCCCCCTCACGCCGCCGTCTGGAAGGCGGCCTCCGGGGCCAGGATCGGCGCCGGCCGGCGCACGGCGCGCCGGTGCCGCTGCGCGAGCGCACCGGCACCGATCACGCCCACGATGACCGCACCGCCCAGCACGAGCGCCCCGCGCTCGCCGGCCCCCTGCACCAGCAGGCCCAGCAGCGGCGGCCCCGCCAGCCCCCAGCC
>KL569428.1:136002-137732 GCA_000715685.1 Streptomyces lilacinus
CCCCCAGCCGGTGCTGACGCTGCGCCAGACACCCAGCACCCGACCCCGCATGTGCGCGGGCGGGTCCGTCTGCAGGACGGTGTTGGTGGCGGTGTCGGACACCGACTCCACGACGGCCATCGGCACGACCATGACGAGCAGCATGAGCAGGACCGGGCTGAGACCGGCCACCATCTGCAGCAGCGCTCCGGCGGCGGCCAGCAGCGCGACCACGCGGACCGTCGGCTTCCGCATCCGGCCGGCGATCACGGCGCCGGCGATGCCGCCGACCGCGAGCAGGGCCGAGACCAGGCCGTACGCGCCGGCGCCGCCGTGCAGCGGGCCGGTGACGAGGGTGGCGAGGGTGAGCTGGTAGTTGCGCCCCAGGACGGCGCTGATCGCGGCGATCACGGCGAGCGCGACGAGGCTGCGGCGACCGAGGAAGAACGCCAGGCCGCCGCGGCCGCCCTCGGCGTCGCCCTCGCGCGGGTGGGCGGCGGCCGCGGCGAGGGCCTCCTCGCGGGCGTGCGGCTGCAGACGCAGGAAGGGGATGACCGCGGTCACGAAGAGGAAAGACACGCCGTTGACGGCGTACGCGCCGGCCGTGCCGATCGTGGCGATGCCGACCGCCGCGAGGGCGGTGCCGGCGAGCCGGCCGACGCTGTGCACGACGGAGCCGAGGGCGATGGCGGAGGGGATGTCCTTCTCGGGCACGAGGTCGTTGCCGAGCAGGGCGGTGGCGGGGCCGTCGACGGTGGCGATCAGGCCGGTGATGCCCGCGAGGACCATCAGCAGGGGCACGTTGAGCATGCCGAAGGCGACCAGCAGGGCCGTGGCGAACGCCACCAGGGCCAGCATGGCCTGGCTCACACCGGCGGTGAGCTTACGGGGCCAGCGGTCCACCACGGCGCCGCCGAGCAGGCCGAAGAGCAGGCCGGGGGCGGCCTGGACGGAGAGCGACAGGCCCGTCGTGGCGGCGGAGCCGGTGAGCTGCAGCACGAGCAGGTTCTGCACCGTGAGCTGCATCCAGGTGCCGAGGTTCGACACCAGGTTGGCGGCGGACCACCAGCGCATGCTGCGGCTGCGCAGGCAGCGCCACGGGGAACGGTCGGCGGAGGCGGCGGCAGACGAAGGGCGCAAGGGTCCTGTCCATGGTCGGGAACGGCGGGCCGGCTGATCCGCGCCCAGGGGGCACCCGCGCCGTGGTGGGGCGAGCGGGGGCCGGGCGTCGAAAACCCCGCCGGGCGGGACACCGTCGGGCGGGGGCCGGGGAAACGCCGTCGCGCGACCACATCGTTGTCGTGCGCCGCATCGGCGTCCCCGCCATCGTCACAAGCGCTTCCGGGCGGGGGGAAGTTCGTACGCTGTGGGGTCGGTCACCCTGCACCGCCCGCCGGTGGCAGGGGTCACAGCGACCTGGTCGCGTCGCCACCCACGGCGAACGAGCGCTGCTCGGCGTGACGTTTCCGCGCCCATGCCCCGGGTAGCCCCCTTCGGACCTCGGATCACCCCTCCCGAAGGGCTCCGCCTCTCGAAAGGCCCTGCCTCCCGAAAGGCCCCGCCTCCCGAAAGGCTCTGCGATGCCTCAGCGGAAACCTCCGATCCGCCCGGTGGTCTGGCGGCCGCCGCGCCGCCCGGCCCGGGCCCGGGCGCGGTACGGCCCCACGCCGATGCCGCCGGTGCGCCGGCTCCCGGTCGGCGGCCCGGGGCCGGAGGACGTCCGGGTCGACGCCGCCGGGCGGCTGCTGACG
>KL569428.1:137971-141837 GCA_000715685.1 Streptomyces lilacinus
ATGTGTATAAGAGACAGGCCGGTGCCCGCTGCCGGACGGCCGGCTCCTGGTCTGCGACGCCGAGCGCGGGCTGCTGCGCGTGGACCCGGACTCCGGGCGGATAGAGACGCTGCTGCGGGAAGCGGGAGGCCGGCCGTTCACGGTGTGCAGCAACGTCGTGGCGGCCCCCGACGGCGCCCTCTACGTCAGCGACGCCAGTGGTCGCTTCCCGCTGGAGCACTGGATGGGCGACCTGCTGGAGCACTCCGGCACCGGCCGCCTCATCCGCTACGAGCCGGGGACGGGCCGCGCCGACGTCGTCCTGGAGGGGCTGCACTTCGCCAATGGCGTGGCCCTCGCCCCGGACGGTTCGTACGTCGTCGCCGCCGAGACGGGCGCGTACCGGCTGACGCGCCTGTGGCTGACCGGGCCGAAGGCGGGCGCCCGTGACGTCTTCGCCGACGGGCTCCCCGGCTTTCCGGACAATCTCTCCACCGGAGCGGACGGGCTGATCTGGGTGGCGCTGGCCGGGCCGCGCGACCCGGTGCTCGACCTGCTGCACCGCACCCGGCCGGGCCCGCGCCGGCTCCTGTGGTCCCTGCCGTCCGCGCTGCTGCCCGGCCCCCGGCCCACCGCCTGGGTGGTCGCTCTCGACGCGGAGGGCCGGATCGTGCGCGATCTCCAGCGGCCCGGGGCCGACTACCGGATGGTGACGAGCGTGTGCGAGCACAAGGGCCGGCTGTACCTGGGGAGCCTCGTGGAGCACGCCCTCGGCGTGACGTCTGCGGCACCGGGCGGCGCGGTGGCGTGTTCGCGCCGCGAGCCCGGGTAGCCGCCCCGGGCCGGAGCGCCGTCGCGCTCCGGCCGGTCCCACCGGACGGAGGTGTGAGGAGACGATGACACAACAGGTCAAGGACGTGATGACGGCCGGTGCCACGACGGTCCGGCCCGAGGCCTCGCTCACCGAGGTCGCCCAGCTGATGCGGGATCAGGACATCGGGGACGTGGTGGTGGCGAGGGGCGACACGGTGGTCGGTCTGATCACCGACCGGGACATCACCGTGCGCGCCGTCGCCGACGGCGCGGACCCGCTGGCGCTGAGCGTCGGCTCGGTGTGCACGGCGGACCCCGTGGTGATCGGCCCGCACGACCCGGCCGAGCACGCGGTCACCCTGATGCGGCAGCACGCGGTGCGGCGGCTGCCGGTGGTCGAGGACGGCCGGCCCGTGGGGCTGGTGAGCCTCGGCGACCTCGCCCGGGAGCGCGACCCCGGCTCGGTCCTCGCCGAGATCGGCGAGGCCCGGCCCGACCGCTGACCCGATCGACGACCCGACCGCTGACTCGATCGAGGACCCGACTGCCGACTCGATCGCTGATCCTCGGCCCCATCGACGACCCGCGGCCCGGCCACCGCCCCCGGCCGGGTCGCGGGTCCCGGCGTACGCATCCGCGAAGCGGGTACACGTGCCGCATGCGCACCAAGTTGAGCCGTTGGGACCGGTCGTTGTTCCACCAGGTCGCCACCCGCCACTGGCCGGGGGGCGACCGGGTGTTGCCGAGGCTGTCGCGGGGCGGTGCTGTGGTTCGGCGTGGCCGCCGGGGCCGCCCTGCTGGGTGGGCGGTCGGCGCGGCGGGCCGCCCTGCGCGGGGTGGCGTCGCTGGCGGTGGCGTCGGCCACGGTGAACACCCTCGGCAAACGGTCGGTGCGGCGCGGTCGCCCGGTCCTGGACGCGGTGCCGATGGTCCGGCAGCTGACGCGGCAGCCGTTCACCACGTCCTTCCCCTCCGGGCACTCGGCGTCGGCGGCGGCCTTCGCCACGGGCGTCGCCCTGGAGGACCCCGCCTGGGGGCTGGCGCTGGCGCCGCTCGCCGTCGCGGTGTGCTTCTCCCGCGTGTACACCGGGGTGCACTACCCGGGCGACGTCCTGGCGGGCGCGCTGCTGGGCGCGGGGGCCGCGTTCGCCGTCCGCGGCGTCGTGCCCACCCGTTCGCAGCTCGCGCCCCCGGCCCGGCCCCGGGCGGAGGCCCCCGCGCTGCCGGGCGGCCGGGGTCTGGTCGTCGTCGCCAACTGCGGCTCGGGGCAGCGGACGGGGGAGCGTACGGAGGTGGAGTCGCGGATCCGCGCGGCGCTCCCGGACACCGAGATCGTCGAGTGCGGGGCCGACGAGCCGCTGGAGCGGGCACTGGAGGGGGCCGCCGTGCGGGCCGCCCAACTGGGCGGCGCCCTGGGCGTGTTCGGCGGCGACGGCAGCGTGAACGCCGCGGTCGCCACCGCCGTCCGCCACAAGCTGGCGCTGGCGGTGCTGCCCGGCGGCACCTTCAACCACTTCGCCCACGACTTGGGCATCGAGTCGCTCGCCGACACCGCCCTGGCCGTCGAGGCCGGCGAGGGCGTGGCGGTCGACCTGGTCCGCTTCGACGGGAAACGCTTCCTCAACACGTTCGCCATCGGCGCGTACCCGGAGCTGGTCCGGGTGCGCGAGCACTGGGCCCGGCGCGTGGGCGCCTGGCCCGCCGGGGTGGCGGCGGCCGTGCACATCCTGCGCACCAGCCGCCCCGTACGGCTGCGGGTCGACGGCCGGGAGCGGCGGCTGTGGATGCTCTTCGCGGGCAACTGCACGTACCGCGGCCTGGGCCTGGCCCCGGTGCGCCGGCACGACCTGGCCGACGGGGTGCTGGACGTCCGCATGGTCCTCGGCGGCCGGCTGGCCCGCACCCGTCTGCTGACGGCCGCGCTGACCGGGGCGCTCAAGCACTCGCCGGTGCTCCGCTCGGCCCGGGTGCGGCGGCTGGCCGTCGAGGACATTCCGCCGGGCACCCACCTGGCGTACGACGGGGAGGTGGCCCCGGCACCGCGGTCGCTGACGCTGGAGAAGGAGAACGAGGCGCTGGTGGTCTACCGCATGCCGTCGTGAGCGCGCCGTGCCCCCGAACGTCACTCCATGCGGGCGAAGGGGCTGTTGTCGAGGTCGGCGAGGAGGGCGGCGGGGTCGCGGTAGACGGCGATCGCGCCGGCGCTCTCGAGCTCGTCGCGGCCGATGCCGCCGGACAGCAGGGCGACGCAGTCGAGGCCGGCCCGACGGGCCGCCTCGACGTCCCAGACCGTGTCGCCGACGAACAGCGCCCGCTCCGGCGGCACGTCGGCCTCCTCGAGCGCCCGCACCACGGGATCGGGCGCGGGCTTGCCGGTCTCGACGTCGTCGGCGCTGGTCGCCGCGCGGATCGCGTCGTCGGCGTCGATCGCGCGGCGCAGCGCGGCGAGCTCCGAGCCCTGGGCCGAGGTGGCCAGGACGACGCGCCAGTCCCGGTCGGCGAGGGCGCGCAGCAGCGCGGCCGCGCCGTCGAGCACCGGCAGCCGGTCGAACCAGGTGGCGTAGACGACCTTGTGCGCGGCGCTGAGGGACTCGTCGCCGGCGCGGTCGCGGTCCTCGCCGAGCAGCCGGTCGAGGAGCCGGTCGGAGCTCATGCCGATGGTGCGGTGGATGTCGGTCATGGCGATCCGGTGGCCGGCCTGGTGGAAGGCCTCCCACCAGCTGACGGCGTGCAGGTAGTTGGTGTCCACGAGCGTGCCGTCGACGTCGAGGACGGCCGCGCGGGGGTGCGCGGGTTCGGCGGCGGTGGTCATGTCGTCGTACGCGGTCACGGGCGGTGCCTCACGGGGTCAGGAGTGTCTTGATCATGCCGTCCCGCTTGGCCTGGAAGGCCTTGTAGGCCGCGGGGCCCTCCTCCAGGGGCAGGACGTGCGTGGCGAAGCCCTCGACGCCCAGCGGGTCGGCGTCGTCGAGCAGCGGCAGGATGTCGTCGACCCAGCGGCGGACGTTGGCCTGGCCCATCCGCAGCTGGAGCTGTTTGTCGAACATCGTCATCATCCTGTCTCTTATACACAT
>KL569428.1:142091-144755 GCA_000715685.1 Streptomyces lilacinus
CCGCGGCGGCACGCCTCGACGGCGGTGTACAGGGCGGCCATGCGGTCCACGCCGACCTTGTTCATGAGCTTCTCGGCGAGGGCGTCCGGCAGCAGGCCGACGAACTGGTGCGCCGCCTGGACGACGGGGGCGCCGTGGGCCTCCATGCCGACCGCGTCGACGACGGCGTCCGTGCCCCGGCCGTCGGTCAGCTCCCGCACGGCCTTGACGACGTCCTTGCCGTGCTCGCGCAGGTCCAGGGTCGTCACGCCGCGCTCCCGGGCCCGGGCGAGCCGTTCGGGCACCAGGTCCACGCCGACGACCCGGGTGGCGCCGCGGTGCAGGGCGATGCGCGCGGCCATGTCCCCGATCGGGCCGAGACCGAGGACGGTCAGGGTGCCGCCCGGGGGAACGGCGGCGTACTCGACGGCCTGCCAGGCGGTGGGCAGGACGTCCGAGAGGTAGACGAACCGCTGGTCGGGCGGGCCGTGGGGCACCTTGACGGGCAGGGTGTCGCCGAACGGCACGCGCAGGAACTCGGCCTGCCCGCCGGGCACCTGCCCGTAGAGCTTGCTGTAGCCGAAGAGGGCGGCGCCCTTGCCCCGCTCGCGCACCTGGGTGGTCTCGCACTGCGACTGCAGCCCCTGCCCGCACATGACGCACGAGCCGCAGGAGATGTTGAAGGGCACGACGACGCGGTCGCCCGGCGCGAGCGAGGTGACGCCGGGGCCGGTCTCCTCCACGACGCCCATCGGCTCGTGGCCCAGGATGTCGCCCGGTTCCATGTAGGGCCCGAGCAGCTCGTACAGATGCAGGTCCGAGCCGCAGATGCCGGTGGAGGTGATCCGCACGATCACGTCCGTCGGCTGCTCGATCCGTGGGTCGGGGACCGTCTCCACGCGGACGTCCCGCTTGCCGTGCCAGGTCAGGGCCCGCATGCCGGTCTTCCTCGCGCCGTGCCGGATCAGTGCCGGGTTCGCTGTCGTCGGCACCCCGGGTGCCCCTTCGGGTCCGCGTGAAACAACCGCGCTCGGCGGGGCCGTTCGGGGGAACCCGGCGCGAGCCTCCGGGTTCCGCCCCCGGAGCCGGGGAACCCGTCCCCGCATGGCGAACACAACCGGCCCCCACGGTCTGCCCGGCGCTCCCGAGTCCCACTGGATGGCCACCTCCCCGGCCACCGACCACCCGCCCCTGGCCCCCGACGCGGACACCGACGTCGACGTGGCCGTGATCGGCGGCGGGATCGCGGGGCTGAGCACCGCCTGGGAGTTGGCCCGGGCCGGGCGCTCGGTGGCCGTCCTGGAGGCGGACCGGATCGCCGCCGGCGTCACCGGCTTCACCACCGCGAAGGTGACCGCGCTGCACACCCTCGTCTACGCCCGGCTGCGCCGCACCCGGGGCCCCGAAGGGGCGCGACTGTACGCGCGCTCGCAGCAGGAGGCGGTGGAGCGCGTCCGCGAGGTGGCCGACCTCCTCGGCGCCGACTGCGAGCTCGAGAACCGCCCGGCCTTCACGTACGTCACCGACCCCGCCGGTCGGGCGGAACTGCGGGCGGAGGCCGACGCGGCCGCCCAGGCGGGGCTGCCCGCCTCGTACGTGCGCGAGACCGGGCTGCCGTTCCCCGTCGCGGGGGCGGTGCGGGTGGAGGACCAGGCGCAGTTCCACCCCCGCAAGTACCTCCTCGCGCTGGCCCGGGACCTGGTGGCGCGGGGCGGGGTCGTCCACGAGCGCAGCCGGGTCACGGGCCTGCACGAGGGCACGCCCTGCCGGGTGACGGTGGAGAACGGCGGCGTCGTCACCGCCCGCGACGTGGTCGTCGCCACGCACTATCCCGTCTTCGACCGCGCCCTGCTCTTCACCCGGCTCTCGCCGCGCCGCGAGCTGGTGGTGGCCGGGCCCGTCGCGGCGGACCGGGACCCGGGCGGGATGTACATCACCGAGGAGGACGGCACGCGGTCCGTGCGCTCCGCGCCCCTGGCCGACGGTCGGCGACTGCTCATCGTCACCGGGGAGCACTTCGCCCCGGGCACGGCGGACGTCGCCGAGCGGTTCGGGCGCCTGGCGGGCTGGGCGCGGGAGCACTTCCCCGGGCTCGAGATCACCCGACACTGGGCGACCCAGGACAACGACTCCACCGACACCGTGCCGCTGGTCGGCCCGTTCCACCCCGCCGCCCGACACACATGGGTGGCGACCGGCTTCGGCGGCTGGGGCATGAGCGGCGGCGTCATGGCGGGCCGGCTGCTGACGGAGCTCGTCGAGGGCCGCACCCCGCCCTGGGCGGAGCTGTACGACCCGAGGCGGCTGGGGAGCACGCTGCGCGAGGCACCGGCGTTCCTGCGCCACCAGGCCGCCGTGGCCCGGCACTTCGTCGGCGACCGGCTGCGCCCCACCCACGTGGACTCCGTCGCGGACGTCGCCCCGGGCACCGGCGCCGTGGTGCGCATCGGCGGGCGGCACTGCGCCGTCCACCGCGACGAGGACGGTGTCGCGCACGCCGTGTCCGCCCGCTGCACGCACCTGGGCTGTCTGGTGGCGTTCAACGCGGCGGAGCGCGCCTGGGAGTGCCCGTGCCACGGCTCGCGGTTCGGCACGGACGGCACGGTGCTCCAGGGCCCGGCGGTTCGCCCCCTGGAGCCGCGGACCACGGGCGAGGGCGGGGCCTGACGGGAGCCGGGCTACGGG
>KL569429.1:0-420 GCA_000715685.1 Streptomyces lilacinus
GGTTACGGGAAGGGGCGGGACTGGGGAAGAACCACCACCGTGCTCCCCGGCAGCTCGCCCACGCTGCGCGCGGGCCCCTGGCAGCCCTGGGCGGCCGCGATGCCGAGCGCGACCAGCAGGGTCACCACCACGAAGACGATCAGGCGCTGACGCAGCAGCTTGCGGTCCGGCCCCGGGCGGCGGGTCGCCGGGCGCGGTCGCCTGCCGGGCCGGGCGGCGCCCGAGCCGCCCGTGGCCCGACCGTCGCCGCGCTGCGGCAGGGGCCGCCCGGCCGACATCGGGCCGCCGCCGGCCCGCGCGGCGCCGGCCCCGTGCGGGGCATGCGCGCCGGGCGAGCCGTGGTGGCCGTGCGGCGCGTGCGGACGCGGCGTGGGCGCGCTGCCGGGACGGCGCTCGGTGCGCTGCCGCTCGTACTCCGCA
>KL569429.1:713-2227 GCA_000715685.1 Streptomyces lilacinus
GCCGTGGGCCTCGCGGGCCGCGATCTCCTTCAGCCGCAGCGACAGCTGCAGCGTGCTCGGCCGCTCCTCCGGGTCCTTCGCCAGGCACGCGTGCACCAGCGGCGCCAGCGCGTCGGGCACGCCCATGAGCTGCGGCTCCTCGTGGACCACCCGGTAGAGCATGACCTCCGAACTGCCCTGGCCGAACGGGGAGTCGGCCGTGGCCGCGTACGCGAGGGTGGCGCCCAGCGCGAAGACGTCCGTCGCCGGCGTCACCGCGGCGCCGCGCACCTGCTCGGGCGCCAGGAAGCCGGGCGAGCCCACCGCCGTGCCCACGTGGGTCAGGGTGGAGGCGCCGGTGGCCCAGGCGATGCCGAAGTCGATGATGCGCGGGCCCTTGGGGGAGAGCAGGATGTTCGAGGGCTTGAGGTCGCGGTGGACCACCCCCGCGTCGTGCACCGCCAGCAGGCCCTCGGCCAACGCCGCGCCGATCGAGGCGGTCTGAGCCGCCGACAGCGGCCCCTCCTCGTTCACCTTGTCGTGCAGCGAGGGGCCCGGCACGTACTGCGTCGCGAACCACGGACGGTCCGCCTCCAGGTCGGCGGCCACCAGCCGCGCCGTACAGCCGCCGCGGATCCGTCGGGCGGCCGAGACCTCGCGTGCGAAGCGGGAGCGGAACTCCTGGTCCTCCGCCAGGTCCGGCCGGATGACCTTCAGCGCCACCCGCTGCCCGCGCCGGTCGGAGCCCAGATAGACCACGCCCATCCCGCCCGCGCCGAGCCGGCGGTGCAGCCGGAAAGAGCCGACGACACGCGGGTCCTCGCGCCGGAGCCGCATCATCGTCATCTTCGTCCCCTACCTCCGGTGGGGCTGCCCCACGTAGCTGCCCGGCGTCTGACGTGGCACAGCTTACGGATTGACGGACGGTCGTGCTGAGAGGCGGCGCATGCGTCGGCGACCGGTGTGGCGGAGCCGGGGGAGGGGAGCGCGGCGCGGCGCGGGCCCCGCGCCCGCCCGCCCGGGCCCGTGAGGCCGTGTCCCAAGGGGCCGGAACGGCAAGGGGATTGGCGCCCTCCGGGGCGGCGGGGCGGCGCCGGCCGCCACCGTCCGGGGCATGAGTCGAACGTATGACGTGACCGCGGAGGGGGCCCGGCGAAGAACGATCTTGATTGTCCGACCGGCCGGGTGGGAAGTGACCGAAGTCACTCCTCGGCGCCCCCTCCGGGAAGACCCCGGGCTCGAGGGGTCCCGTCTCCACCCCTGGGTGTACTCGAACCGCCCCCGCCTCATCCTCTCGGAGAACGCCCAAGCGGTACGCGGGCATGACGCCCCGCCCGGGCGCCGCGCCTAGTGTGGAGGTCAAGCGGCGGGCACGCACACTCGTCCCCCGAGGTCAGGTGCCCGCCGCCCCGAACACACGAGAGGGAGCGGGGCGATGGCGGACATCGTGGGAGGCGCGGGTCGGCGGGCGCACGGCCGGCGGGTCGCGGACGCCCTCGGCGACCGTCCCTCCTCCACCCGCCACCCGCTCGTCG
>KL569429.1:2460-2735 GCA_000715685.1 Streptomyces lilacinus
GTGTATAAGAGACAGCGCTGGCGGCGCTCCTCGCCGTCGTCTTCGGCGGCTGGGACGCCGTCGTCACCGAGGCGTCGTCCGTGGCCGGAATGCTGGGACGCTGACGCGTCCCACGGCCCGGGAGAGCGGCCCGGGCCGGGCGCATTCGGCCAGGAAACCCCGTGGGGACGGGGGTGCGGCGGACGGCACGACGGGCCGGGTACCTGGGGAGGTACCCGGCCGTCGAGTTTCTCCGGTTTCTCCAGGTCAACAGCCCGCGAGGCCGGCAGCCCGCG
>KL569429.1:3023-3209 GCA_000715685.1 Streptomyces lilacinus
ATCGTCCGGGTGTGCAGCGTGCGCGATACTGGGATTGAACCAGTGACCTCTTCCGTGTCAGGGAAGCGCTCTCCCGCTGAGCTAATCGCGCGGGGAGACCCGTGAGGACCTCGGTGGACGATACTGGGATTGAACCAGTGACCTCTTCCGTGTCAGGGAAGCGCTCTCCCGCTGAGCTAATCGTCC
>KL569429.1:3526-3673 GCA_000715685.1 Streptomyces lilacinus
TCTCCCGCTGAGCTAATCGTCCTTGGAGGTGGAGACGGGATTTGAACCCGTGTAGACGGCTTTGCAGGCCGTTGCCTCGCCTCTCGGCCACTCCACCAGGAGTGAGGGGGTTCGGGAAGATCCCCCACATCGAGCGGACAACGAGAC
>KL569429.1:3967-7803 GCA_000715685.1 Streptomyces lilacinus
TGTCCGCACTTGTCGTTTCCCGGGGCGCTTCCGCGTCCCGGCGACGTGTTGAACTTTAGCGGATTCCGGCGCCAGCTCAAATTCCGTTTGCCCAGCATGCTGCGCTGATCCTCCGCCCGGGCCGCCCGGAGAAGCCTCCCCATAGACTCGATGACGTGCACAGCCTCCTTGCGACGTCCTCACCGATGGCCCGCTTCGGCGGCCTCCTCGCCACTGACCTGCGCGATGTCACCACCGACCCGGCGGCCCTGGACTCCAGCGGCTGGTGGGCCGTGATCGCGGACTTCGAGGGCGGCCTGCGCTGCGCCCGCTTCGCCGACGTGCGCCCCGCCCCCGCCCCCGTGGCCGACCGCTGGCGCGGCCCCGCGCCCGAGGACTGGACCAGCTCCCTGGACCGCGCCGCCTACGTCGCGGGCGTCCGGCGCATCCGCGAGCACATAGCCGCCGGCGAGGTCTACCAGGCCAACCTCTGCCGCGTGCTCAGCGCGCCCCTGCCCGACCCGGACCGCGCCGACGTCGACGCCCTCACCGCGCTCCTCGCCCACGGCAACCCCGCCCCCTACGCCGGCACCGTGCGCCTCCCCGCCCACGGCCTCGAGGTCGCCACCGCCTCCCCCGAGCTCTACCTCCGCCGCACCGGCCGCACCGTCGAGTCCGGCCCGATCAAGGGCACCGGCCGCACCGCCGCCGACCTGCAGGAGAAGGACCACGCCGAGAACGTGATGATCGTCGACCTGGTCCGCAACGACCTCGGCCGCGTCTGCGCCACCGGCTCCGTCACCGTCCCCGAGCTGTGCGTGACCGAGCCCCACCCCGGCCTCGTCCACCTCGTCTCCACCGTGCGCGGCGAGCTCCGCGACGACGCCGGCTGGGCCGAGCTGCTGGCCGACACCTTCCCGCCCGGCTCGGTCACCGGCGCCCCCAAGGCCAGCGCCCTCGGCATCATCGAGGCCCTCGAGACCGCGCCCCGCGGCCCCTACTGCGGCGGCGTCGGCTGGGTCGACGCCGACCGCGGCACCGGCGAGCTCGCCGTCGGCATCCGCACCTTCTGGATCGACCGCGCCGCCCCCGGCGGCCCCGTCCTCCGCTTCGGCACCGGCGCCGGCATCACCTGGGGCTCCGACCCCGAGCGGGAGTGGGCCGAGACGGAGCTCAAGGCGGCCCGGCTCCTCGCGATAGCGTCGGGCACACACCAGCCGGCAGAAGGGACGACACGGTGACCATCTGGTACGACGGCGCCCTCCGCGACGCCGACAGCGCCCGCGTCTCGGTCTTCGACCACGGGCTGACCGTCGGCGACGGGGTCTTCGAGACGCTCAAGGCGGTGGACGGCCGCGCCTTCGCCATGACCCGACACCTGGCCAGGCTCGCCGCCTCGACCCGGCTCCTGGGCCTGCCCGAGCCCGACACCGACGAGGTCCGCCGCGCCTGCGCGGCCGTCCTCGAGGCCAACCGCATGCCGCTGGGCCGCCTGCGCATCACCTACACCGGCGGCATCTCCCCGCTCGGCTCCGACCGCGGCACCACCCGGCCCACCCTCGTCGTCGCCGTCGCCGAGACCCCCCACCGCCCCGCCACCACCGCCGCCGTCACCGTCCCCTGGACCCGCAACGAGCGCGGCGCCCTCGCCGGCGCCAAGTCCACCTCCTACGCCGAGAACGTCGTCGCCCTCGCCCACGCCCACAAGCGCGGCGCGACCGAGGCGCTCTTCGGCAACACCGTCGGCGCGCTGTGCGAGGGCACCGGCTCCAACGTCTTCGTCGTCCTCGACGGTCAGCTGCACACCCCGCCGCTCTCCTCCGGCTGCCTGCCCGGCATCACCCGCGCCCTGCTCGTCGAGTGGACCGGCGCCCGCGAGACCGACCTGCCCTTCGACGTCCTCGACCGCGCCGAGGAGATCCTCCTGACCTCCTCGCTGCGCGACGTCCAGGGGGTCCACGCCCTCGACGGCCGCCAACTGCCCGGCGCCCCCGGCCCGGTGACCGCCAAGGCCATGCGGATCTTCGCCGAGCGCTCGGCCGCGGACATCGATCCGTAAATCCGATGACGCCGGGCCGCGGGGCCGGTACAACACCAAGGTGACCACCACCCTGCGCCCCACCGCACCCGAGCAGCGCACCGAGGACGGCGGCCGGTCCCGCACCTTCGAGGTCCGGGTCAACAGCCGGCCCGTCGGCGGCGTCACCGTCGCCACCGACGACCGGTTCGGCCCGCGCTTCGGCAGGATCCTCGGGCTCGCCATCGACGAACGCGACCGGCACCGCGGCCGCGCCACGGTCGCCGCCCTCGCCGCCGAGGAGGTGCTGCGCGGCTGGGGCTGCCGGCAGGTGACGGTGAGCGTCCCCGCCGACGCCGGCGCGGCCCTCGGCCTCGCCGGCGCGCTCGGCTACGTCGAGCGCAACCGCTCGATGTCCAAACCCCTGGCCGCCGCGCCCGCGCTGCCGCCCGGCAGCACGGCCCGCCCCCTGACCGCGGCGGAGTACCCGGCCTGGGTGGCCGAGAGCAAGGCGGGCTACGTCCAGGACTGGGTGGACCGCGGCATTCCGCGCGACCGCGCCGAGGCCAAGGCCGAGCGCGACCACGCCACCGCCCTCGCCCGGGGCCACGCCACCCCCGACACCGTCCTGCGCGTGCTGTCCCACGACGGAACGGACGTCGGCACGCTGTGGGTGGCGCTGCGCGACCGGTCCGCCTTCGTCTTCGACGTCCACGTCGACCCCGGCCACCGCGGCCGGGGACACGGCCGCACCCTGATGCGGCTCGCCGAACGCGAGGCCCTGGCGGCCGGGGCCCGCACGATGGGACTCAACGTCTTCGCCGGCAACACCCCGGCCCTGCGGCTGTACGCGTCACTCGGCTACGAGACGACCGAGCTCCACCTCTACAAGGTCCTCCACTAGCCGGCCAGCAGCCGGTCGGCGATCTCCTCGACGCGCTCCCGCAGCCCCTCCTGGCTCTGCCCGCCGTCCAGCCGCTCGCCGCCGATGACGTACGTGGGCGTCCCCGTCACCCCGATCGCCTTGCCCTCGGCCTGGTCCGCGTCGACGATCAGCGTGTGTCGGCCGTCGATCAGCGCGGTGTCGATCTCCTCGTCGTCCAGCCCGAGCTCGCGCGCCACGTCCAGCAGCACCTTCTCGCCGCGCGCGGTCAGCTCCTCGGTGCGGGCGAGCACGGCTTCGGCGTACGGCCAGCCGATGCCCTGCCCGGCCGCCTCCTCGGCGGCCTGCGCGGCGGCGTAGGCGTGCTTGTGCTTCTCCAGCGGGAAGTGCCGCAGCCGGATCTCCAGCCGGTCGCCGTAGCGGGCGCGCAGCGCGCGGATGTCCTCGAGGGCCTGGTGGCAGTCGGGGCACTGCAGCTCGCACCAGACGTCCAGGACGGCGCGGGGGGTGTCGGTATCGCTCATGGGGCCAGTCTCCCAGCAGACGGGGGCCCGGGGGATCTCGACCCCGAGGAGGATCCGGCACGCCGAGGACCCCGAGTTTTCCCCCATCCCGCGCCCGGTCGTGGCCCGTGGCGCGCCCACCGGTGCAGGATGGACACAGGAACACCCATCGGCAGGAGGACCGGATGCTGACCTCGACCGTATGCGCCGCGGTGTCCGCGGCCGGCCTGGGCATCGCCCTGCTGACGGCGTACCGCAAGCGCTTCCTCGCCGCGACGAAGATCGCGGCCTGGTCCCTGATCCCCCTCGGGCTCGTGATGACCGGTGTCGTCGACTGGCTCACCGGCCTCGTCCTCAAGCCCACCGTCTGGGCCGGCTTCGGCGTGCTCGCGCTCTCCGCCCTGCTCTTCCTGATCGGCCGGGCCGTCGAGGGCCGGCGCGGCGGCGGCCGCGC
>KL569429.1:8086-8496 GCA_000715685.1 Streptomyces lilacinus
CCCCAAGGGCCGCGGCAGCCGGCCGGCCGGCGACGGCGAGGACTTCTCCGACATCGAGGCGATCCTCAAGAAGCACGGAATCTGACCACGGAATCCGACCACCGCGACCACGAAATCCCGCGAACTCCCCCGCACGGGTGACACGTTGCTGAGGGGACGGCGCGCCCCTGGGCCATGATCTGTCGGAGATGAACGACGAACCGGCCCAGATCCACGACGAGCCGCGCGGCTGCCTCTTCGCGCTGTCCCAGCCGCCGCTGATGTTCTTCCTCGCCTTCATCGCGACGCTGATCCTGGTGACCGCCGTGCACGACCTCTACCGCTGGTGACGGCCCCGCCCGTCAGCCCGCGGCGCTCTCCCGGCGGCGCGCCCGGTACGCGGCCTGTCTCTTATACACATCACCAGCGCC
>KL569429.1:8695-10543 GCA_000715685.1 Streptomyces lilacinus
GGGGACGTGCAGCCGGTTGCCGCAGGTGCGCCCGTCGCAGTAGCGGCGCGAGCGGTTGCGCGAGAGATCGACGAAGGCGCGCCCGCAGTCCGGCGCCGCGCAGCGCCGCAGCCGCTCCCGCTCGCCCTCGACCAGCAGGAACACCAGCGCCATCCCGCCGTCCGCCGCCAGGTGCTCGGCGAGCGAGGCGCCGGGCGCGAAGTAGTGCACGTGCCAGGGGTGGCCGTCGTGGTCGGTCAGCCGGGGCGTCGTGCCCGCCTCGGCCACCAGGGCGTTGAGCAGTCGCGCGGCGGAGACGTCGTCCACCGCGTCGAAGACCTGGGCGATCCGGTCCCGTACGGACCGCACCGCCGCCAGCTCCGCGTCCCCGAGGTCGCCGACGTTGTCGATCTCGTGCCGGCCGACGAAGCCCCGCAGGGCCGCCGGGCCGTCGAGGTCGGTGTTCAGCAGGTCGACGACGCTGTCGAGGGTGCGCCGGGTGTCGTGATTGATCAGCACGGATCGTTCGCTCCCTGGCCGGATGGAGGTAGGGCGGCAAGTGTTCGACCGCGGGGAGCAGACTCTAGCGGCTCCACAGCGCGACGGCGCCGTCGCCCGCGGTGGTTCCGCGAGGACGGCGCCGTATCCAGCCATGTTGCGAAATGAGGTGGTGCTGCGCGCGGCCTCCCCGAGTGGGCCGGCGCGCCCGGTCAGCCTCCGCCGGGCATCAACTCTCGGCCAGGATGTGCGAGAGCTCGGTGTCCAGGTCGAAGTGACGGTGCTCGGTGCCCGGGGGGACGGCGGCGTCGGTCCGCTTGAGGAACGACTCCAGGGCTCGCGCCGGGGCCTCCAGGAGGGCCTCGCCCTCCGGCGAACTCAGCGCGATGCAGACGACGCCCTGGCCGTGACTGCGGGACGGCCAGACCCGGACGTCGCCCGTCCCGGTGGGCCGGTGGAGGCCCTCCGCGAGCAGGTCCCGGGCGAAGACCCACTCGACCGTCTCTTCGGCTCCGGTGTGGAAGGTGGCGTGCACGGCATACGGATCGGCCGTGTCGTACCGCAGGCCTGCGGGGACAGGCAGTGAGGATTCGCTCGACACAACGAGGCGCAGGTGCAGCTCGCAGCTGACCGTGGTGTTCATAAGCGCCAGGGCCTTTCGCTCAGTGTGCGCTCGGGGATTCGCACGTCGGCGAAATCGACATGCCACCTACGGTGCCGTTGTAAACCCCTCTGACCGTTTTGAGGCTGTTCGGATACCTCGGACGGCCCAGTCGCCGCGGCGCGGGTACCGCCAATCCGGTGAGATCCGGCACATCGGGTACGTTGGGCCGCATGAACGCGGAGAGTGACGAGCGCGGACCCGCCGGAACGGACGGTGTCGACCGGCCCGAACAGGGGCTCGGTTCCCGGGCCCCGCACTTCATCAAGAGGTCCCGCCCCCTGCACCTGAGCTGGCAGGTCGGCGTCTTCGTCGTCGGCCTCGCCGTCGTCGTCGCGGGCGTGATCATGCTGCCCCTGCCCGGCCCCGGCTGGCTGGTGATCTTCGCCGGCATGGCCATCTGGGCGACCGAGTTCGTCTGGGCCCAGCTGGTCCTCCGCTGGACCAAACGCAAGGTCACCGAGGCCGCCCAGCGCGCCCTCGACCCCAGGGTGCGCCGGCGCAACATCATCCTCACCGTCGTCGGGCTGGCCATCGTCTGCTCCCTGGTCGGCTACTACGTCGCCACGTACGGACTGCGACTGCCCTGGGACGTCGGCCACTGAACCCCCTCGGGGCCACCCATCCGCCCCTGACCAGGCACGGGTGGTTCTGGGCACCCTCTGACATGCGGTAATGTTTGCGGTGCGCCCGGGCGATTAGCTCAGCGG
>KL569429.1:10704-11388 GCA_000715685.1 Streptomyces lilacinus
GTCACTGGTTCGATCCCAGTATCGCCCACGTCACACCGAGGGTCCGCGAGGTTCACACCTTGCGGACCCTCGGTGCTTTGGTGTGCCCTGACCGTCATGGCGCTGCACCGATACCGCTTCCACGACGAGTGGATCCTGCCCGCCCCGCCGGACGCCGTCTACGCCGTGCTCGAGGACGCCGAGGACTACCCCACCTGGTGGCCCCAGGTCCGCGACGTCCAGCGGATCGACGACGTCAGCGGCACCGTGCGCTTCCGCTCCCTCCTGCCCTACGAACTCACGATCACCGCCCGCCAGAGCCGCCGCGACCCCCACCGCCGGATCCTGGAGATCGTCATGCGCGGCGACCTCGAGGGCTGGGCCCGCTGGACCGTCGTCCCGCACGGCACGGGCGGCAGCGCCGCCCGCTTCCAGCAGGACGTCGACGTGCGCAAACCCCTCATGCGCCGGCTCGCCCTGCCCGGCCGGCCCCTCTTCGTCGCCAACCACGCCTGGATGATGCGCGGCGGCCGGCGCGGCCTGCGCGCCCTGCTGGAACGCCGGGCCCGGGGGATTTGATGGAGGGCCGTCGCGACCTGTATTGTTCAGTGCGTTGCCGGGGGAACCCCGCACGAATCCCGGGCGATTAGCTCAGCGGGAGAGCGCTTCGTTCACACCGAAGAGGTCACTGGTTCGATCCCAGTA
>KL569429.1:11667-12774 GCA_000715685.1 Streptomyces lilacinus
GTCACTGGTTCGATCCCAGTATCGCCCACATCCCGGAAGGCCGGGCCATCAACTGATGGCCCGGCCTTCCGCATTGCCCCCACACCGGACCCCGCCGCGCCTCACGCCGCCGCGGGCAGCACCGGCCGCAGCGGCCACGCCGGATCGCACTCCTCCTCCGAACCGTTGCGCGCGAACCACGCCTGCAGCCCCCGCGCCTGCGCCGCGTGCCATATCGCCTGCCGGGTGTGCAGCTCCGCCGGGCTCAGCCGCTCCAGACGCGACGCGAAACGACGCCCCACCGCCCGGACGACCTCCAGCGCCGCCAGCGCGTCCGTGGCCGCCTCGTGCGCGTCCCGCAGCTCCACCCCGTACTGCTCGCACAGATCCGTCAGCGTGCGCCGCCCCTTGCGGTAGCGGTCCAGGTGCTTGTCCAGCACCCACGGATCCATCACGCACAGCGCCGCGCCGCCCAGATACCCCGCCAGCGACGACGCCCGGTGCCGCCGCAACTCCCGGTCCAGCAGCGTCAGATCGAACGGGGCGTTCATCACCACCAGCGGTACGCCCCGCGCCGCGTGACCCGCCAGGGCCCGCGCCACCTCCTCCATCACCGGCGCCGGCCACCGGCCGTTGCGCTGCAGGTGCTCATCGCTCAGCCCGTGTATCGCGGTGGCCTCCTCGGGCACCGGCACACCCGGATTGACCAGCCACCGGGTGGTGACCGGCACGGCCCCCGCCTGCGACTGCGTCACAAAGGCCGCCGACACGATCCGGTCCCGCTCCACATCCACCCCGGTCGTCTCGGTGTCGAAGGCGGCCAGGGGCCCCTCGAACCAGCACGGCATGACCCCAACTCCTCGCGCTTGTCCGGCGAATGGCGTGTTTCCCCTCCCCGCGAGGTGATACCCGGCCACCGCATCCCCCGAACCGCCGCTGTTTGCCGGGGAGTTCGTCTGGAGACAACACAGATGTACGACCAACGGACCGGCGAGCCCGGAAGGCTTTTCGGACATGGCGCTCGCTCAGCCCGACCCGGCCGCCCTCCCCGGCGGCCCGGCACCCGGGCGCATCGCACCCCTGCGCGGCGGCCTCGCCACGACCGCCTGCATGGAGACCCTCCAGATC
>KL569429.1:13036-13331 GCA_000715685.1 Streptomyces lilacinus
GCTGCTCCCTCGCCCAGCCCTTCCCGGACAACGGCATCGACTGGCACGTCAGCCACAGCGCCCCCGGGCACGTCACCGACGACGAGGTCACCATCAAGGTCCAGCTCAAGTGCACCTACCAGCTGTCCCCGTGGCCCCCCACGTCACCCGGCCCCCGCCCGGCCGACCGAAGCTTCGGCTTCACGCTCGACAACGACCACCTGATCAAGCTCGCCCGCACCCCCGTCTCCGTCCACAAGATCCTCGTCGTGATGATCGTGCCGCGCGCCCGGCACGACTGGCTGCGGGCCGGCCA
>KL569429.1:13587-17732 GCA_000715685.1 Streptomyces lilacinus
GCTGCGGGCCGGCCACGACCGCCTCGAGCTGCGGCACTGCTGCTACTGGATCAACCTCGCCGGCCACCCCGTCACCGGCAGGCGCAGGACCACCGTGCGGATCCCGACCTCGCGCGTCTTCGACGACCGAGCACTCTGCGAGATCATGACGCGGGTCGGGGCGGGAGGGAGACCCTGATGCACCGGCCGACCGAACCCTCGCACCACCCGGACCCCGCCGTCCTCGGCGCCCTCCTCGCCCGCCACGGCTGGCGACGACGCGGCGGAGACCCCGGGCGCTACGGCCGCTGGACGCCCCCCGCGGGCCCCGGCACCGGCACCAGCCTCCTCGTGCCCGAGAGCCGCGCCTTCCCCGACAGCGCCGACCTGCTCGCCGAGGCCCTCACCGCCCTCGAGCACAGCGCCGCCCCCTCCGCCCGCGACGTCCTCCTCGCCCTGCGCGAGCCCGGCGACGAGATCCGCTGGTGGCGGGAGATCCCCGACCCCGGCGCCCCGGCCGCCGCCTGGACCGCCCAGGAACGGCTGCGCACCGGCGCCCGCGCCATGCTGCTCGCCGCCGCCCAGACCTCGCCGGCGTCCTCGCCGGGCCCGCCCCCGACGGCCGCGAGCTCGGCGTCCTCGTCCCCCTCGACAGCCCGCCCGAAGGCGGCCGCGCCCTGGTCACCACCCTGCTCCGGGCCCTGCAGGCCGCCCGCGACGCCACCGACTACCGGCGCGCCACCGGACGTATGGACGCCTTCGACACGGCCGTCGAGGCAGGGGTGTGCCAGGAGCTCACCCAGGCCCTCGCCACCCTGGTCAGCGGCGCCCAGGGCATCCGGATCGGCGTCGAGTGGGCACCGGCCGCCGGCCCCCCGGAGGGCTTCGCGGCCCGCCCCGAGCCCGTCGAGTTCTCGCCCGGCGACCTGCCGGCCCTCCGCGAGGCCGGCGCCCGCTACGTACGGGACGAGCCGTCCGTGCCCGTACGGCTCACCGGAGCCGTCGTCCGCCTGCGCCGGGAGGCGCCCGGCGGACCCGGCGTGGTGCGGCTGCGGGTGCTCGCCGGGGCGGACGTCACCCAGGTGCGGATCACCCTCGGCGAGGAGGACTACCGCATCGCCGGCCACGCCCACCTGGCCGGCGTCCCCGTCACCGTCACCGGGCGCCTGGAGAGCCGCGGCGGCTTCCGCCGGCTGGCCGAGGCGGGCGCCGTGCTGCCCGCCCAGGTGGACGAGGCCGAGCGGGACCGGCTGCTGAAGTCCCTGCACTCCCTCCACGACAATCCCGACCTCTTCGGCGAGAAGCCCGACGCCGATTAACCGTTTAGCGACCACAGCGCCGGGCTCGGTACGATTCAGGCGCGCAGCGACCGCTGCCGCACCCCATACGTCAGGAGAGACCGGTGTCAGACGTCCGTGTGATCATCCAACGCGATTCCGAGCGGGAAGAGCGCGTGGTGACGACGGGCACTACTGCCGCCGACCTCTTCGCCGGCGAGCGCACCGTGGTGGCCGCGCGCGTCGCGGGCGAGCTCAAGGACCTCGCGTACGTCGTCGCCGACGGCGAGGAGATCGAGCCCGTCGAGATCTCCTCCGAGGACGGTCTCAACATCCTGCGCCACTCGACCGCCCACGTCATGGCCCAGGCCGTGCAGGAGCTCTTCCCCGAGGCCAAGCTGGGCATCGGCCCGCCGGTCAAGGACGGCTTCTACTACGACTTCGACGTCGAGAAGCCGTTCACCCCCGACGATCTCAAGCTCATCGAGAAGAAGATGCAGGAGATCCAGAAGCGGGGCCAGCGCTTCTCGCGCCGCGTCGTCACGGACGAGGCCGCCCGCGAGGAGCTGGCGGACGAGCCGTACAAGCTCGAGCTGATCGGCCTCAAGGGCTCCGCCTCCCACGACGACGGCGCGGACGTCGAGGTGGGTGCGGGCGAGCTCACCATCTACGACAACCTCGACGCGAAGACGGGCGAGCTGTGCTGGCGAGACCTCTGCCGGGGTCCGCACCTGCCGACGACCCGGGTCATCCCGGCGTTCAAGCTCATGCGCAATGCGTCCGCGTACTGGCGTGGAAGTGAGAAGAACCCGCAGCTTCAGCGCATCTACGGCACGGCATGGCCGTCGAAGGACGAGCTGAAGGCTTACCTGGAGTTCCTGGCGGAGGCCGAGAAGCGCGACCACCGTCGCCTCGGTTCGGAGCTGGACCTCTTCTCCATCCCGGAGGACATCGGCTCGGGCCTGGCGGTCTTCCACCCCAAGGGCGGCATCGTCAGGCGCGTGATGGAGGACTACTCCCGCCGCAAGCACGAAGAGGCCGGCTACGAGTTCGTCTACACCCCGCACGCCACCAAGGGCGCCCTCTTCGAGAAGTCGGGCCACCTGGACTGGTACGCCGACGGCATGTACCCGCCCATGCAGCTCGACGCGGGCGTGGACTACTACCTCAAGCCCATGAACTGCCCGATGCACAACCTGATCTTCGACGCCCGGGGACGCTCGTACCGCGAGCTGCCGCTGCGGATGTTCGAGTTCGGCACGGTGTACCGGTACGAGAAGTCGGGCGTCGTGCACGGCCTGACCCGCGCCCGCGGCTTCACGCAGGACGACGCGCACATCTACTGCACCCGCGAGCAGATGGGCGAGGAGCTCGACCGCACCCTCACCTTCGTGCTCGACCTGCTGCGCGACTACGGCCTGAACGACTTCTACCTCGAGCTGTCCACCAAGGACCCGGAGAAGTTCGTCGGCTCGGACGAGGCGTGGGAGGAGGCCACCGAGACGCTGCGCAAGGTGGCCGAGAAGCAGGGCCTCGAGCTGGTCGCCGACCCGGGCGGCGCGGCCTTCTACGGCCCGAAGATCTCGGTGCAGGCGCGTGACGCGATCGGTCGTACGTGGCAGATGTCGACCATCCAGCTGGACTTCAACCTGCCGCAAAGGTTTGACCTCGAGTACACGGCGGCGGACGGTTCCAAGCAGCGTCCGGTCATGATCCACCGTGCGCTGTTCGGTTCGATCGAGCGCTTCTTCGCTGTCCTGCTGGAGCACTATGCGGGTGCGTTCCCGGCGTGGCTGGCCCCGGTGCAGGCGATCGGCATCCCGATCGGTGACGCGCACGTGGAGTACCTGCAGGAGTTCGCCGCCGAGGCGAAGAAGAAGGGCCTGCGGGTCGAGGTGGACGCCTCCTCGGACCGGATGCAGAAGAAGATCCGGAACGCGCAGAAGTCCAAGGTGCCGTTCATGATCATCGCTGGTGACGAGGACATGGAGAACGGCGCGGTGAGCTTCCGCTACCGCGACGGTTCGCAGGAGAACGGCATCCCGCGCGCTGAGGCCATCGCGAAGCTGGTCGACGTGGTGGAGCGTCGCGTCCAGGTCTGATCGGACCTCCCCGGGCCCCGGAGCGTCGTCGACGCCCCGGGGCCCATATGCTTCAGAACATGACGAGTGAGCCGGAGCAGCAGTTCGGAGTGGGGGCGCCGGACGCCTTTCAGCGCCTGTGGACGCCCCATCGGATGGCCTACATCCAGGGCGAGGGCAAGCCCACCGGCCCCGGGGCCGACGACGGCTGCCCGTTCTGCTCGATCCCGGCCAAGAGTGACGAGGACGGCCTGATCATCGCCCGGGGCGAGCGCGTCTACGCGGTACTCAACCTCTACCCGTACAACGGCGGGCACCTGATGGTCGTCCCCTTCCGGCACGTCGCCGACTACACCGAGCTGGACGAGGCCGAGACGGTCGAGCTGGCCGACTACACCAAGCGGGCGATGCGCGCGCTGCGCGAGGCGTCCGGGGCGCACGGGTTCAACATCGGCATGAACCAGGGTGGGGTCGCGGGTGCCGGCATCGCCGCTCACCTGCATCAGCACATCGTGCCGCGCTGGGGCGGCGACACCAATTTCCTGCCGGTCATCGGCCACACCAAGGTGCTGCCCCAACTCCTCGCGGACACCCGGAAGATGCTCGCGGACGTCTGGCCCACGGTCTGACGGCGACGAAAGCGGTCGTGTGACGACCGTCTGGTGACACACCCGAGCGAAATCGGGCAAATCACACAAATTCTTCCTCAAGAAGCTCTAATGGGACGGTGACCTTCCTTCACCGTCGCACCGTGCTGCGCGCGGCCGCGGGCAGCGCCCTGGCCGGGGCCTGTCTCTTATACACATCT
>KL569429.1:17970-23068 GCA_000715685.1 Streptomyces lilacinus
CCGCCGTTCCGCCGGGGCCGTCGTTGCTGCTGCCGCGGTTGCCGGGCGGGCTGCCCGCCCAGATCGAGCACGGCTCGCGCAGCGGCCGTGCGGTCGCGCTCACCTTCCACGGCCGCGGTGACGCGAAGTCGGCGACCGCCGTGCTCGCGGAGGCCGAGCGGGCCGGGGCCCGGGTCACCGTGCTCGCCGTCGGCGACTGGCTCGACGCCGAGCCGCGCATGGCCCGCCGGGTGCTCGACGGCGGGCACGAGCTCGGCAATCACACCATGCGGCATCTGAACATCTGCGCGATGCCGGAGAGGGCCGCCTACGCCGAGATCACCGAGTGCGCCGACCGGCTGCGCAGGCTCACGGGCGGCATCGGCCGCTGGTTCCGGCCGTCCCGCGCCCGGCGCGCCACCGACCAGGTGGTGCGGCTGGCGCGCAAGGCCGGTTACCCGCACGTCCTGTCGTACGACGTGGATTCCCTCGACTTCACCGACCCGGGTGCCGAAACGGTCCGGCGTACCGTGTTGAACGCGGTGCGGCCAGGGTCGGTGGTGAGTCTGCACTTCGGGCACGCCGGCACGGTCGCCGCGCTGCCCGCGATCCTCGACGGCCTGCACCGCCGCGGTCTGCGCGCGGTGACGACTACGGAGCTGCTGACCCGATGATCCAGTTCTCGCATCACCGCCCGCCACGCCTCCGTCCCGGTCTGCCCGTCCGCTCGCGGCCCCTGCGCCGGGCCGCGCTGTGCGTCACCGTCTGTGCCCTGCTGGCGGTGGGCTGCGGCGGCGGGGACGGCGGCAAGGGCGCCTCCTCCGGCCGGGAGCAGGGTGCGCACAGCCAGGGCGCCGTCCGGGGCGTACCGCAGGGTCTGCCGGGGATGCCGCCGCTGCTCGATCCGAACGACGTCTACGCGGCGGACCGGCCGAACGCGCTGTCGCCGGTGGTCAAGGACTTCCCGTCGCGGGTGTACGTGCCCAACACCGAGTCGGACACGGTCAGTGTGATCGATCCCAAGACGTACAAGGTGATCGAGACGATCCCGGTGGGCAATCAGCCGCAGCACGTCGTGCCCTCCTGGGACCTGAAGACGCTGTGGGTCAACAACGATCGCGGTCACACGCTCACGCCCATCGATCCGGCCACCGGCAAGGCGGGCAAGACCGTCGAGGTGCACGACCCGTACAACCTGTACTTCACGCCCGACGGCAAGTACGCCGTGGTGATGGCGTCGATGGACCGGGAGCTGGTCTTCCGCGACGCGCACACGATGAAGCGGGTGAGGACCGAGCACGTGAACTGTCTCGGCGTGAACCACGCGGACTTCTCGCCGGACGGGCGGTACTTCATCGTCTCGTGCGAGTTCTCCGGGGAGTTGCTCAAGGTCGACACCGCCAAAATGAAGGTGATCGACCAGCAGAAGCTGCCGTTCGACGGGGCGATGCCGCAGGACGTGAAGATCGCTTCGGATGGAAAGACCTGGTACATCGCGGACATGATGGCCGACGGGCTGTGGGTGCTGGACGGCGACAAGTTCGGGGAGCCGTGGCTGATGCCGACGGGCAAGGGTGCGCACGGCCTCTACGTCAGCCGGGACTCGAAGTCGATGTACATCTCCAACCGCGGCGAGGGCTCGATCTCGGTGCTGGACCTGCCGAGCCGCAAGCTGGTGAAGAAGTGGGAGCTGCCGGACGGCGGCAGCCCGGACATGGGCGGGGTGTCGGCGGACGGCAAGGTGCTGTGGCTGTCGGGGCGTTACAACAGCGAGGTGTACGCGATCGACACGACGGACGGGCATCAGATCGCGCGCATCAAGGTCGGCGACGGGCCGCACGGCCTGGCGGTCTATCCGCAGCCGGGCCGCTACTCGCTGGGCCACACCGGCATCTTCCGGTAGGCGTGGCCCGGCGGGCCGCGGTGCTCAGGCGTTGTAGACGTCGGCCTGGCGCGGCGTGGGGTCCTGGACGGCACCGCTGAGGTTGTTGGCGCGGCTGGCGAAGCGCTCGATGTCGACGCCGTTGTCGGCGAGGACGCGGAGGGTGGCCTCGTGGACGACGCGGAGGACGGGTGTGGCGGCGCGCAGGGCGTCGTCGGCCATGAAGCGGTGCCGCCAGGGCTTGTCGGCCCAGGCGTGGCGCAGCCCGAAGGGCTCGGGCAGGACGAGCTTGCCGCCCCAGTACTCGAGCAGGGGCGGGTACCAGGTGAGGGGGGCGCGGGCGGCGAGGCGGACGACCTCGCGGGGCTCGACGACGGGCAGGGTCCGCGTCCAGGTCTCCCAGAACTTCAGGCCCTTCTTGTAGGTCTGCGTGCGGTTCTTGGGGCGGCCGTTGAAGACGCCGTGGGTGGGGCCCAGGGCGTGGCCGGTGACCTCGATGCGCAGGGTCTTGTGCAGGACGGTGACGTTGACGAGCAGGGTGATGACCAGCTGGCCGTCCCAGAGGACGAACTGGACGCCGAGGTAGTGGCGGTCGCCGCTGCCGAAGTGCTGCTTGTCGCAGATGTCCTGGAGCTGGGCGCCGCGTATCTGGAAGGCGGCGTCGGTGCCGCCGGGGCGGGAGACGGCGGAGGCTCCCTCGCCGATGGGGACGATGACCCAGTGCTCGACGTGGGGGGCGGTGAGGCCGCCGGTGTTGATGGGGGTGCGCTCGAGCAGCTTGAGCTGGTCGTGGACGGCGCGGACGATGTCCCAGCTGCGGAAGGGGGTGATGTCCTTGCCGGGCTGGGCGGGGACGAGGTCCTCGGCGAGCTGCCAGCTGCCCCAGCGGGTGCCCATGCCGAGGATGCCCTTGGGGCCGGCGTAGAAGGCGACGTTGCTGCGCTGCTCGGCGGAGAGCCGCTCGAGGTTCTGGCGGAGCTGCTCGGCGGCGCTCTCGCCGGGGGTCTGGGGGACGGCCTCGGGGATCTTGGCGGCGACGCCGCCGCCGTCGAGGAGGCCGGTCCAGCGCTCGCGGAGGTCCTTGGCCGTGCGCTCGCAGACGGCCTTGGCCCAGAAGCCGCCGATGACGGGGGCGACGACCATGGCACGCACGTACAGGTTGAGGAACGAGTTGAAGGGGAGCTTGACCAGGACGATCGCGACGATGATGCCGAGGGCGACCAGCAGGGCCGTGCCGAGGGCTCCGGCGCGCTTGTCCTGGGCGCCGGCGAGGCTGCGCCGGAGCTGGAAGACGCCGAGCCAGAGCAGGACGCCGGGCAGGAAGAGCAGCCCGAAGACCAGCATGATGACGGTCAGTTTGGCGTCGCGCTGCTTGCGGATGCGGGAGGCGGACAGGCAGTGCTCGACGATGACCTGGGGCTCGATGCCGAAGGACTGGATGAGCGGCTTGCGGCCGCCGCCGAGCATGCGGGTCTGCACGGCGCGGGCGAAGGCCTCGCCGAGGTTGGGCTCGAAGAGGGAGATGCGGGCCTTCTTGACCTCGGAGGTGGCCCAGTCCGAGTTGGCCTTGAGCAACTCGTCGACCGGGCCGTCCCGGTAGGCGGCCGAGGCCAGGGCCTGGGTCGCCGCGGTCTGGCCGGCGCCGCCGGATACCGGGATCTGCGCGCCCGGACTGAAGTCGTACGCGTCCCCTGCTGCCACTGCCGCCCCCAATGCCGCGCGCGTCCCGTGCGCCGGCTCGCTCCCGACTGCCGTCCCATTGATGCGTCATGGGTCGCGTGCTCAGCGTAACGGGGCGGGGTGCCGCCTGTCGTGGGAGATCCGAAAGCCGCCCGTCCCAGGCGAGTTGGGACGGGCGGCTTGCGAACTATGCGCCGTTCTCGGCCTGTTCGCGGATGCGCTCGGCGAGCTGCGGCGGCATCGGTTCGTGCCGGGCGTACGAGCGGCTGAACCGTCCGGTGCCGTGCGACAGGGAGCGCAGGTCCACGGCGTAGCGCCCGATCTCGATCTCCGGGACCTCGGCGCGGACGAGGGTGCGGCCGGCGCCGGACTGCTCGGTGCCGACGACCCGGCCGCGCCGGCCGGAGAGGTCGCTCATGACCGGTCCGACGTACTCGTCGGCGACCAGGACCTGGACCTCGGCGACGGGCTCGAGGAGGTGGATGCGGGCCTCGGCGGCGGCCTCGCGCAGGGCGAGGGCGCCGGCGGTCTGGAAGGCGGCGTCGGAGGAGTCGACGGAGTGGGCCTTGCCGTCGGTGAGGGTGACGCGGATGTCGACCAGCGGGTATCCGGCGGCGACGCCCTTGGCGGCCTGGGCGCGCACGCCCTTCTCCACGGAGGGGATGAACTGGCGGGGCACGGCGCCGCCGACGACCTTGTCGACGAACTCGATGCCGGAGCCGCCGGGCAGGGGCTCGACCTCGATCTCGCAGATGGCGTACTGGCCGTGGCCGCCGGACTGCTTGACGTGCCGGCCGCGGCCGGCGGCCCGGGTGCCGAAGGTCTCGCGCAGGGACACCTTGTGCGGCACGACGTCGACCTGGACGCCGTAGCGGGTGCGCAGCCGCTCCAGGGCCACGTCCCGGTGGGCCTCGCCCAGGCACCACAGGACGACCTGGTGGGTGTGCTGGTTGTGCTCGAGGCGCATCGTGGGGTCCTCGGCGACGAGCCGGGCCAGGCCCTGGGAGAGCTTGTCCTCGTCCGGCTTGCTGTGCGCCTGGATGGCGACGGGCAGCAGGGGGTCGGGCATCAGCCACGGCTCCATCAGGAGCGGGGCGTCGCGGTCGGAGAGGGTGTCGCCGGTCTCGGCGCGGCTGAGCTTGGCGACGCAGGCGATGTCCCCGGCGACGGCCCGGTTCAGCTGGCGCTGGTGCTTGCCGAAGGGGGAGGACAGCGCGCCGACGCGCTCGTCGACGTCGTGGCTCTCGTGGCCCCGGTCCTCCAGGCCGTGGCCGGAGACGTGCACGGTCTCGTCGGGGCGCAGGGTGCCGGAGAAGACGCGGACGAGGGAGATCCGGCCGACGTAGGGGTCGGAGGCGGTCTTGACCACCTCGGCGGCCAGCGGCCCGGCGGGGTCGCAGGACAGCTCCGGGCGCGGTCCGCCGTCCGGCGTGGTGACGGCGGGGGCGGTGCGCTCGATCGGGGTGGGGAAGCCGCCGGTGATCAGCTCGAGCAGCTCGACGGTGCCCAGGCCCTGCTTGGCGCCCTCCGCGGCGGGCGCGGCGGCGAGCACCGGGT
>KL569429.1:23341-27035 GCA_000715685.1 Streptomyces lilacinus
TGTGTATAAGAGACAGGAAGCTGCCGCGGGCCACCGCCCGCTCGAGGTCCTCGATGAGCGTCTTGACGTCGATGTCCTCGCCGCCCAGATAGCGGTCCATGAGGGTCTCGTCCTCGCTCTCGGCGATGATGCCCTCGATGAGGCGGTTGCGCGCCTCGGCGATCAGCGGCAGCTCCTCGGGGCGGGGCTCGGCCTCGGCGCGGGTGCCGGAGGCGTAGTCGAAGGCCCGCTGGGTGAGCAGCCCGATCAGCCCGGTGACCGGGCGGTGCCCGTCGGGGCCCTCCTGGCCGTGGCGGGGCAGGTAGAGGGGGAGCACGCTCTCGGGGGAGTCGCCGCCGAACGCGGCGCGGCAGGCCTCCGTCATCCCCTCGAAGTCCGCGCGCGCCGCTTCCAGGTGCGTCACCACGATGGCGCGGGGCATGCCGACCGCCGCGCACTCCTCCCACACCATGCGCGTCGGGCCGGAGATGCCCTCGGTGCCCTCGGCCGCCGAGACGACGAAGAGGGCCGCGTCCGCTGCCCGCAGACCGGCCCTCAGCTCGCCGACGAAGTCGGCGTATCCGGGTGTGTCCAAGAGATTGATCTTGATCCCGGCCCATTCGACGGGCACGAGGGAGAGCTGCACCGAGCGTTGCTGGCGGTGCTCGATCTCGTCGTAGTCGGAGAGCGCCGCGCCGTCCTCGACGCGGCCCGCCCGATTGACCGCGCCGGTGGTCAGCGCCAGGGCCTCCACCAGCGTCGTCTTGCCGGAGCCACTGTGGCCGACCAGCACCACGTTGCGAATGCTGCCGGGCTGGTCGGCCGTGATAGCCCTGCCGGCGGCCCCTGGATGCGTACTCGTCTTCTCGCCCATGTGTCTCGCCTCCCGGTCGACACCTGCGGTCCTTCGAGCTTTCCACCGTGGTCACGCTGCGTCCATACGTCGAACACCGGTCCGCCGCCGGCGGGTCGTCGGCCCGTGGGCCCCGGGGCCCACGTGACCTGCGGCATGGGGCCGGGACGCGACGTGTGCGCGGCGGGCCCCGGGCGCCTGGCTACGATGGGCCAGCCGGTGGTCCTGCCGATCACCCGGCCCGCATACGACCCTCCGGGAAGGCCATGCTGAACAAGTACGCGCGTGCGTTCTTCACGCGTGTTCTCACGCCGTTCGCCGCACTGCTCATCCGCCTCGGTGTCAGCCCCGACGCGGTGACCCTCATCGGCACCGGTGGTGTGGTGGCGGGTGCGCTGGCCTTCTATCCCCGGGGCGAGTTCTTCTGGGGCACGATCGTCATCACCCTGTTCGTCTTCTCGGACCTGGTCGACGGCAACATGGCCCGCCAGCTGGGCCGCTCCAGCCGCTGGGGCGCCTTCCTCGACTCCACCCTGGACCGGGTCGCCGACTCGGCGATCTTCGGCGGCCTGGCCCTGTGGTACGCCGGGCGCGGGGACAGCCTGTCCCTGTGCGCGGTCGCGATCTTCTGCCTGGCCAGCGGCCAGGTGGTGTCGTACACCAAGGCGCGCGGCGAGAGCATCGGTCTGCCGGTGAACGTCAACGGCCTGGTCGAGCGCGCCGAGCGGCTGGTCATCTCGCTCGTGGCCTGCGGCTTCTCGGGGCTGCACCAGTTCGGCGTGCCGCACATCGAGGTGCTGCTGCCGATCGCCCTGTGGATCGTCGCCGTCGGCTCCCTGGTCACCCTGATCCAGCGCGTGGTGACCGTGCGCCGCGAGGCCGCCGAGGCGGACGCGGTGCCGGCGGCCGCGGCCGGTGGGGGCGAGGGCGCGTGAAGGAGCGGCTGACCGACGGGCTCTACGGGCTCGGCTGGGGGGCGGTCAAGCGGCTCCCCGAGCCCGCCGCCGACGCCCTGGGCCGGCAGATCGCCGACGCCGCCTGGAGGCGGCGCGGCCGGGGGGTGCTCCGCCTGGAGGCCAACCTCGCCCGTGTCGTCCCCGACGCGGGCCCGGAGCGGCTCGCCGAGCTCTCCCGGGCGGGCATGCGCTCGTACATGCGCTACTGGATGGAGTCCTTCCGGCTGCCCGTCTGGAGCCCCGAACGCATCCGCACCAGCTTCGCCATAACGGGCCTGCCCCTCCTGGAGGAGGCCCTGGCCGCCGGGCGCGGCGTCGTCCTGGCGCTGCCCCACATGGCCAACTACGACCTGGCCGGCGCCTGGGTCACCACCGCGCTCGGCGTGCCCTTCACCACGGTCGCGGAGCGGCTCAAGCCCGAGACGCTCTACGACCGCTTCGTGGCCTACCGCGAGGGGCTGGGCATGGAGGTCCTGCCGCACGCTGGCGGCAGTGCCTTCGGCACCCTCGCCCGGCGGCTGCGCTCCGGCGGACTCGTCTGTCTGGTGGCCGATCGTGATCTGTCCTCCTCCGGGATCGAGGTCTCCTTCTTCGGCGAGGCGGCGAAGATGCCCGCCGGGCCCGCCGCGCTGGCTGTGCAGACCGGGGCCGTGCTGATGCCGGTCACGCTCTGGTACGAGCGGTCGCCGGTGATGCGGGCCCGGATCCACGACCCGATCGAGGTGCCCGGGACCGGCACCCGCGGGGAGAAGGCCGCGGCGATGACCCAGCGGATGGCCGACGCCTTCGCCTCCGGCATCGCCGAGCACCCGCAGGACTGGCACATGCTCCAGCGGCTGTGGCTCGCCGACCTCGACCACGCCGCGCGCCTCGCCGAGAGCTCCGGAACGGAGAAGCCTTGAGGATCGGGATCGTCTGTCCGTATGCGTGGGACGTCCCGGGCGGCGTCCAGTTCCACATCCGTGACCTGGCCGAGCATCTGATCCGGCTGGGCCACGAGGTGTCGGTGCTGGCACCGGCCGACGACGAGACGCCGCTGCCCCCCTTCGTCGTCTCCGCCGGCCGCGCGGTGCCCGTGCCGTACAACGGCTCGGTGGCGCGGCTGAACTTCGGCTTCCTGTCCGCCGCCCGGGTGCGCCGCTGGCTGCACGAGGGCGGCTTCGACGTCATCCACATCCATGAGCCCACCTCCCCGTCCCTCGGTCTGCTGGCCTGCTGGGCCGCCCAGGGGCCCATCGTGGCGACTTTCCACACCTCCAACCCGCGCTCCCGCGCCATGATCGCGGCCTATCCCATCCTTCAGCCCGCCCTGGAGAAGATCAGCGCCCGGATCGCGGTGAGCGAGTACGCCCGCCGGACCCTGGTCGAGCACCTGGGCGGCGACGCGGTCGTCATCCCCAACGGCGTCGACGTGGACTTCTTCGCCCGGGCCGAGCCGAACCCCGAGTGGCAGGGCGGGACCATCGGCTTCATCGGCCGCATCGACGAGCCCCGCAAGGGCCTGCCCGTCCTGATGCGCGCCCTGCCGGCGATCCTCGCCGAGCGCCCGGACACCAGGCTGCTGGTCGCCGGCCGCGGCGACGAGGAGGAGGCCGTCGCCGCGCTCCCCGCCGAGATGCGCGGCAACGTCGAATTCCTCGGCATGGTCAGCGACGAGGACAAGGCCCGCCTGCTGCGCAGCGTCGACGTCTACGTGGCCCCCAACACCGGCGGCGAGTCCTTCGGCATCATCCTCGTCGAGGCCCTGTCTGCCGGCGCCCCGGTCCTGGCCAGTGACCTCGACGCCTTCGCCCAGGTCCTCGACCAGGGCGCCGCCGGCGAGCTCTTCGCCAACGAGGACGCCGACGCGCTCGCCTCCGCCGCCCTGCGGCTGCTGGGCGACCCGGCCAGGCGGTCGGAGCTGAGC
>KL569429.1:27278-29237 GCA_000715685.1 Streptomyces lilacinus
GGTCGGAGCTGAGCGAGCGCGGCAGCCGGCACGTTCGGCGCTTCGACTGGTCGACCGTGGGCGCCGACATCCTGGCCGTCTACGAGACGGTCACCGCCGGAGCCGCGTCGGTCGCCACCGACGAACGCACGGGGCTGCGCGCCCGCTTCGGCCTCGCCCGCGACTAGCCCTCGGCTATTCGCTCCGCCGCGGCCCGCCCCGCATCCGGCCCGGCGACCGACACCGCGACCGGCTCCCGGGTCCCGAACAACGGGAGCCCGTACCGGTCCCGGAAGGCGCGGCTGCGGCGGACGGTGAGCACGGCCACCAGCCCCAGCAGCGCGAACGACTGGAACCTGCCGATGACCGGCACCACGTCGACGGGCAGGGCCAGGGCCTCCACCGTGCTCAGGGCGGCATCGAGCAGCTGCCCACCGCCCCACAGCAGCGTGAGCCCCCGCAGCGCCGCCCGGAACTCCGGGCGCTCGCGCCAGGCCCGCTCCGCCTCCTCCTCGGCGACCGGCCCGCGCAGCCGCGCGCCGAACCGGAACGGGAAGGGCCGGGCCGCCCACAGCGTGCCCAGGAACCACGCTCCCAGCACCGCCGGCAGCGCCGCGTCCTTCAGCAGCACCACCCGTGGGCTGCCGCTGATCAGCGACGTCGCCGCCGAGACGGCCAGCAGCGCCACGACGAGGAGGTCGAAGACCTCGACCCGGCGCCGCACGACCGCCGTGCCCAGCGCGTGCGCGGCCGGTATGACGCCGCTCAACAGCAGGGCCTGCCACTGGGCGGTGCCGTGGGCGCGCAGCGCGTAGTACACGCCGAGGGGCAGCAGGATGTTGACGGTGAGGAGAAGCAGCAGCGCGTGCCTGGTCCGCGATGTCATGAGGTGCCTCCCGGGGTGGTCCGGCGTCCTGACACGACGCTAGGTGCCGGGCGGGTGGAGAAGGATCGGCGCCGGGGTTGAACTGGGGTGGATCCTGCCCGGGGGGCTCTCCTCCACCCGCCTCCACCCCGGGGTGGAGACCGGGACCGGCACCGGCACCGACCGCGACCCCGGCCGCGCGGCCCCGGCCCCGGCCGCGCGGCCCAGCCTCCCCGGCCGCCCCGGCTCGCCCGTCCGCCGCGGACGGTAACGTGACCCGCCGTGACCACCTTGATCTGGATCGCGGCCGCGCTCGTCGTCATCGGCGTCTACCTGAGCTGGACCGCCGGCCGTCTCGACCGGCTGCACAGCCGTATCGACGCGGCCCGCGCCGCGCTCGACGCCCAGCTGCTGCGCCGTGCCTCGGTCGCCCAGGAGCTGGGCACCGCCGGCGTCCTCGACCCCGCCGCCTCGATCGTGCTCTACCAGGCCGCGCACGCCGCCCGGCAGGCCGAGGAGGAGCACCGCGAGGTCGCCGAGAGCGAGCTCAGCCAGGCGCTGCGCGCGGTCTTCGCCGAGGGGCCGCAGGTGGACGCCGTGCGCGAGGCGCCGGGCGGCGAGGAATCGCTGGGGGAGCTCAGTCAGGCCGTGCGCAGGGTGCCGATGGCCCGTCGCTTCCACAACGACTCGGTCCGCGCGGCTCGGGCGCTGCGTCGCCACCGCACCGTGCGCTGGTTCCGCCTGGCGGGCCACGCGCCGTTCCCGATGGCCTTCGAGATGGACGACGAGCCGCCCACCGCGCTCGCCGACCGGACAGGCCACTGACCTCGAATTGGCCCTTTTTTCCGAGCCTCGCACGCCGGTTTGATGACGCTGCAGCATTACTGGCCCTCGAGCCCTGAGCCTTTGATAGAGCGAGGTCACATCGTGTCCACCCCCAGCACGTCCACCGCTTCCAGCGCCACCCCGGAGACCGGCACCGCGCGGGTCAAGCGCGGCATGGCCGAGCAGCTCAAGGGCGGCGTGATCATGGACGTCGTCACGCCGGAGCAGGCCAAGATCGCCGAGGACGCCGGCGCCGTGGCCGTCATGGCCCTGGAGCTGTCTCTTATACA
>KL569429.1:29495-32942 GCA_000715685.1 Streptomyces lilacinus
ATGTGTATAAGAGACAGGGTGCCCGCCGACATCCGCAAGGACGGCGGCGTGGCCCGGATGTCCGACCCGGACATGATCGAGGGCATCATCAACGCCGTCTCGATCCCGGTCATGGCCAAGTCCCGCATCGGCCACTTCGTCGAGGCCCAGGTCCTGCAGTCCCTCGGCGTCGACTACATCGACGAGTCCGAGGTCCTCACCCCGGCCGACGAGGTCAACCACTCCGACAAGTGGGCCTTCACCACCCCCTTCGTCTGCGGTGCCACCAACCTGGGCGAGGCCCTGCGCCGCATCGCCGAGGGCGCGGCCATGATCCGCTCCAAGGGCGAGGCCGGCACCGGCAACGTCGTCGAGGCCGTCCGCCACCTGCGCCAGATCAAGGGCGAGATCGCCAAGCTGCGCGGCTGCGACAACAACGAGATCTACGCCGCCGCCAAGGAGCTGCGCGCACCCTTCGAGCTGGTCAAGGAGGTCGCCGAGCTCGGCAAGCTGCCGGTCGTCCTCTTCTCCGCCGGTGGTGTGGCCACCCCGGCCGACGCCGCACTGATGCGCCAGCTCGGCGCCGAGGGCGTCTTCGTCGGCTCCGGCATCTTCAAGTCCGGCGACCCGGCCAAGCGCGCCGCCGCCATCGTGAAGGCCACCACCTTCTACGACGACCCGAAGATCATCGCGGACGCCTCCCGCAACCTGGGCGAGGCCATGGTCGGCATCAACTGCGACACCCTCCCCGAGGCCGAGCGCTACGCCAACCGCGGCTGGTAGCACGCGCGTTCCGGGAGCGTCCCGGGTGGTTTTCCCCAGTGGGCGGTCCGCGGTGCTCGCGGACCGCCCACAGCCCGTACAACCGGCGGACCCCACGGGCCCGCCGGCCGTACACACGTGAGAGGTAGTCCCACCGTGTTCACCCCCACCATCGGTGTCCTCGCCCTCCAGGGCGACGTCCGCGAGCACCTCGTCGCCCTCGCCGCGGCCGACGCGCTGGCCCGCCCGGTCCGCCGTCCGGAGGAGCTGGCCGAGGTCGACGGCCTCGTCATACCCGGCGGCGAGTCCACCACCATGTCCAAGCTCGCCGTCGCCTTCGGCATGCTGGAGCCGCTGCGCGAGCGCGTCCGCGCCGGGATGCCCGTCTACGGCACCTGCGCCGGCATGATCATGCTCGCCGACAAGCTCCTGGACGGGCGCGAGGACCAGGAGACGCTGGGCGGCATCGACATGATCGTGCGCCGCAACGCCTTCGGCCGCCAGAACGAGTCCTTCGAGGCGTCGATCGACGTGACCGGCATCGAGGGCGGCCCCGTCGAGGGCGTCTTCATCCGTGCCCCCTGGGTGGAGTCCACGGGTGCCGCCACCGAGGTCCTCGCCACCTACGACGGCCACACGGTCGCCGTCCGGCAGGGGAACGTCCTGGCGACGTCCTTCCACCCCGAGCTCACCGGCGACCACCGCGTGCACGCGCTGTTCGTCGAGATGGTGCGCGCAGCCCAGTAGCGGGATCCCGGTAGGATCTCTGTCGTTCGTTACGTAATTGGTTACGCGAAGGAGACAGGCGGATGTCCGGCCACTCTAAATGGGCTACGACGAAGCACAAGAAGGCCGTGATCGACGCCAAGCGCGGCAAGCTCTTCGCGAAGCTCATCAAGAACATCGAGGTCGCGGCCCGCATGGGCGGCGTCGACATCGACGGCAACCCGACGCTCTACGACGCCATCCAGAAGGCGAAGAAGCAGTCGGTCCCGAACAAGAACATCGACTCCGCGGTCAAGCGCGGTGGCGGTCTCGAGGCGGGCGGCGCCGACTACGAGACGATCATGTACGAGGGCTACGGCCCCAACGGTGTCGCGGTGCTCATCGAGTGCCTCACCGACAACCGCAACCGCGCGGCCTCCGACGTGCGCGTCGCCATGACCCGCAACGGCGGCTCCATGGCCGACCCGGGCTCGGTGTCCTACCTCTTCAACCGCAAGGGCGTCATCATCGTCCCCAAGGGCGAGCTGACCGAGGACGACGTGCTGGGCGCGGTCCTGGACGCCGGTGCCGAGGAAGTCAACGACCTCGGTGAGAACTTCGAGGTCATCAGCGAGGCCACCGACCTGGTCGCGGTCCGCACCGCGCTCCAGGAGGCGGGCATCGACTACGACTCCGCCGAGGCCAACTTCGTGCCCACCATGCAGGTGGAGCTCGACGAGGAGGCCGCGCGCAAGATCTTCAAGCTGATCGACGCGCTCGAGGACAGCGACGACGTGCAGAACGTCTTCGCCAACTTCGACGTCTCCGACGACGTCATGGCGAAGGTCGACGCGTAAGACGTTCGACTGCGGTCGGCCGACGGGCCGGCGGGACACGCGTCCCGCCGGCCCGTCGCGTTGTCAGTGGCTGCGGATAGCCTGGGACAGACGACGAAGATCGCCGACATGGACCGTCACCATCAATTGAGGAACCCCAACGGTGATCAACCAGGTCCGCGAGAGCGGCGGCGGTTTAGCCGCAAAGAGGGGAGGGGCGCGATGAGGGTACTTGGCGTGGACCCGGGGCTGACGCGGTGCGGCGTCGGGGTGGTCGAGGGTGTCGCGGGCCGCCCGCTGCGCATGGTCGGTGTCGGCGTCGTTCGTACGCCCGCGGACGCCGAGGTCGCCGACCGGCTCGTCCTCATAGAGCGCGGCATCGAGCAGTGGCTCGACGAGCACCGGCCCGAATACGTCGCCGTGGAGCGCGTCTTCAGCCAGCACAACGTCCGCACGGTCATGGGCACCGCCCAGGCCAGCGCCGTCGCCATGCTGTGCGCCGCGCGCCGCGGACTCCCCGTCGCCCTGCACACCCCCAGCGAGGTCAAGGCCGCCGTCACCGGCTCCGGCCGGGCCGACAAGGCCCAGGTCGGCTCCATGGTCACGCGGCTGCTGCGGCTCGACGCGCCGCCCAAGCCGGCCGACGCCGCCGACGCCCTGGCCCTCGCCATCTGCCACATCTGGCGGGCCCCGGCGACCAACAGGCTGCAGGAGATCGCCGCCGCCCACCGCCGCGCCACCGTTCCCGTACGACTCCCGAAGGGCACCCGATGATCGCCTTCGTCTCCGGGCCGGTCGCGGCCCTCGCCCCCGACACCGCCGTCGTCGAGGTCGGCGGCGTCGGCATGGCCGTCCAGTGCACGCCCGGCACCCTCGCCCGGCTCCGGGTCGGCGAGCCGGCCAGGCTCGCCACCTCTCTCGTCGTCCGCGAGGACTCGCTGACCCTCTACGGCTTCGCCGACGACGACGAGCGCCAGACCTTCGAGCTGCTGCAGACCGCGAGCGGGGTCGGCCCGCGGCTCGCCCAGGCCATGCTGGCCGTGCACACCCCCGACGCCCTGCGGCGCGCCTTCGCGACCGGCGACGAGAAGGCGCTCACGGCGGTGCCGGGCATCGGCAAGAAGGGTGCGCAGAAGCTGCTGCTGGAGCTCAAGGACCGGCTGGG